>JAZSBH010000115.1:0-15677 GCA_045602325.1 Eubacteriales bacterium | reverse complement strand
GACAGCTCAAGGTCGCCCCCGAGCATTGCGCCTCCCCCGTCCTGCGGTGCATGGGCAAGCCCGACTTCCACGTCTACGAGACTTTCCGTAAGAAGTATTTCGAGCTGTCGGAGGAGTGCGGCAAGGAGCAGTATCTGGTGCCCTACCTCATGTCCAGCCACCCCGGCTCTACCCTGAACGAGGCCATTGACCTGGCGCTCTGCCTCAAGCGGGATCACTACGCCCCCGAACAGGTGCAGGACTACTACCCCACCCCCGGCACCGCCTCCACCGTTATGTTCTACACCGGCATCAATCCCATGGATATGAAGCCCGTCCACGTGGTCACCGACTACCACGAAAAGCAGCTCCAGCGCGCCCTGCTCCAGTTTAACCGCCCCGAGAACGCCGACCTTGTCCGCGAAGCCTTGACAAAAGCAGGTCGAAGCGATCTCATCGGCTTTGGTCCCGAGTGTCTGGTGCGCCCGGCGGGCGGGAATCGTCCTGCCGTGAACCGCCAGACCGGGGGAAGCCGCCCCGTCGGTGGGAATCGCGGGAGCAGGAGCAGTACCCCACGCCAAGGGAAAAACGGCGATACGCGCGGCGGCAAACCCTCCGGGAACACGGCCAAGGCTGGCGGAAAGCCCACCTCCAAACCCGGCGGTAGACCCACGCCCAAGACCGGTGGAAAGCCCGCCCCCAAATCCGGCGGCGGCAAGGGAAGGAGGTAACCCATGGCTCTGACCATTCTCAAGGAAGCCGACTTCCGTAAGGAACTGAAAACATCGCCTACGGGCGGCTACCTTTTCTTTGGCGAGGAGGACTACATGAAGTCCGCCTCCCTCCGCATGGCGCGTCAGGCCATCTATGAGGCCGACCCCGCCATGGCTACCTTCAATGATATCCATCTGGACGGCTTGGACTTCACCCCCGCCGCCCTCTTGGACGCCATGGCGGTGCCCCCCATGGGGAGCGACCGCAAGATTATCACCGTCACGGGGCTCAACTTCAATGCCCTCCGTGCCGCCGACCTGGACAAGCTCTGTGAGGCGCTGGCCGAAATCCCCGATTACCCCTACAATCTGGTGATCTTTTCATCAGCCGCCGATGGGCTTGACCCGGGGAATCTCCCCAAGAAGCCCTCCGAGCTGTTGACCACTCTGGGCGAATACCTGCATCCCGTGTATTTCGAGCGCAATACCCCTGCCAAGCTTTCGGGCTGGGTGCAGAAGCACTACCTCCATGGCGGTGTGCAGGCCTCCCCGCAGGTGTGCCAGTTCACCATCGAATACTGCGGGCGGAACATGTTTACCCTGGCGGGCGAGGTGGAGAAGGTGGCCTTTTATGTCCGTGCCAAGGGACGGGAGACGGCCACCGAGGCAGACGTCCGCACCGCCGCCATTCCCGCCATGGAGTATGACGCCTTTGCCTTTTCGGGCGCCATCATGGAGCGCCGCCGCGCCGATGCCTTGGATATCCTGGCCGACCTCAAGCTCCGTCGGGTGGAGCCCCTCTATATCCTCTCCGAGGTATCCCGCGTGGTCTGCGATCTGCTGGCCATCCGCACCATGTCCGACGGCGGACAGACCGCCGTGGAGATTGGCTCGGCGCTGAAAATGCATGAGTACCGCGTCGGCCTCTACCTGAGGCAAGCCCGTAAGGCGGATGTCGCCCTGCTCCGCAACGCTGTCACCGCCTGCCAGACCGCCGACCGCGCCCTGAAACGCTCTGCTGCCGATGGGTATGGGGTCATCGAGCGGCTGATCTGTACGCTGTAAGGCCGCTCGCCCCACGGTAGGTTTTTCGAGGTGCCCATACGTATTTCCCTGCTTTTGGCAAAAAACAAATCTTTGTAAACGGGGGTATTCCATCCATGCTGAGTCTGAAAAAAAGCCCGCCCTTGCGCGCGCTTGTCAACCGAGATGACATTCTTCTGACCGAGGACGATAAGCTCAGAGCCTACGCGAACGCTCCGGCCGAGCCGTATTTTCCCAAATACGCAAATGACCAGACCACGTCCGAGGGCTCTTCCCTGAAGGAGATCTGCGAGAGGGCGCAAAAAAACAAGACCCAAATACTGACCTTTTTCCACGACCATTTCTTTGGCGGCGGACAGCGTGAGCTTCACCTGTCTCATCCCGAATTTATAGACTGCACGAAGAAAATAGCGGATTATGCGGCAAATTACGGCTTGGGGCTTGGCGCGAGCGTCACGAATCCCCTTGACCTGGGACGCACGTTCAAGGACGAAATGGGGGTTGGCGGTCAGCACCGCTTCTTCTCGGAGGGGATTCTCCATCCCGACGGAAGCTTCAAATTCAACGGCGTTCTTTGCGAGAAATGGGCCAACAACAAGGGCTATATATACCCGAAATTTGTCCGCGCCCGCCTGTTTGCCTATACCGAGGAGGATCTTGGTACACCGTATCTCGTGATCAAGCCCGAATCGGTTCACGAGATCCCCCGTGATGCATACACCTGTACCCTGTGCGATGAGCCGTACGAGCTCAGTGCGCATTTCGGGGACAAGCATATGGTCATCGAGGGGAAAACCTCGCTTCCCGGCAACCGGGTCTTTGCGGTGTTTTACATGGATACCCCCGAGATGGACTATTTCCACCCGGAGGCTACGCAGTACGTACATAACATGATCGATACGTACAGAGAAAAGGGCGTGGAATTTATGGAGCTGTATTCCGACGAGATGCACATTCAGTTCGACTGGGATCTGGGGGCGCATTTCGGCCCGTATGAAATCCCCACCCGCTATATGACGAAAAGCTTCGAGGCCGAGCTGGCAAGGATGGATCCGATCTTTGAGGATTTTGACCGCGCACTCATCTACTTTGGCTACGATATGCATATTGACAGGGCAACCCTGGGCAGATCACACACCCAGCACGTGATCGGGAGCGCCAAGGCCGACTTGATCCGCACCTTTGGCTTGCGCAAGGCATATTTTGAAAGCCTCCAGAGCCGTGTGGTTCATATGTGCTGTGAGGCAAGAGATTACATACGGGATACCTACGTCAAAAATGCGGGCTGGGATCCCATTTGTTACGGTCACGCGACCTGGCAGGAATCCCCCACCTGTGACAGATACGGCGAGGGTACGCAGGGGATGTTCAACCTTGCGACCATCCATAATGTTTGCGCTTACGATTACTCCCCCTCGTACGTTTATTCGAGCACCATACGCGAGGCGATCGCGGCGTGCTACGATTATTTCAAGTGGAACGATTATTTCTCCTACGGCGGAACCGACTTCTGCGAATGCGGCTGGTTTGACCGCAACTACTACGGCGGCGCTATGTCAGCATCCCTCGGCTCACTCAACCGCAACGAGATCTGCGCGTGGGGGGCGTGGGGATTCCCCGACAAGGTAAAGAAACGATTCGTCAACGTTCAAAATGGCTTCGGATCCTACATCCCCCGCGAGGGCATCGTAACCTGGAATCGTCCCCGCGATACTCGGGTGCTGTATATCTACCCCAAGGATCTGACCATGATCGAGGAGAGATTCGGAAGCTGGATGGTCCAGTACGGCTATACCAACTACTGCCCTGCCGACCGTGTGACGGCCTTGGGCAAGGTGGAAGGCGGAATACTGAAGCTGGGGCTTTGCTCCTATACAACCATCGTAGTGGGCTTTGAGCCGTTCTATGATGAGGATTTTGTCTCATTGCTCGAAGCGTTCGCGCACGGGGGCGGAAACCTCGTGTGGAACAGTACCCCTCCCGCAGATCCGCTTGGCAACGTCCCGGATATGTGGCTATCGCTCTTTGGCTTGCGCTCTGCGCAGATGGTTACCGAGGGCGGCGCGGCCGGGTGTGTTGACTTTTCGGGAGAGCTTGCGGGTGTATCCCCTATGCATATCCCCACGGATATGCTCCCCGACAGGGTTTACAAAATCGAAATTGACAATGCGGAGCCCGTGGCCTATGCCGATACCTTCCTTGTCGGTGCCGGCCGCCAATACGGAAACGGCAGAGTGACCTATATAGGTTGCCGCCTCCGCGACGACCAGTCGGGCGAGTCGGGCGACGCCCCCTCGACCCTTTTTGACGTGCTGAAGGCTCTGGGCGCGTACGGCGGCAAGGACTGTCCCGACAGTCCCGAAACAGTATCCAGGAAAAGCCCGTATTTGGCCACGAAATTCCCGAACGGCGCCTACTCCTTATGCCGACACTACCACACCATGCGGGAGCTGTGGCCCGAGGGCATATTCATGCGCCATCAGGATATAGACGCCCAATTCATGGAAAACTACGATATGTTGGTGCCCACAGAGCTTGATTTTCATGAGCTTTCGCTTGACGGACACAAAATCACCTACTGCGGTCAAAACTATCTGCAGTACCGCCTGGATGACGGCGGAAAGCTCATTGGCTTCCGCGGTGACAGCACTTGCGGTATGACCATCGACGGAAAGAAATACAAGGTGACCGACGCGCCCGCCAATACGGCATTTGGTATTCTTGAGGATTGCCGTATTCCCGACGGCTACACCATGGGCTGGATGATCGACTCGGATGCCCCTGTCGTGGATATTTGTAACACCATACCCGACGGCGCGGATATGTTTGTTGCCCCCGGCGCGGTTGGCGACGAGCTGATACCCTGCGAAACTCTCTCCTATGACGGGTCGAAGGTCTTTATGGGTGACGCAAGAACCGTCGTGATACTTGTAAAGTAAAATAACCCTTGGGGGTGTCTTACATGCAGAAAGCATATGAGACACCCCCTGATTTATGGCGTTTCCTTGGCCTGCCTTTTATAGGCCGTTTTGAGGGCTTGCTTTGTGGAGTTTCAACAAGGTTTTTACGGAAAGCTGTGGAAAACTGTTTTTACTTGTTTTATGCCCGGGTGGTACTTGTCCACAACGTCAAAACCCGACTTTAACCAAGTAAAACGCCAAAATAGCCTTGATTTGCGCGGATTTTCTCGCAATTTTGCAAAACTGTCCACAGAGTTTTCCACAGACTGTGGATAAGTTCAGGGGAAAACTCGGCGGTTTTTTCGAGGGATGCACGGGTTTTCCACAGGGCAAAAAACGCATTTTTTCGCAAAGAAATCCCCCTCTTTTTGGGCATTTCCATCGAATTTATAAAGATTCAAAAATTCAGCAAAAGCCACAATTACCCACCGCGCGCAAAACCGCATAAACCCGCTTTCGGCACGCCACACTATGATTGGACGAAAACGCTCGCAAGCGGACGCTGCTGCCGCCTGTAGCAGTTTCCGCCGCGGATGTACGGCATCCGTTTTTGTGAATGACGGAGGCGGTGCGGCTGCGCCGTCCTCGGAAAGGATAGGTTCTCTCATGATGATATTGGATCGCATCGCGTTGATCGTTTCCATCATCGGCGCGTTGAACTGGGGTAGCGTTGGACTCTTCCAATTCGACCTGGTTGCCTGGGTCTGCGGCGGCGCTTCCACCGTGGCGGCGCGGATCATCTATACCGTGGTCGCTCTGGCGGGTATCTGGTGTATCTCTCTCCTGTTCCGCTCCCGCGACTACGACGCGCTGGAGGATTCGTAACCAATAAAAAGGGTGACCTGCAACGCGGGTCACCCTTGTATTTCGTTCGGAATGCTCATCAAATTGGGGGTTATCGTTCTCCTTTGCCTTCTCCTTTGGAGAAGGGGGACCGCGAAGCGGTGGATGAGGAGAACACTTGAAGCCAACCTATAGGGCGATAAATTAACTTTCCTACCACTTATTGGAATCCAAAAATTACATGCATATCAATGCTTTTCTTGCCCTACGCCCAGTAAGTTGATTATGAATCCGTTCTCCTCATCCACCGCTATCGCGGTCCCCCTTCCCCATAGGGGAAGGCTCACTAAGGTTGGCATCAACCCACCGTCAAACCAAACTTTGGAGGGCGGCTGAATGGGTACATGTTATTTCTTCTTGATCTCCCGCCAGTAGGCCGCGGCGGCCTGCTCGGTCTTGTTGGTGGCGGGCTCATAGTAGTGCCGTCCCACCAGATCATCGGGGAGGTACTGCTGCTCCACGTAGTGATTGGGATATTCGTGGGGGTACTTATAGCCCTTGAACAGGGGGCTCTGGAGATGGACGGGGATACGGACGCCCTTGCCCGCTTCCACGTCGGCCATGGCGGCGTGGAGGGCGTTGTAGGCGGAGTTGGACTTGGGGGAGGTGGCCAGGAGCATGGCGGCGTGGATCAGGGGGATCTGCGCCTCGGGCATGCCCAGCTCCCGGGCGGACTCACAGCAGGCGCGGACGATGGCGGCGGCCTGGGGGTAGGCGAGGCCAATATCCTCGTTGGCAATGACCTGCAGACGGCGGATAAGAGGGAACATCTCCCCGAGGGAGAGCATCTTGGCCACGTAGAAGGCTGTGGCGTCGGGATCCGAGCCGCGGATGGACTTTTGCAGACAGCCCAGCAGGTCGTAGTGGACGTCCTCGTTGAAATTGCCCACGCCGGTATCAAAGGCCGCGATGTGCTCGGCGGTGATCTCGGCGCCCTCCTCAAAGCCTGCGGTGAAGTAGGCGTTTTCCAAAAGCCCCACGGCACGGCGGACGTCGCCTCCCGCGCCCTCGGCCAGGGCAAGCCCAACCTTATCGGAGATGGTGGTGGTGGTTCCGCCCTGCTCGTTGAGGTGATCCAGCGCGCGTCGGAGCATTTTCAGACACTCGGCGGCGGGAACCGGCTTGAACTCAAAGAGGGAAGAACGGGAAATGATCGCATTATATACGTAAAAATGGGGATTTTCGGTGGTGGAGGCGATGAGGGTAATGCGGCCGTCCTCCATGTATTCCAGAAGCGACTGCTGCTGCTTGCGGTTGAAGTACTGGATCTCGTCCAGGTAGAGCAGGATTCCGTTGGCACCGAACATCCCTTCGGTCTGGGCGAGAATGTCCTTGACGTCCTGGAGGGAGGCGGTGGTGGCGTTGAGCTTGTGGAATTCCATCCCCGACTGGGTGGCAATGACCGACGCGGCGGTGGTCTTGCCCGTGCCGGGAGGGCCGTAGAAGATCATATTGGTCATGCGGCCTGCCTCAACCATGCGGCGGAGCACGCCGTTTTTGCCGAACAGGTGGGTCTGACCCACGATGTCGTCCATGGTCTTGGGGCGCAGAGCATCAGCGAGGGGAGCATTTTGTATCATGGCGGCTTCCTTTCACGCCCGAGGGAGGCGGATTATCTACCCTTATTATACAAGATAGGGAAGGGTTTGTCAAGTGGGGAAGGGTGAAAAAAGGAGCGGCGGGAGCCGCTCCTTTGGGGGTTAGTCGGGGACGTAGTTGTAGTGGATGGTGTAGGAACCGGTATTGGAATCCCAATTATTACCTTTTTCAATGGCATTCCATTCGTCCTCGGTGCCGGTAAAGTATATATCAGTTAAACTAGGACACTCGCTGAAGGATAACTCACCAATGCTCGTCACACTATTGGGGACGACGATGGATGTCAAGCTATAGCAGCCTTCAAATGCACCATCACCAATGCTTGTCACACTATCGCCTATATCGACAGATGATAAGCTGGAGCAATCTTGGAACGCAGAATCGCCAAGGTATTTTATACTGTCGGGGATGACAATGGATGTTATATTATTACAATCGTTGAACGCATGGTTTGCGATACCTATGGTTCCTTCTTGCCAAACTACTTCGGTAATCGCGGTGTCGCAACCTACGGCCCATTTATCCACATAATGAATGACATTTTCATCGACGATTAAATTTGTGCAACCCATGAAAGCATTTGCACCGATATTCGTCACACTATCAGGGATGACAATAGAGGTTAAATTGGAGCACCCCCCGAACGCAGATCCTTCGATACTCGTCACACTATTAGGGATAACGATAGAAGTTAACCCTGTGCAATTACCGAACGCTCCGTTACCAATGTTTATGACACTGCCGTCCGTGGGAATGACACTGTTTTTACAACCGAGTATTAATATCTTACTATTTGTTTCAATTAGACAGTTTTTGTCGCTGTGATAATTGGGATTTCCTTTTTCAACCACGATTTTATTTAAGCTGGAACAAAGCAAAAACGCCGCCTCTCCAATGCTCTCTACGCTATCGGGGATGGAAATGGAGGTTAGACTGGAGCAATTAAAGAATGCTACTGCTCCGATACTTGTCACGCTATCAGGGATGACAATGGAGGTCAAGTTAGAGCAACCGTAGAATGCATGCTGGTCAATACTCTTCACGCTGTCCCCCTCTGGACTTTGGGATGGTATGACGATATCCAAATCGGTACAGGTTCCGATTCCACTGACAGAGCAGGTTCCGTCGCCGTTGGTGGTAAATTCCAGACCGTCTGATTGCCTGTCACATGCAGTCAAAATCAGCGCACATAGGAGCAATGTAAAGGCTACAAAAAGGGTGCAGATTCGTGTTTTCGACATATGGATTTCCTCCCTCAAATAAAAAGTGTGTGGCAAGAAGCCACACACCGAAAAATGTATGACTCCCATTGTTGCCACACAAGTGATTTCATATTCATTTCAGGATTTAGAAAGCATACGAAAATCGAGCATACATTTTTACCATGGGTAAAAAAGTATACTTCTAAAAGCTGAAAGATATTCACTTATGTGGCATCTTCTATTATAGCACAGTTCTGCCCGTTTGTAAACCCATTTTGAAAATTTTCACAAAAAAACGACGAATTTGCTTGTCGGTTGATCAGCGGTATTGGATTGGGATGCTCTGTATCGAAGATTGATGATCAAATTTGGGTTTGTCGGTGGGTTGGCATCGACCTAAAGCCTCCCTCTGGGAGGGAGGTGGCGCGCCCATAGGGCGTGACGGAGGGAGCCCGCGTGCCTGTAACATACACTTTTTCGTTTGAGAATAATATGTTTTTACTCGCGCATTCTCCCTCACCCGACTTCGTCGGGAGCTCCCTCCCAGAGGGAGCCTCAGAGAACGGCTTCCCACCGATAACTCCAATTTCCATTACTTTTCCCTCAACCCAAACATAAGAAAAGCCGATGCGTCATTGTGACACATCGGCTTTCAAACTTTTAATCATCCTTCCGATTATAATCGAAAGGATTCTCCCCGTCATGATTCTCGGGACTGTAATCAAAGGGGTTCTTGTTGGCATCCTCGCCGTTTTCGCCGTTCTCTCCGTCGGGATCGGCGGAAGCTTTTTCTGCCTCCTCCTTGGCCTTTTTGGCTTCATCGGCGGCTTCCTCGGCGGCCTTGCGAGCCTCGTTGGCCTCACGGCTGGCCTTTTCCTTCTCAGCGGCGATGGCCTCGATCATCTCCACGGTCACGAACTCATTTTCCATAACCGCCTTGAACTGGTCGCCGTCCATATCCTCGTGGGCGAGCAGATAGTCGGCAACAAAGTGGAGCTTATTGATATGGGCCAGCAGCAGAGACTTGGCGCGGGTGTAAGCCTCGTCGATGATGGCGTGGATCTCCTCGTCGATGACCGCGGCGATGGCCTCGGAGTAGTCGGCGTTGGAGGAGAAGTCACGACCCAGGAACACCTCGTTCTGATCCGAGCCGAAGCGGCGGGGACCCAGCTTTTCGGACATGCCGAAGAGGGTGACCATGCGCTTGGCGGTGGTGGTGGCGTGCTGAATATCCGAGTAGGCGCCGCTTGTCACGTCTCCGAAGATGATCTCCTCGGCGGCACGGCCGCCCAGACCCATGGCGATCTCGTTCTTGTATTCCTGCTTGTACATCTGGTAGCGATCCGCCTCGGGACGGAAGCTGGTGTAGCCCAGCGCACCGCGGCCCGTGGGCACAATGGTGATCATATGGACGGGGTCCGTGCCCACCAGATAACCAACCACGGCGTGACCCGCCTCGTGGTAGGCGGTGTTCTTCTTTTCCTTGTCGTTCATCACGTTGGTCTTCTTCTTGGGACCCATGATGATCTTATTGAGGGCGGCCTCGATCTCATCCATGCCGAGCAGGCTCTTGCCCCGGCGGGCAGAGAGCAGGGCGGCCTCGTTGAGGAGGTTGGCCAGATCCGCACCGGTAAAGCCTACGGTGACCTTTGCCACCTTGGCCAGATCCACACCGGGCTCCAGAGGCTTGTTGCGGGCGTGCACCTTCAGAATGTCCTCGCGTCCCTTCAGGTTGGGACGGTTGACCTGGATCTGACGGTCGAAACGACCGGGACGGAGCAGGGCGGGGTCGAGTACGTCGGCGCGGTTGGTGGCGGCGATGACCACGATACCCTCGTGGGAGCCGAAGCCGTCCATTTCCACCAGCAGCTGGTTCAGGGTCTGCTCGCGCTCGTCATGACCGCCGCCGAGGCCTGTGCCTCTCTGGCGGCCCACGGCGTCGATCTCGACGATGAAGATGATGGCCGACCCGGCCTTGCGGGCGGTATCGAACAGGTCGCGGACACGGGACGCGCCCACACCCACGTACATTTCCACGAAGTCGGAGCCCGAGATGGAGAAGAAGGGAACACCGGCCTCACCTGCGACAGCCTTGGCCAAGAGGGTCTTACCCGTACCGGGAGGGCCCATGAGCAGAACGCCATGGGGAATGCGCGCGCCCAAACGGGCGAACTTGGTGGGGGCCTTCAGGTAATCTACGATCTCCACCAGCTCTTCCTTTTCCTCGTCAGCGCCGGCTACGTCGCGGAAGGTGATCTTATTCTTGTCATCCGTGGGGAGCTTGACGTGAGCCTTGCCGAAGCCGCCCATCTTGGCGCCGCCGGGGCCGCCGCCACTCATCATCTTCTTCATGGCGAAGTAGTAGAGGGCGATCAGCGCCACCACAATGATGACGGCAGGGAGCAGGGATACCCACCAGGGGAAGCTGTTGGCGGGCTTGATGTCATAATCCGACAGGATACCGACGCCTGTGCCGGCCGCGGTCTGAGCGACCGACAGCTCGTCGATATAGTTCAGACGGGAGACGGTGATGTCCGCCAGCAGGATCTGCTTGGGGTCACTCAGCTTCAGTTCTACGCCTTCGGGGACGGTATAGTCAGTGATGTTGCCTTCCTCGTCCGTGGGGAAGCTGACTACGTTGCCCTTGACGTCCAGGAAATTTCCGTTTTCATCTTTGACGAATTCCTGGTATACGAGATAGCCTTTGTTGTAGTCCAGTACGTAGACGGCTACCTCCTCGGACACCAATGCTTCGATGAAATCGGCTTCGGTAACCTTTTCGCGGGTTCCCGTGGTACCGCGGTACACCAGTGCGATAGCACCGATCAGCACCGCCGCGGCCAGGATGTAGCCGAGGAGCAGCTTGAAATTACTCTTCATTTGATTCCTCCGTTCGTTGCCGGGATTTATCTATTACGGGCTCGGCAGACCCGATTTGCATAACACGCCGCCGTTTTTGGGGGCGTGGATACAGCACAGGGTTAAGTATACCACACGACTATGAATTTTCTATGAAAATCCATACAGTTTCGCGTGAATGTTTTTTTGGTATTACTTGTTTTCGTAGACCTCGCGCTTGAGTACGCCCACGAAGGGCAGGTTGCGGTACTTCTCGTCGTAATCCAGACCGTAGCCCACCACGAACTCGTCGGGAACCTCGGTGCCGCAGAAATCGGGAATAAACTCAACCTCTCGACGCGAGGGCTTATCCAAAAGGGTGCAGGTACGGACGCTGTGGGCGTTGCGGTTTCTGAGAAGCTGTGTGAGGCGGGACAGGGTGCGGCCCGAGTCCACGATATCCTCTACCACCAGAAGGTCGATGTCCTGCAGGTCATCGCGGTTGAGATCCAGGGAGACCTTGATCTCGCCCGAGGATTTGGTGCCCGCGCCGTAGGAGGAGACCTTCATGAATTCCAATTCGATGGGGAGGGTCAGCCGCTTCATGAGATCGGCGGCAAAGGGCATGGAGCCCTTGAGAATGACCACCATGACCAGGCGGCGGCCGCTGTCCTCGTAGGTGGCTTGTACTTCGGCGCCGATGCGATCCACCATGGCCGAGATCTCCTCGGCGGAAATGAGGATGCGCTCGCAATCGGCATACAGGGCGGGAGTGCGGTTATCCATAGTATATTCCTTTCTTGAAATCATTTTTCAAGGGATTGTCAATTTGTTTCGACGAACACGGTGATCCGCAGGCACGCGCCCTTCTTCGGGGCGGGATATCCGTCACGAAAGGCGGCGGCGGGATACCAGAGCGGGGTTCCATTGGGGAGGCAGATGAGGGGGATGCGGTCGCGGAGGTGCGGGGGGATATTCTTGTCGCACAAAAGCTTTTTGAGTTTTTTATGCATGCCGTGGGAGAGGATCTCGTCACCTGCCTCCCGATTCCGTGCCAGGAGCGGCAGGGGAAGATCGGCAGGGAACACGGCAGATGCCCACACCTTCTCGCCGTCCATGGGCGAAAGGGGCGTGGGGGAGGCCTCGACCAGAACCGTCGCGTGCTGTCCCCATCGGGTGTAGCCAACGGACAGGAGGATCGGCTCGGCGGGGGAGGCGGGAAGGAAGGCGTCGGCGGGACGGATGTACAGCCAATCGCCGCGTATCCGCGCTTCCATGCTCCGGGGGAGGTTGAGCGAGGATTCGGGGATCCCCTTTTGGATCAAGTCGCAGAGCGCCTCCAGATGGGCGGCGGATAAAGTGCCGCGCCCGTCGGGGGGATTCGCCTTTTCGGTCACTCGCTCATAGAGGATCGTCATCATGCGCTTGGCGATGGCGGGATGGCGGCCTTGCAGGCGATCCAGCCATAGGCCGTCTCCCTCGGGGGAGAGGTCGTCGGCTGTCTGCGCTTCGGCCAGCCCCATCAGGCAGTCCTCGTCCTCCCGTGCGGCACGGGTCAGGCGGGTGGCCGCGCGCTGGGGAATACCGTTGCCTGCCAGGTCTTCCAGCGCGGGAATTACGGTATGGCGCAGACGGTTACGGGTGTATGCGATTTCCAGGTTCGTGGAGTCGGTGACGTAATGTAGCCCCCGATCCGCGCAGGCGGTCAGAATATCCGCTTTCGACCATTCCAGCAGGGGACGGATCACCGTCATGGGTGTGCCGTCGGGGAGGTGGCCGATGGTGCGGACGGGGGGGATCCCCCCCATGCCGCGGGTTCCGCTCCCCCGCAGGAGGCGATCCAGAACCGTTTCCAGATTGTCGTCGGCGTGGTGGGCGGTGAGCAGGGTGGGGATGCCGTGAGCCGTCATGGTGCGGACGAAGAAATCATACCGTGCGCTGCGGGCAACGGTCTCCAGACTGTCTCCCGATTCAGCCGCCAGAGCGGGAACATCGGCGTGCTCCACAACTAAGGGGACCCCCAATTCCTGACACAGACGGCGGCAAAATGCCTCGTCCCGATCCGCCTCCTCACCGCGGATGCCGTGGTGCAGGTGGGCGGCCATGATCCGCTTGCCGACCTCTGCCCCCGGCTCCCGCTCCAAAAGAGCGCGGACAGAAAGCTCCAGAAGGAGCCTCGAATCCGCGCCGCCGGAGAGGGCGACGAGGTACGCGGGTGCATCGGGAAGACGGAATACGGGCATAATGCTCTCCTTGGAATCGCGAATCATTTTTTGAAAGTTTTTGGGAGTTCTTAGAACCCTTCTTTCATGCACTGCTTGCAGTGCGGGGTTCATAAGCCGCCGGAGGCCGTCCCCCCGCTCTCCTCAGCTCGGCAGCTCGCTTTCGTCTGCCATGGTACGGAACTTGGTGTAGCGGCCGATCCAGCCCATTTTGACGGTGCCGGTGGAGCCGTGACGGTTCTTGGCGATGATGACCTCGGCGATGGAGGCGGCAGCATCCGAGTTGGGATCGGAGGATTCGTTGACCTTGTAGTATTCGTCGCGGTACAGGAACATGACCACGTCGGCGTCCTGTTCGATGGATCCCGATTCACGGAGGTCGGACATCATAGGCCGCTTGTCGGTACGGGACTCGGGACCTCGGGAAAGCTGGGAGCAGCAGATGATGGGAACGTCCAGCTCCTTAGCCATCAGCTTCATGGCACGGGAGATCTCGGCCACCTCCTGCACACGGTTATCGTTGCGGCTGTCACCCTGCATCAGCTGGAGATAGTCGATGACGACCAGACCCAGGTTTTTCACTCGGCGAAGCTTGGCTTTCATACCTGTGGCCGTGATGCCGGCCGTATCGTCAATGAGAATGTCGCACTTGGCCAGCTTGGAGGTAGCGTGGGCAATATTTTCCCAGTCCTCGGGCTTGAGGTCGCCGGTACGCATGGCGTAGCTGTCCACCATGGCCTCCGAGGAGATGATACGGTTGACCAACTGCTCGGCGGACATTTCGAGAGAGAACATACAGACTGTTTTACCCGTCTGGGCGGCTACGTTGGTGCCGATATTCAGACAGAAGGAGGTCTTACCCATACCGGGACGGGCACCCACCAGCACCAGGTCGGATTTTCCCAGGCCTGCCAGCACGCGGTCCAGACCCGAAAATCCCGTGGGTGTGCCCTGGGAGGCGTCCTTGTCGGTGACCAGCTCGTGGAGGTGGTTGTATACGTCCCCGATGACCTCGCGAATGTGGCGGAAGTTCTTGGTGTCCTTACCTTGGGCAATGGCAAAGATCTTGTTTTCGGCGGAGTCCAGGATGTGGGCCACGTCGTCCTGCTCGGAGTAGGCCACCTCGCTGACCTCGTCGCAGGCACCGATGAGCTGACGAAGGATGCTCTTATCCTTGACGATGCGGGCGTAGTCCTTGACGTTGAGGGCGTTGGGGACTACCTCGGCAATGGTGCGGATGTACTGCTCACCGCCCGATTTGGTATAGATGCCCTTCTGCACCAGCATATCGATGAGGGTGACCACGTCGATATCGCGGCTGGTGAGGAAGAGCTCGTGCATGGCGGAGAAGATCTGCTGATGCTCCTCCAGATAGAAGTCGGCGACGGCTACTTGATCCGCGATCACGTTGAAGGATTCGGGATCCACCAGCACCGAGCCCAAAAGGGACTGCTCGGCGATGAGGGAGAAGGGAAGCTTTCGGACGAGGGAGTCCGGCGCGTTCATGTTGTCGTTCATGATGGCGTTCCGCTTCCGCTTCAGCTACAAACCAGCACGTGTACCTTGCCGGTCACGTCGGTATACAGCTTGACATCCAGATCGTACTTGCCGTAGGCGCGGATGGGATCCGAGAGCTGGATCTTGCGCTTATCCACGGTGATGCCGTGATCCTTGGCCAGATGCTCGGCAATATCCTTGGCGGTGATGGAGCCGTAGAGGCGGCCGTCGGCGCCCGAGGAGGCCGTAATCTTGACCAGAATGGTATCCATCTTAGTGGCCATGGCCTTGGCCTCGGCGGTTTCTACCTCGATCTTGTGCTTGATGGAATCCTCGCGTCCCTTGATCTCGTTGAGCACCTTGGCATCGGCCTCCACGGCTAGCTTGCGGGGGAGGAGGAAGTTGCGGGCGTATCCGTCGGATACGTTGATAACGTCGTTTTTCTTGCCTTGTCCTTTTACGTCGGCGAGCAGAACTACTTTCATGATTGATATTCCTTTCTGTTAGTGAACTTATTCGGGATTATTCTTCGTTTTTGAATTGCTCGGGGAACTGCAGACGGTATTCGTCGATGGCCGCGGTGAGACGGTCATACGCCTCGGATACGTCACCGGGAACCTGTGCACCGGCCATATCGAAGTGACCGCCGCCGTCCAGCTTTTCCATAATGAGTTGGACGTTGATCTTGCCCTTGGAGCGAGCCGAGATGGCCACGCCGCCGGGGACGAGCGCCAGAGCGAAGGAGGCTTCCACCCCGCGCAGGGAGAGCAGCTTGTCGGC
>JAZSBH010000114.1:0-9152 GCA_045602325.1 Eubacteriales bacterium | reverse complement strand
TTTTATTAGCTTGCTAATAAAATCGCCCGCACACTTTTTCCTTTTTGTCAACCCCTTTTTCAAAAATTCTTTAACTTTTTTGCAAAAAAAGAGCCAAGTCCATTTCTGAACTTGGTTCTTTTCTTAACTTAATGACATTGCCCTCCGGGAGGGAGCTGGCGCCGGCGGCTTGCCGCGGGTGACTGAGGGAGAGCGCGTTACGATAAAACAAGTTCAAAACTAAAGTCACGCGGGCTCCTTCCGTCACGCTTCACGTGCCACTTTCCTCCCGGAGGAAGGCTTTGTTTACGCCCGATAGTACACCTACAAGGTGTAACACACTATACCTTGAATAGCAAGATGTGTGAAAAGGGGTATGAACAAAATTGCTCGTACTCCTTTTCGAGTAGGGCGGGGGTTTATCTCCCGCCGCGTTATCAAATTCATATCGTTTACAACGGCGGCAGCAAGCCACCGCCCTACAAGGCTACGGTAGGTAAACCTACTTTATGGTAGGTACGCCTTCGGCGGCCTTTTTTGTATTCTTTTTCAGGCTCTGCTTGACAGATGTCATCCGATGGTGTATAATATGTGCAGACAACTGGGATTTCACAAGAAAGGAGACGGGTATGAACCGCTACCGAAATCCAGCCGACCTGCTCGGCCTTGACCGTGATCCACATCTACACCGTCTCCTCCGTGCCTGCGGTGTGGAGGAAGCCCGTATTACGGGCGGCGCCTCGGACTACGACAAATTCCTTGCCTTGGCCGAGGCCATGCCCCTGTGTGAGGGGCATTCCCTGCAGGCAAAGATCAACGAAACATTGCAAACTGAAACGGGGCTGACAGCCTCCCTTTGCCCCCATACTGCCCGACATTTCTGGGAGGCGTGGGTGGAGGTACAATGGTATGGCCGGAAGCAGACCTTCCGCGATCTGCCGGCGGTCTGCCCCCATTGCGCGTTCTGCGAGCCTACCGTCGTTGGAGATGATGACCTGACGGAGCTCCCCGATCCCTTGGCGGTGTACGAGGCGGAGCTGTCGGCTTGGAGCCATAGCCTGGAGGAAGTGTTTTTCTCGGTTACGGGAAAGATTGTCACCTTCCGATTACCCGAGGATTACAGCTTTGTCCGTCCCAATCCCTACCACGCGGGGGAGGTGATCCGCAAGCTCTTCGGGCGGGAAGTGCCTACGTTCCGTGAGCGTGATCTGCTCCTGACCCAGGCTCTGCGGGTATGGGGACAGGCGTCCTTACAGATCCGTTGGGGAGGAGAATTTCTCCTGCGCGGAGGGCATCCCGAGGCTGTGGCGGCGCTCCTGGCCTATCTGGACGCCTCCCGCGCCTTGCCGCCTCTGATCTGGATCCCCGACGACCCTGCCGACGCAGGAGCCGTCAGCGGGCTGTACGTCCGTGTGGGAACGGGGGTGGAGCTGTTTCCCTGTGACTCTGCTGAGGAGCGGGAGAGGCGTATTTCTGCGTATGCCACCGTGGCGCCCATTGGACGGGCTGTGGTGATGGAATAAGGAGATGGGCGGGTCAAGGATGCTGATACAGCCCGCTAATACTGTTCTCTGATAAAAATATTGAACAAATCCATGGTAGGGGCGTACTGTGTGCGCCCGCGGGCGTTCAAAGAACGCCCCTACAAGAAGTCAAGGCTTTAATTAGAGATTAGTATAAATTGCAATTTGCATACGAAAAAGCGCTTACGGCTCAACACTGTAAGCGCTTTTTTCGTATTTCGCATGGTCAAGCCTGCTCCTTGTATGCCTTCAGGGCGCGGGAGAGCTGATCGGGGCAGGAGGTGGAACGGGGGCCGCAGTGAATGTCCTCAAGGCGGGAGATGGCCTCGTCGATGTTCATGCCGGCGATAAGGGCGGCGACGCCCTGGGTGTTGCCGGAGCAACCGCCCGTGAAGGTGACCTTCACGATGGTATTGTCTTCGATGTCAATGTCGATCATACGGGAGCAGACGCCCGAGGGCTTGTAGGTAAAATGGTTCATGGTACTATTCCTTTCGTTATGAATGTTTTTTATACGGTTCCGTAGAGTCCCGCGAGGATGTCCTCGGAGGCTTCCAGGGAGAGAAAACGGCGGAAGGTGTTCAGATCCCCGTCGGCGGCGTTCAGTACGCAGGCCACGAGAGGGCTGTTGCCCCCGTCGGCGATCTCCAACTCGTCAAAGTGGGGCAGGGTGTCGGCGCGGCAGAGGGTCAGGCCGCAGAACTCGGCGGCAATGAGCAGATCGGTGAGGGTAAGGGTATCGGTGACGTGAATGAGCTCCAGGTAGAGGGGCTCACCTGCGGGTGGCAAGGTCAGCGAGATTGGGAAGCGCCCTTCCCCGGCGGCGCGGAGGAGTGCGAAGCGGGTGGTCTGTCCCTCGGCGGCACCGTTTTCCAGATCGCACACCGCAACTACCTGCAGTTTGTAGCGGAGGATGAGGCGGGTGAAGGCAGTGAGCCGTCCACTGTGGCTGTTCTCCAAGGGAAGGATGCAGTACTCGCAAAGCCCGCCGTGCACCTCCTCGCAGGCATCCACAAAGCTGGCGGTAGCGGCGGCACGAGGGGCTTTCAAGGGGGCGGTGAGGCGGAGATAAGCTTTGTCCGCAAAGGCTCCCGGCATATAGGCAACCCGACCCCGCACCGTGGCCGGCAGGGGAGAGGGGAGGGCCTTCTCCGGTCGGGAGGATATTTTTTCCTCCATCATGCGGTAGAGCAGGAGACGGGCGTAGAGTCCCGAGCGAGCGGACATACGGCGGAGGGGCTCCCGATTGACGGGGGCGACCCGGGACAGAATCCCTTCGGCGGCACCGCCCTCCTCCGTGTCGGGGACGCTTTGCAGGGAGAGAAGAATGCTGTCCACCGTGTCGGGATCGCCGCCGGCGTCGTGAATGATGGCGTCTGCCAGCTCCGAGAGCACAGCCAGCACCGATTCGCTGATTCGATCCTGCCGCAGACCCAGCACGTCCAGATTGGACAGGCAAAGCCCTGTGTCAAAGCCCGAAAGCTCGGGGATCTCGGTGTTGAGAAAAGGCATAGGCGTCAAATCTGACCCAGAATGTCGAAGCTGCCCGCGAGGAAGGATTTGAGCTCTTCGGCGGTCAGTCTGCGCTGGGACAGGAGGCAGAGGCGGTAGACCTGGGCGGCCATGATCTCGGCTTTCTCGGGATCGGCGTCGCAAAGATCCATCATCTTGACGGTCAAGGGAGAGGCGGTGTTGACCGTCAGGGTGTACGCCACGGGGAAGGTAGGCATGCCGTCGGCACCGCCCTGCATGGCGTACATCCGCATCATCTCCTCCATGCGGCGGGACTGCTCGGAGACCGTCAGCATGGCGGGAACCGATTCATCCTTGAGGGAGGTATACTTGATTTCCAGCTTCTCGTCACCGCTGACCTTGCGATAGAGTGCCGTCAGGGCTTCGCTTTCGGTGATATCCCCGTCCTTTTGCAGGGCGGCGGCAACGTCGGCGTCGATGCGTTGGAACTTGACTGCGTCGTCTCCGCTACCTGCGTAGCTTTCGTACATCTGGACGAACTGGGAGTCGATGAGCTTGTCCAGCACCGCCACGCGGATGCCCTCGGCCTCAAAGAGGGAGATATACTGCGCCTGCCCCTCGGGGTCGGAGGTGTAGTAGACCGTGCGGTCAGCAGGAGCTTCTGCACCGTCCTCGGTCTTGAAATACTCGTCTACGGTGACGTAGCTGCCGTCGGTGAGCCCTAACAGCAGGGAATCCTTGACGCGGTCGTAGAACTTACGATCCCGCATACAGGCGTACTCCACGAAGGTACGGATGCTGTCCCAGACACCCTCGTAGGCCTTGCGGTCGGTGTCACAAAGGGAATTGAGCTTGTCGCAAACCTTCTTGACGATGTGCGCCGAGACCTTGGATACGTAGGTGTTGTTCTGGAGGTAGCTGCGGGAGACGTTCAGAGGCAGCTCGGGGCAGTCCAGAACACCCTTGAGCATGAGCAGGTATTCAGGGATGACCTCCTTGATGTTGTCGGCCACGAAGACCTGGTTGTAGTAGAGCTTGACCTGTCCCTCAATGGACTCGTATTCGTTGCCCAGGCGGGGGAAGTAGAGAATGCCCTTGAAGTTGAGGGGGTAATCGGCGTTGATGTGGATGTGGAACAGGGGCTCGCGGAAGTCGTGGAAGACCTTGCGGTAAAAGTCCTTGTATTCCTCGTCGGTGCACTCCGAGGGAGCCTTCTGCCACAGGGGGGTGACGTCGTTGATGGGGGAGGGCTCAACAGGCGTCTTGCTTTCGCCGTCCTCGCCCTCGGGGGTGTCATTCTTGGTATCCTCTGCGTCGGCGTCCGCCTCGTCGGCATCGACGAAATAGATCTCGGTGGGCATGAAGGAGCAGTACTTGTCCAGCATTTCCTTGATCTTGTAGGCACCCAGGTAGGCGGACTCTTCCTCGGTGATATGGAGGATGATGTCGGTGCCCCGCTCCTCGCGGTGGCCATCGAACAGCTCGTAGGAGCCGTCGGTATTGCAGACCCAGCGGACGGAGGGGGAGTCTTGATAGGACTTGGTCACCACTTCCACAGTGTCGGCAACCATGAAGGCCGAGTAGAAGCCCAGGCCGAAGTGGCCGATAATACCCGAACTGTTGGCACTGTCTTTTTCGCCCTCATACTGATTGATGAAATCCAGAGCACCCGACAGGGCGATGTTGCCGAGGTAGCGGATGAGCTCCTCCTCGGTCATGCCGATACCGTTATCGGATACGGTGAGGGTGCCTGCGGTCTTGTCCACCGTGACTGTGATGCGATAGGTCTCGTCCCCGCCTTCGATCTCGCCCAGGGAGATGAGGCGCTTGTGCTTGGTTACCGCGTCGGCGGCGTTGGAGACCAGCTCGCGGAGAAAAATATCCTTTTCGGAGTACAGCCACTTCTTGATGATGGGGAAAATGTGGGCTGTCTCCACCGAAATGCCGCCTGCGCGGCGGTTTGCTTGCTCGTTCATGTTTGTGTTACCTCCGTATTTGCTTGATGATGATATTCTATACTTTGAATTTGAAGTGGAGATGAATGGGATTTAGTTTGACGGGCTTTCAGCCTTGATAGCCCCCCATTCCTGCTTATTCACGGTCTTTTTTGTTGTTTTTCTTCGTGTGCTTGGACTTTTCTCGCGCGGGCTTCTCCTTTTTTCCGATCCGTCCAACGGCGGCGATCAGCTTATCCACGTGGGGCTTGATCTTGGAGTGGTCGTACTTGTACTTCCAGTGGGCGTGCTCGTAATAGACGTCTTCTTCGGCGTTGCCCACGGCGTTATCGGGGTAATAGGCGGTGGTGTCGGTGGACTTTCCTTTCTTTTTCAGACGATTCTCAATGGCGCGCTTGCAGAGCTCAATGATGACGGCAAAGACGGGAACGCCGATGACCATGCCGAGCAGACCGAAGAAGCCGCCCATGACGGTGATGGCCACCAGAACAGCCAGGGAACTGACGCCGGTGTTATTGCCTTGGATCATGGGGCAGAGCAGGTTGCCGTCGATCTGCTGGATGATAATGACCAGGATGAGGAACCACACGAATTTCTCGGGATTGGAGATCAGAACGATGAGTCCCGAGGGAATGGCACCGATGAAGGGGCCGAAGACAGGGATGATATTGGTGACGGCGCAGATGGCAGCGATGAGCAGGTTGTACTCGGAAATTTGGAAGATAGACAGGAGGATGAAGGTCACCACACCAACGGCCAGAGCATCCAGCAGCACACCCTTGATGAAGCCGCCGAAGGTACGGTCAACCAGTTGCACCACCTCGGTGATCTTGTCGTTCTGCTTATCGGTGAAGTAAGCGGCACGGAATTTTGTGATCTGGGCTTTGCGCTTTTCCTTGGAGGAAAGTATGTAGAAGGCGATGAAGATGCCCAGAATCAGATCCATGAAGGTATTGAACAGATCCTGAATGAAGGTCCAGACGTTGCCGATCAGATCACCGTCCACTAGGAAGCCCTGCAGGAAGGACAGCACCTTGGACATGAAATCCTCACCGGCACCGAACATATCGGTCAGGAAGGTGTAGAGCTTCTGCATATCCGAGATATCGATCTGACTGGACAATTCCTCGGGGAGCTTGTTGATGATAGACTGGATAAAGCCCAGAAGTCCGTTGAGGTAGAACTTGTAGTTGGTGATGAGCTGCCCGATGCTGTCGATCAGCTCGGGCAGAATGAGGGCAATGACCACGGCCAGGATGGCAAAGGCGGTCAGTACCGTGAGCAGGAGGGAAAGACCGCGGCGAAGATTTCCCTTACCCAGCTTTCGGAACAGGACGTATTCGTAGAATTTGAGGAAGGGGTTGCACAGGTAGGCGATCACACCGCCGATGATCAGGGGGGAGAGAACGTCGCCCAGCTTGGCGAACATGGCCGAGAAGCTGTCTGCGTTGGCGATGCAGTAGACGACGATGGCGATGACCGCACAGGCACCGAAGAAAACCACGCGTTTGGGAAGGGGTTTTGGGGGAGCAGGGTCGGGGCTTGGGGTGGCTTTCTGATGAGGATCAGTCATAGGAGTTTCTCCGTTCTTTTTTGTGTGGTGATACAACGGGCACTCGGCGGGAGACCGAGTGCCCGTTGGCGTTGGTTGATTACGGCTTTTCGTCCGGGGTGTCGGTGGGATTCGGTAGGTCGGTATTGGGGGCAGAGGGGGGATTCGCAGCTTCGTCAGCTCCGGATTGCCGTCCCATGTGGGAGAAGAGCTTGTGACGCAGACGTTCCATGCGGGGCTTCAGCTTGGAGTGCTCGTAGCCGTAACGCAGGGTGGAATGCTCGTAGTAGACGTCCATTTCGGCGTTGCCGACGGCATCGTCCGAATAGTAGGCCAGCGTGTCGGTGGGTTCGCCCTTAGCGCGGAGCCGTTTCTCCAGCATACGCTTGATGAGCTCGATGATCACGGCGAAGATGGGCACGCCGATGATCATACCCATCACGCCCCACAGGGTACTGCAGATGGCGATGGCGATGATGACGCAGAGAGAGCTGACACCGGTATTGTCGCCCAGGATCTTGGGGCCGATGATGTTGCCGTCGAGCTGCTGGATGATGAGGATGAGGACCAGGAACAGGAAGGCCTTTTCGGGGTTGGAGATGAGGACGATGAAGAAGGAGGGGATGGCACCGATGAAGGGACCGAAGACAGGGATGATATTGGTGATACCCACGAAGGTGGCGATGAGCAGATTGTAGGGGGAGATGGTAAAGATGGTCAGCAGGACGAAGGTCAGGATACCGATGACGATGGAGTCCAGGATCTTGCCGTAGATGAAGCCGCCGAAGGTCTTGTCGGTGAGGGTGACGATCTCTTCAATGCGGTCGTCGGTCTTCTTGCTGAACATGGCCTTGCGGAATTTGCGGAGCTGTGCCACCCGCTTTTCCTTGGAAGCAAGGAGATAGAAGGCAATGAAAATACCAATGAACAGATTTTTGAAGGAGTTGAACAGATGCAGAAGCACGGCCCAGGTCTTTTCCAAGAGGTTACCGTCGGTAATGAATTTTTGGAGCTTATCAAAGATCTCCAAATAACTGCTTTCGGCATCACCGAATGCCTGATTCAAAAAGGCCGTGAATTTCTCAATATCCGAGATGTCCATGATCTCAATGGGAAGATCAGCGGTAATATCGTTGAGGATATTCTGAAGCCAGCTCAAAAAGCTGTTGATGTAGCTTTCATAGTTGTCGAAGAGCTCGTTGATACTCTTGATGAGCTGGGGGATCATCATGACACCCACCAGGGCGACGATGCCAAAGGCGGTTATAACGGTGAAAAACAAGGAGAGTCCCCGCCGCAGGTTACCCTTTCTCATGCGCTTGAACACACGATACTCAAAGAACTCCAGGATGGGGTCGCAGAGGTAGGCGATAATGCCGCCGATGATGAGGGGGGAGAGCAGGGAGATGACGTATCTCGCCACGCCGATAAGGGGCTCCATGACGGCGGCGGCGAACAGCACCAGAGCGATCACGACGGCGGTGATGAAGAACATACCTTTCTTGTCCCGCTTCTTTTTGGCATGTGGGGGCTGATCTGTGGGAATTTGTTGCTGGTTCGGATCGAATTCGGCCATAGAATAAACGTCCTTCCTTCTGCGGTCTGCCATACGGTCGGTGCAGAAAAATGTATCTTATATAATTATATATGATTCGGCCCCATTCGTCAAGGGTTTTAGGGAATTTTGTTTCTTGTTCATGGAAAATTCAAAATGAAGCCGCGTATCCGCACTTTGGTGCGGAGAAAAAAACAGGGGGCTTACGGAACCGCAAGCCTCCCTGTGTGGGATTGCCGGATGATGTAGAGCCGGGTCGGAATTGCCGGAAGGATACTCTGTCGGTGGATGCCGACCCGGGTCGGAATTGCCGGAAGGATACTCTGTCGGTGGATGCCGACCCGGGCCGGAATTGCCGGAAGGATACTCTGTCGGTGGATGCCGACACGCAGGAGGGGAGCTTTTCACCATAGGAATAGCTCCCGAATCATTTTCCAATGGGGATGGGTTTACAGAACCAACTCCATGCCCACCTTCTGGACGGCGAGCCCGCACTTCTCGTAGAAGTGTTGTGCGGAGGGGTTGCAGGCCCAGACATTGAGGGTGACGTTGTAGTAACCCTGCTCGCGGGCGTAGGTGACGGTGTGGTCGTAGAGCACCTTGCCGATGCCGCGGCCGCGGAAGGTCTCGTCCACGCAGAGATCGTCGATGTAGAGGGTGGTGATCTTCTGCATGGAAGCCGCCGATTGCACCTGACGGACGCAGAAGCAGTAGCCCACCAGCTCTCCGTCCAGAATGGCGGCGAACACAGGCGTATTCTCGGTGTTGGCCAGGATCTCGCGGAGCTGATCAGCGGTGTATTTCTTGCAGCCGGGGATAAACAGGTCGGGGCGACCCTCGGCGTGGAGACCGTGGACCTGGTAGAGTAGATCCTCCAAACGGGGAATGTCGGATTCCACGGCGAGGCGGATGGTAATGGGGGACATAGGCTTCTCCTTCAAATTTGGGTTTATCGGTGAGTTTGTTTGCACCTTTCTCTCCCTGTCGAGATGAAAGGAGAAGTGCTACGCACTTCGCCAAAGAGCGCCACTTAAGGAAAGTACCCACGGTACTTTCCTTAAGGATCCTATCCCCTTATCTGCGCGCCATTTCGCAAAAGCGAAATGGCTTTACGC
>JAZSBH010000113.1:0-40140 GCA_045602325.1 Eubacteriales bacterium | reverse complement strand
CCAAATTTGAAAAATATTTCCCCTCCCCCGCAACCAACCCCGAAAAAAAGTCGTCTTATAGAACAGAACCCCAAAATCCCCAAAGGAGGCTCCCATGGAAGATAAACAGATCGTCGACCTGTACTGGGAACGGAACGAGCGCGCCATTGCCGAGAGCGATGCCAAATACGGGCGGTACTGCATCCAGATCGCCATGAACATACTGGAAAACGCCCAGGACGCTGAGGAGTGTGTCAACGACACCTACCTGCGGACTTGGAACGCCATCCCCCCAAGCCGCCCCACCAAGCTGGGCGCGTTTTTGGGCAAGATCACCCGTAACCTGTCTCTGGACCGCTACAAGGCCAAGAAGACCGCCAAGCGGGGCAACAGCCTGTTCCTGGTCTCCCTGGACGAGCTGAGCGAATGCATCCCCGCTGGGAGCACCGGCTTTGGGAGCGGCTTTGACGACGAGACCGAGGCCAAGCATATCGGAGAGTGCATCAACCGCTTCCTCCGCAAGCAATCGGGAGAGGTACGGGACGTCTTCATCTGCCGTTACTTCTACTCCGATTCCATCGGGGAGATCGCTCGCCGCTTCGGGCTCAGCGAAAGCAAGGTGAAATCCATGCTCCACCGCACCCGAGCCAAGCTCCGCAAATTCCTGGAAAGTGAGGGCATCCGTCTATGACACACGAGCAGGAAATGCTGGCTCGCGCCATGAGCCATATCGACGACGACATGATCCTCGCCGCTCACGCCCCCCGCAAGATGGTGCGCCGTGTGATCCCGGTACTGGCGGCGGCCTGCTTCATCGTCGCCCTGGTGGTGTCCTTCCCCTACCTGCGGACGGTCATCAACACCAACTCCGATCTATTCGGCCCCTCCGACGAAGCTGTCAAGAATGACGCGGTCATCGAAAAGCCCGAAGAACTTCCTTACACCGGTCAGGATCATGCGGTCACCCTGGGCGGCACCACCCTCACTCTGACGAACACCACCGCCACCACCGCCACCTTCACGGTAGTCAAGACCGACGACATCCCCGTCTACGCCATGCTCTACGATCGCCTGGGCAATGCCCTGGCCTCCACCGAGCCTGACTACAAAGACAACGGGGTGACTATCCGTCCCAATACCCTCCGTCTCTACGTAAACAGCGCGGAGCAACCCGTCTATCGCTTCCCCACTGCCCCCGGCACCTACGAGGTCACGGTGGACTTTACCTCCATCCGCAACGGTACCTATCCCATGCAGGAAAGCATAGGTATCTATGCATACATCGGGGAGGACGGGGAGCCCGTTACCATCCGATTCACCCTGGATGTGATCTCCGAGCCTGCGGAGACCGAGACCACCGCGGACACCGAAAAAGCCGAATGATCCCCCGCGCTCCGACAACCGTCGGAGCGCGTTGCCTTTTTTGCGCATATTTCGCAATTTTTTGTAAATAATCGGTTTGTCCCCTTGTATTTTCGAGGAAAATCATGTATAATAAATATGATTTGGATATTGCAAATAAACATATCCGTAAGGAGGTAGGCACCATGCCCGACAGTGGAAAAATACTCACGTTCGATGCCCCGCGTGTACCCTCGCCCCAGCCCCCTGTCGAGGCGGAGCAGCCCTTTGAGATCGATCCCGATTCCTCGGAGGTACTGGCAGATCTGATCTACGCCATGAAAGCCTGCGGTCAGGATCCCGTGACCCAACTGGCGGGATACCTCATCACCGAAGATCCCACCTACCTGCCCGAGTGCGGCCGTGCCCGCTCTCTTGCCCGCCATATCGGACGGAACAAGCTCCTGGAAACACTCATCGAGCTATATATGAACGACCATCCCACCGACACTCCCTCTTCCCCCTGCCTATGACGCCAAAATTGATCTGTCTGGATCTGCGAGGGGACAGCATCCGTCCCCGAAATACAGCTCCCGCCCCCGCCGTGCTCTGTCTGGGCAACTTTGACGGGGTACACCTGGCTCACGCCGCCCTACTCCGCAAGGGTCGTGAATTGACCGAGCGGCTCCAGAAAGCCGAGCCGCGTACCCTGTGCGGCGTTTTCTGCTTTTTCCGCCCCTCCGGGGATTATTTTTTGAAGGGAAACACCCAACCAACCCATCTGACCACTCTCAAGGAGCGCATCAACGCCCTCGGCGCCCTGGGAGCTGACCTGATCTGGCTCTGCGACTTTCCCTCGGTTCGCGACCTGCCTCCTGCCGACTTCGTGGAGCTTTTGAAAAGCACCTGTGGCTGTGTCGGTGTGGTCTGCGGTTACAATCACCGCTTCGGCCGCGGCGCGCAAGGAACCCCCGCTCTGCTGACCGAAGCATTCGGAGCTGACCATGCGGTAACCATCCCCGCACTGGAGGTGGACGGCACCCCCATCAGCTCATCCCGTATCCGCGCCTGTTTGCAGGTCGGAGACGTGGAGACTGCCGCGCGGCTTTTGGGCCGTCCATATGCGTTGGAAGCCAAGGTGGTACACGGCAAGTCCCTGGGACATACCTGGGGCTTCCCCACCGCCAACCAGAACTTTCCCCCCGACCGCCTTATCCCCGCCCACGGGGTTTACGCGGTACGTTGCCATACCCCGGCGGGAATCTTTCCGGGGGCCGCCAATATCGGACTCCGCCCCACGGTGGAAAATCCCGGGCGGGTGAATTGCGAGACCCACATCATCGGTTTTGACGGCAACCTCTACGGGAAGACTGTCAAGGTGGAATTCCTTAATTATCTCCGCCCCGAGCAGAAATTTCATTCAGCGGAGGCACTGATCGCCGCCATCCGCCGGAATACCGAGACCGCCGCCGCATACGTATCATCCCTCGGCACGACCCAAAACTGACCCATCCCCAATTCCCCGAAAGGAGTACGCCGCCATGACCGTTGCCCGTTACCGAGTCCCCTCGGAAACCCGCCGTCACTGTCGGCGTGCTTTTTTGCTGGTTCTGACCCTGTCCGTCCTGCTTCCCCTCCTGCTTCTCGTTTCCCCCCTCACCGCAAGTGCGGAAACAGAAGCCCCGCCCCCCGACGGCGAGGTGGGGAGCGTACTGCTCATCAATTTAGAGAACAATCTGACCCTCTTCGAGAAAGCCGCCGACACCACGATCTACCCCTCTTCCTCGGTCAAGATCATGACCGGGCTTCTGGCCTGCCGTGCCCTATCCGACCGTCTGGACGAGGAGGTGACGGTCACCGCCGCTATGCTGTCGGGGGTGGAGGGACGGCGCATGATCCCTCCTTTGGCCGACGGCGAGGTGCTGACGGTTCGCGATCTGCTCTACGCCGCCATCTGCGGAGGCTACAACGATGCGTCTCTGGTGGTTGCCTGCCTGGCCTCGGGCTCGGTGGCCGCGTTCGTGGAGAACATGAACCGCGAGGCACAAAGACTGGGTACCATCCACACCCGCTACACCAATCCCACGGGTCTTCACGACCCCGCCATGGCCACCTCGGCTCGGGACGTGTCCCTCATCGCCAGAGAAGCTTACAAAAACCAGCTGTATATGCAGAT
Source organism: Eubacteriales bacterium (assembly GCA_045602325.1). Classification (GTDB taxonomy): domain Bacteria; phylum Bacillota; class Clostridia; order Oscillospirales; family CAG-272; genus CAMEON01. Next base: position 36,644 of record JAZSBH010000113.1, on the reverse strand, counting down.
CAGCTCCTCCCGTACCTATACGGTCTCTGCCACCAACGTGTCCGACCGCCGCAGCTTCACCAACCGCAACGCCCTGATCTCGGACAGCAGCCAGAACTACTACAACGGCTACTGCCAAGGCATGAACGCGGGCATGACCGACGAGGGCGGCTGGTGCGTGGTTACTGTCTGCGAGCGGAACGGAGCAGCCAATCTCTGCATCGCCATGCGGGGGCAGGACGTGGCCACGGGTGAGCTCATTCCCGCCTACGTCTACACAAACCGCCTGCTGGCTTGGGCGAATCGCGTCTATACATATCGCACCGTTCTGACCCCCGACGACGTGCTGGACACCCTGCGGGTGGGCATGACAGGCGTCAGCAAATCCAAGGCCGATATCGTCCCCGTGAAGGATCTGAAGGTCTATCTCCCCGCCGACGCCGACGTGGAAGGGGGCTTGACCTACACCGCTACCCTGGACGGCGGCGGCCTCACCGCCCCCCTGACCGCGGGACAGGTGGTGGGCACGGTCACCGTCACGTACGAGGGACGGGTGGTAGGCAAGGCCGACCTCACCGTTACCGAAGACTTTGCACGCAACGGCTTCCTCTCGGGGCTCATGGGCTTCCGCAGTTACCTGACCAGTCGTCCCTTCCTCATTACAGTGGTTCTGTTTCTGATCATGCTGCTCATCTATCTCCGCCTGACCACCGGCCCCGGCGGACGGTATGGGATCCGAAGCGTGAAGAGGCGACGGGTGAATTACGTAAAGAGGAAATACTGACAAAAACGAAAATGCAGCATAATCGAACACACCCCCGCAGAGGGTACGTCTTGAGACGGCTCTGCGGGGGTTTTATTGGGTAATAGCGGGCTACTACAATGTAACGGCAATGTTTCAAATTGCAGTTTATAGAGGAGTTTCCTCGTTCTCGAGCGCAGCGAGATGACCTTCCCCTTTGGGGAAGGTGGCGCGCCCGCAGGGCGTGACGGATGAGGTGATAACGCTTGATCTGACAAGTTGTTTTGGCCTCTACAATTTGCCTCATCCACCGCTTCGCGGTCCCCCTTCCCCAAAGGGGAAGGTCTACCATGGTTCGTGCCAACCCACCGACAAACCCAAATTTGAAAGACGGCTGAATAGTTACACTGCAATTTGAAATCCCTCACCACCGATTTTCGACACTCCCCGACACCCTCCGTCATATACTGCTAACGACCCGCCCTGGGCGGGACACAATTCAATTCTATGATGGAGGTATCAGCATGGAACAAAACAACTTCCTGCCACGCAACGCCCTCCCGGGGGACGGCGACCTGCGTGATCTTCCCCTTGCTGACCATGCCCCCCTGCCACGCACGGAGATCTTCCCCGACGGTGACGGCATGAAGGACAGCGGTTGCGGTTGTGGCGGAAACGGTGATCCGAGGGTGGGGGAATGCGGCGCCTGCGTAGGACACGAGGGCTGCGGTGAGGGCAGTTGGGGACTCAACGAGCACCCGCTGGCCATCGTCTTTTCCCCCTGCCAGCACTTCCGCGCCCTGTACGACCCCGCCACGGCCTTGAACCGCGGCACCCTGTTCACCGAGCTTGATCTCCCCTTTGGCGGTGCCGAGGGTATGTTCACCACCGTGGGATGCGGCTGCCGTTACGATCGCGCAGAAAGGAGACGGACATGATGAATCAGTATTACGGCTTCACCGGCCGAGGAGGCCGGATGGGCTATGACCGCGGTACCGACCGCGGTTATGATAGCGGCTATGACCGCACCCCCTACCGCCGTCCCATGAATCGGATCGGCATGCCTGACCGTGGAATGTATCCCTACGGCAGTCGGAACACACCCCGCGTGGGCGGTGGCTGCGGATGCGGCCTGGGTCAAGGCAAGGTACAGCCTTATGACCGTAACGACCATGCCCGTGGTCATGTTGACCACGGGCAACATGACCACGGGCATCACGACCACGGGCAATACGGATATGACCACGCTGTCCCTGCCATGGATCGCCGTGACGGTGACGGTGGCTGCGGATGCGGAAACGGAAACCGTAGTGGGAACCAAAACGGTTGCAACGACTGCAACGGCAACCGCGGTGCCAACCGAAACGGTTGCAACGACTGCAACGACAACCGCGGTGTCAATCGAATCGGTTGCAATGACTGCAACGGCAACCGCAGCGGTAAGGACAACGCCGCCTGCAAGCGTCTCATGGATCAGATCCGCGCCGTGGATTTCGCCCTCTACGAGACTGTCCTGTATCTGAACGTATATCCCAAATCCTGCGACGCGTTGGAGACCTACCACAAGCTGAAGGAACAGAGCAAGGCTCTGCACAAGGAGTATGAGGCAACCTGCACCCCTCTCACCGCCTTCGGCAATCAAAGCACCGCCTCCTGGGACTGGATGAGCAGGCCCTTCCCCTGGGAATACGACGCAGACTAAGGAGGTATCACCATGTGGATCTATGAGAAGAAGCTGCAATATCCCGTCAAGATCAAGAATCCTAACCCCAAGCTGGCACAGATCATTATTTCCCAGCTTGGCGGGCCGGACGGCGAGTTGGCCGCCTCCATGCGCTACCTCCACCAGCGGTACGCCATGCCCTACAAGCAGGTGGTGGGGATCCTGACCGATGTCGGTTCTGAAGCATCGGTCATGTTCCACTCCATTGATCCAACGTAGGGCAGGTTTCCGCTCGCTTGGCTATTCCCGGCTCTTCAATCGGAAAACGAGAGGGTGACGCGATCATTGGCCCCGCAGGTATACGTAAACAGGTCATCCTGCAGGGTATACACACAGGCGGTGGAAATGGATCCCCGGCTTGGCGGAAGCTTGATCCGCAGCTGCCGCGGTTCAGCGGCCATGACCGTCACCTCGGTCAATTTGCCATCCTTCCAAGCCAAATCAAAGGTAAATCCTCCCCGCGCCTTGACGCCGCGGACAGAGCCCGTCTGCCAATCGGGAGGCAGAGCGGGCAGAAGTTCCACAATACGGTGATCGGGGGAGCCCAAGTGGCTCTGGATGAGCATTTCGGTGATACCCGCCGTACCGCCGAAGTTACCGTCGATCTGGAAGGGCGGGTGCATATCCAAGAGGTTATCCGCCGTGGAGAGGGCTAACAAGCGATTCAAATGGTGATGCGCCTGCTCGCCATCCTTGAATCGGGCGTAGAAGTTGATGATCCAGGCCCTCGACCACCCCGTAGCACCGCCACCGTGGGCCAGACGACGGGCAATGGTTTTCTTGGCCGCCTCGTAGATCACAGGGTTCGTCTCGTTGATCTGATCGGCAGGGTGCAGGCCAAACAGGTGGGAGATGTGACGATGCCCGGGCTCGACCTCCTCGTAATCCTCGATCCACTCGCAGATGGTGCCGTACCGCTCGCTGACTCGCAGAGGGGGCAGCCGCTGCAGAGTCTCGGCCAGCCTCTCGGCAAAGTCGGCATTTTCATCGAGCAGACTGCAGGCGTAAATGGTTCTGGTGAAGAGGGCGTAAATGATCTCGAAATCAATGGTCGCGCCATGGGTGAGCATACTGCCCTTGCGCTCACCGTCAGGCTCGGTATAGAGGAAGGCGTTTTCCGGAGAATTGGAGGGGCTGGTGGTCAGATAGCCGTCGGGAGCTTCGGTCAAATAGTCCAGAAGGAATCGGCAGGAGCCCTCCAGGATGGGATATATCTCCTTCAGATAGGCGCGGTCATTGGTAAACTCGTAATGCTCCCACAGAGACAGGCACATCCAGGAGCCTGCCAGGGGGAAAAAGCCGCAATCCACCGAATCGTGCACACCGCTTCGCCCGAACACGTCGGTGGTGTGGTTGATGCACCAGCCCTCCGCGCCGAATTGCTCCCCCGCGGTTTGTTTTCCAAAAGCGCTGAGCTTCTTCAAGAAGTGGATGAGGGGTTGAACTGCCGCGGAGCAGTTTCCGGTCTCGGCGGGCCAGTAGTTCATTTGCAGGTTGATATTGGTGTGGTAATCCGCACCCCAGGGAGGACGGAAACCGTGGCACCAGATGCCCTGGAGGTTGGCGGGCAGGGTAGCGTTCTTGCCCGAGCTTTCCATGAGCAGGTAACGGCCGAAATGGTAGTACAGCGTATAGAGGTCAGGATCGTCACGCTCGCCCGCCTTGACCTTTTGGAGGCGGATATCGGTAGGCTCGTGGCTGTAGTCGGGGCTGTCCAGCTCGAAGCGGACGGCCGAGAACCAGACGTCGTGATCACGCAAATGAGTCGCTTTGATCTCCTCGTACGAGCCCCCCTCAAGCTTGTCCATGCAGGCTTGCAGAATAGCGCGGTAGTCGCGGCTTTCGTCGATATCGAAGGTCTCCACGTTGTAATTTGTGGCGAACCCGCCATAGACCGTGACGTAGGTGGCGTCGGTAACGGCAATGCAGTCGTGCCGTTCCTCCAATCTGCCGTCGGATTCCACGCGGATCCGCGCACCGAAGGACATTCCCTCCCCTCCGTCGCCGTATTGGGGATGGAACGAGTAGGTCACACGGCCGTTCAGCACCAGCGTGTCATCCGCGACGGCGGCGGTATAGGCATCCTGCCCCCTCTTCATGGTGACATTGCAAGAAAAGGGCGCGCCATCGGATTCCACGCGATATAGCAGAGCGTCGTATGCCTCGCTGATAAAGCATTCGCTGTGATACGCGGTACTTCCCTTCGTCCAGAACGCCGACGCGATCGCCTCGGACAGCTCCAGCTCCTTGCGGTAGTCTGTGTACTCTCCCTTATCGACAAAGTCCACGAAGACCTCCCCAAAACTCTCGTAGAAACGCACGCGGGGCGGGTCGGCCAGAAAGGTCTCACGGCTGAGCCGTGCCGCTTCCTGCAAGCGATTTTGAAAGATCAGCGTGCGGATGTTTTCAAGGTCGGTCGGAGTAGCGTGGTTCTTCTCCTTGATCTGCCGACCGCTCCAGAGGGATTCCTCGTTGATCTCGATGACCTCGCGGTGAGGATTGCCATAAAACATACCGCCCACCCGTCCGTTCCCCAGGGGCAGAGCGTTCATCCAGTCATCTACATAGCGGTCATACCATAATTTTGTGGACATATATGGGTATCCTCCCTGACAAATTCAATCTTTATGATCCGAAGGGGTATTTTCATTCAAAACGATACGCTGTCACAAGGAAACAGGGAGACTGCTTCGCCTCACATATCCGCTTTCGTCAAGGTCATAAACAGTACGCTGTGGCCTGTTACAATGGGTTGATGCAAAGCTACTGTTTCATAATCATTGCACGAAAAGCTGAATTCCCCTGTTTGAATCAAGGTACAGCTTGAAGCAATATAGCCATTGATACGCAAGTCATACGGGTTCGAGGAACGGTTGACCACCGAGACATACAGCTTGCCCGCGTGCTCGGTACTAAGAATATCCAAATCCGTCTTGTCCGAGGCACAGGGTATGACCCGACCACCCCTGTGACCCGCCATGAGGCGGAACAGCTCGCCCGTGCTCTCCATTTTGCATGCAGCGCCGCGGACGGTGATCATCCCTTCATTGACCGGCATGAAGAATTCCGCACGGTCAATATGGTAGGTCTCCTTGCTCTTGGCCAGGAAGTGGAATTGCAAGGCGTTGGAGAAGAACAAGGCGTTGGAGGAATCCTTGCCCCAGGAATAGTTCCACTCATCCACACAAATGCGGATCTTATCAAAATGATCGGCATAAAGCTTATTTCGGTAGAAGTTCAAGCCGAAGCATTCCCCGTCCGCAAAGTTGCCTTCCAGGATCTCACAGGTGGCCATGCCGTTCTCCCCCTGCGTGGAGTCGGGCAGGATACCGATGTAGTCGTGATAGGAAACATATTCAAAGGGGCTCTTGAGATTCTTCATAAACTCGAACGCCCAGGTTTGATAGTCGATTCCCCACGTCAGACCGATAGCCACGGCAATAGAGGAATCTGCCTGCTTCATGGTCGCGATCAGCTCATCCGTACGTTTGGCAGCGGCAACGCTGTTCTGATACTCGCCGCCGAAGAAATACGCTTCGTTGCCCACGTACCACAGGCGGATATGAAAAGCGTCGAAACCGAGAGACTGACGCTTGGCACCGTACTCGGTGGTCTCGTCACCGTTGCAATACTCCACCAATCGACGGGCATCCTCGCCGTCCGAGAGGAGCAAACTGACGGTGTATTCGGGTTCGGCGTTCAATTCCCGACAGAGCATGATAAACTCATTCAGTCCAACGTCCAGGGGATCCTGATGATAGGTGTCACGGAACAAGAACCAGGCCTTGGAGGTGCCGTCGGCTGGCTTGCGGAATTCGGGAGCCTTCAGGCTTTCCTTCCAGTCAAAATGATCCGCGGCACAGCCGCCGGGGAAACGCAAAGCGGTGGGAGCGATGGTGCGGAGATGCTGGATCACATCCCGCCTCATGCCATAGAAATTGTCCGTAGGCAAAAGGGAGACCTCGTAAACCGCCGCTTCTCCTGCAACCTTGACGGAAAAGGTGCCTTCGCTTATATCCATTCCCGCGAAGGTAAAGGACAGCTCCTGATACGCGTTTCGGTCGGCGGTGACAGAAACGGTCTGTTCCATGCCCTCCACACCAAAGGTCACTTGGGCTGTTGGAGAAATGGCCTTGACCCAAACCTTCGCCTCGTATTCCCTGCCCTTTTGCAGAGCGATGACCGCGGAGGATTGGGACATGACGCCGCCGTCCCGGAGAATCACAAAATTGCTTTCGCAAAGGCTTTCTTCGGGACGGTCAAGGATTCTTTCAAAGCGCTCGCATACCCATCCGTCCACGCCATCCTGTCCCATATAGAGCTTGCGGTTATTGAGCATTTGGGCGGACAGACCGCCGAAAATGCCCTTGCGGGTGATCTCGACGTTCATACCGAAAAGCCCATCCTCAAACAGGTATCCTTCCTGTTCCGGATCGGGGGTCAAGAGGACAGAGGTGCAGAAATCATCCTCTGTCCTGCCGCAGGTAAGTTTCATCATGTATAAGATCATGGCTTTCGCTTTGCGAAAGCTTCCTTTCTTGCGAAATTGGGGCTGGTTTGGCAGACAAAATCGCCGTCGCTCCGGTGCCGAAAGCCACAAAACGCCGTTTGAAAGATTTATCCTTCCAGCTTTGAATCTCCTTATGTCTTCATATGTCTTCAAATCGAGATTCGTCGGAAGCGCATCAGAGAATCCCGTGGGGCAGTTCTGGATTCATAGGCGCTTCCCGCTCATAGGCGGTCTCCAAAGTAAGATACCCGCCGTTTTTCGCGGCCCTCTCGAAGCCCGTCAGCACCTCCAGAACATGGAGGGTCTGCTTGTAGGAGGCGCGGGGGCGGCGGCCCGCTTTCAAAGCGGAGGCCATTTCGGCCAGCCCCAGAGCGCGGGAATTTTCGGGGTAGTCAAAGGCCAGGGGGATCTCCACGTCGCCCCCCTCGGGGGTGTGGAGGATGACGGGGCCGCCGAAGAAGTTGGGGTCGGGCACGCGGAGGGTTCCCTTGGAGCCGTAGATCTCGATGATGGGCAGACGCGCGCCGTAGATATCAAAGGAAGTAGCGAGAGAGGCCACTACACCCGACCGGAATTCCAAAACACCGTAGTAGGATGTCGGAACCTCCACCTCAATGATCTCACCGAAATGCTCTTTACACCCCGCAATTCTTTGCTTCTGCGGAATGGACACCATGCCTCCGATGCGCTTGACACCGCCCAACAGATTCACCAGAGCGGTGACGTAGTAGGGACCCATATCCATCATGGGGCCGCCCCCATACTTGTAGAAGAACTCGGGATCGGGATGCCAGCCCTCGGGGCCGTGGCTCATCATGAAAGCGGTCGCACCCACAATGTCACCGATGGCGCCCTCGTCAATGAGCTTGCGGCAGGTCTGGATGCCCGCACCCAGGAAGGTGTCGGGGGCACCGCCAATCATGAGCCCCTTTTCTTCTGCCAGCTGAACCAGCTCTACGCCCTCCTCCCAGGACGCCCCCAAGGGCTTTTCGGAGTAGACGTGCTTCCCTGCCAGGAGCGCGGCCTTGGTAACGGCGTAGTGCTGATAGGGGCGGGTCAGATTGAGGACAATGTCCACCTCGGGATCTGCAAAAAGCTCATGCATGTCCTCGTAGAGCTTGGGGATATTGTAATTCTTCACGGCATTCTCTGCCCGCTCACGAATGAGGTCGCAGACGCCGATGACCTCGAGATCTTGGAATACCTTGGTGATATTTTCCAGATAGATGCCGGAGATGCAACCAACACCTACGATACCGATCTTTTTCATGATGCGAGCTCCTCAGTCCAAAATACCGTGAGGCAAGCCCTGTGCCATGGGCGCCTCGCGCTCGTAGACGGTGGTCATGTCCAGATAGCCACCGTTCTGTACCGCGCGCTCAAAGCCGGTCAGCACCTCCAGAACATGGAGGGTCTGCTGATAGGAAGCACGGGGGCGGCGGCCCGCTTTCAAAGCGGAGGCCATTTCGGCCAGCCCCAGAGCGCGGGAATTTTCGGGGTAGTCAAAGGCCAGGGGGATCTCCACGTCGCCCCCCTCGGGGGTGTGCAGGATGACGGGGCCGCCGAAACAGTTGGGGTCGGGCACGCGGAGGGTTCCCTTGGAGCCGTAGATCTCGATGATGGGTAGTCTGGCGCCGTAGATATCAAAAGAGGTCAGGATGGAGGCCACAGCGCCCGATTCGAACTCCATGACACCGTAGTAGGAGGTGGGGACGTCCACCGTGATGATCTCCCCGTTGTGCTCCTTACAGGTGCAAACTCTCTCCTTGAAGGGGGTGGCGATCATACCGCCCAGACGCTTGACGCCCCCCATAAGGTTGATGAGGGCGGTAACGTAGTAGGGTCCCATATCCAGCATGGGGCCGCCGCCGTGCTTGTAGTAGAACTCGGGGTCGGGATGCCAAGATTCGTGACCGTGGCAGGTCATGAAGGCGGTGGCGCCCACGATCTCACCGATGGCACCTTCGTCGATGAGCTTACGGCAGGTCTGGATGCCCGCGCCCATGTAGGTGTCGGGTGCGCCTGCGATCCAGAGTCCCTTTTCCTCGGCCAGCTTGACCAGCTCTACGCCCTCCTCCCAGGTTGCCCCCAAGGGCTTCTCGGAGTAGACGGGCTTACCCGCCAGCAGAGCGGCCTTGGTGACCTCGTAATGCTCGTAGGGACGGGTGATGTTGAGCACCACATCCACCTCGGGGTCTGCAAAGAGCTCGTACATATCGTTATAGAGCTTGGGAATGTTGTATTTTTTGACGGCGTTTTCAGCCCGCTCGCGAATGAGGTCGCAGACACCGATGATCTCAATATCCTTGAAGCGATTGGTGATGTTTTCCAGGTAAATGCCCGAAATCGCGCCGACGCCGACGAAACCGATTCTTGTCATGATATTTTCCTCCGTTCGGTATGGTATCAATACATTTTCGCGTTGTTCAGGTACTTATCCACGGTCAGACCGTGCTTTTCGTTATACTCCTTGCCGCCTGCCGCCCAGAGCATCCCTCGCTCCATAAGGATAGCGGCGTTGGGGGAGTTATCGAAGACGTCATCGTGGTGGCCCAGGGAGTTGTAGAACACGCGGCCGATGCCCCAGTATTTCGTCCAGGCGACGGGCATATCCACCGGCTTATTGGCAGCGTGATAGTAGTTCACCAGAGGGAAACGGGTGGTAGCCAGAACCTCCACGGCGGGGTCGATATGCAGGTAGTAGTGCTCGCTCTTGACCGTGAAGTCCTCCAGACCCTCGATGATGGGAGAGGAGCCTCTGCGGATATTGACGGTGTACTCGATGCCATCTCCGCCGGGATGGCTGACCCACTGGCCGCCCGTCATGAACTGCCACTCGGTATCCATGCGGAAGGCATCGCACATACCGCCGTGACATCCCGCCAGGCCCACGCCGCGGGCCACCGCCTCGGAGATGTTGCGGGAGTACTGCCCCTCCATGGTGCCCATAGTCCAGCAGGCCACGATAAGATCGTAGGTCAGGAGCTTTTCAAGGTCAGCGAAGCATTCGTGGTTATCGTAGATCTCGGCGGAAATGCCGTTTCTCTCCAGCATCTCAGCGAACCGCTTGGAGGTCAGCTGAGGCTCGTGGCCGTCCCAACCGCCTTGGAAAATCAGTGCTTTTTTCATGGTCAGTTTCCTTTCTTAATGGTGAATTTGGTTTATAAGCGGACTTCCTTCAACGCAGGGTACAGCTGTCGATAAACCGCGTACCCCTTTTCATATGTACGCACAATGTCGGGATCACACCCCACCGCCAAGGTCTTTTTGACGGTGGCACCAGCCGCCTCATAGACGGTTTCGTACTCCCCGCAGGCCACCATAGCCAGCAGCGCGCCACCCATGGAGGGCCCCTGCTCGGTCTCGGTGAGGTAGATATCCGCGCCGAGGACATTCGCCAGTACGGTCTGCCAAACACGGCTGACAGCACCGCCGCCGCAGAGGACAGCTTTGTCGATCTTCACACCTCCCGCCTCCACGCAGTCGCGAAGGGCATAGGCTACGCCCTCCAGCACGGCGAGGCTCATATCCTCCCGTGTGGTGTTCATGGACAGGCCGATGAAGGCACCTCGGGCATTGACGTCGTTGTGGGGGCAACGCTCACCCGTCAGGTAGGGCAAAAAGTACACGCCCGTCTGACCGTACTTGGGCTGGTTGGGATCGCCGTAGTCGGCGTCCAGAATATCCTTGATCCACCACTTGTTACAGCTTGCCGCCGACAGGATACAGCCCATGAGGTGGAATTTCCCGTTGGCATGGGCAAAGTTGTGCAGTGCGCTACCGCATTCGGTGTTGAACTCGTCGCAGGGCAAAAAGATCGTGCCGCTGGTGCCGAGGGAAATACTGCAATCCCCGTCGCGCAAGGTGCCCGTACCGATGGCCGCGCCCGCGTTGTCGCCGGCGCCCGCGCACAGGATGGCGTTGGGCAGGCCGTACTCGGGCTTCAGCTTGCCCGTGGCTTCGTAGCTCTCAAAAAGCTTGGGGAGCATATCCACGGTGATACCGCAGATGTCGCACATCTCGGTGGACCAGCACTTATTCTGCACGTCGAGGAGGAGCATACCCGCCGCGTCGGAGTATTCCGAGGAGAACACACCCGTCAGCTTGTAGGCCAGGTAGTCCTTGGGCAGGCAGATCTTATTGGCTCTGGAGAAGTTCTCGGGCTCGTTCTCCTTGTCCCACAGGATCTTGGGGGCGGTGAAGCCGGGGAAAGCAATGTTACCCGTCAGGGTGGGGAGAGTGCCGAGGCTGTTGAGATAAGCGGTCTGGGTCGCGCTCCGCCCGTCGTTCCAGAGGATGGCGGGGCGGATGACCTCGTCCTGCTCGTCCAGCATGACCAGACCGTGCATCTGACCCGCGATGCCCACGCCCTTGATCTCTGCTTCCCTGCCCTGGGACAGGACGGTCAGAATTTCAACGGCGGCCTTGTACCAGTCGGTGGGGTCCTGCTCGCTCCAGTTGGTGTGAGGGGTAGAAACGGGGTAGCTGACACTATGCTCCGCGAGGACGGCTCCGTCGCGGTTCAGAAGGATACCCTTACAGGAGGAGGTACCCAGATCAATACCAATATAGTAATTCATGGTTTCGTTCCTTTCAATGAAAGCCCAGTCTATCCGCGCGGATACAGGCAGCGGTATCGTTGCAACAGAATTTCCAGGTGACGGTGTGGCGACCGTACAAGGCGGGGATCTCTGCGACGGTCTCGGCATAGCCCTCGTCGGGAAGAACCGCCATCTCGGCATGGTAGCGCCCGTCGATGTACAGCTCGACCCGCAGAGGGGAAGAGGTATTCACAGACAACCGCATATGAGTCTCGCCATTGAAATCCAGGTAGCGGAACAGGGCGGTATCCCCGTTTTGGATCTCGGAGAGCACCAAATTATCGGGTGAAGCTTCATCTCCCGCGATGCGGACGTGACCGCTCAGCTCGCAGGCTAGATTGGCGGGAATGTGGGCGGCGGCGGGAATGGCCCCGCCCACCCCCGAGGAAGTCTGGAGGACCTCGGAGATCGAACCGTCCTCGTTGATATAAATGGGCTCCATGCAAACGTGACGGGAGTTGACGGTGCCGTGGGTGGAGCGGTGGTAGAAGACGTACCATTGGCCGCCAAAGCACTCCATAGAGCCGTGGTTGTTCCAGCTGGCGGGATCGCACCCGAAATTATCGATTATGACACCGCCGTACTTGAAGCCCTTCATGGGATGATCCGATACGGCATAGCCCAAGCAGGTGGGACGGCCCTCGCCGCTGATCGGATCTCTGTGGCGGTGGGTGTCGGCAAAGAGGAAATAGTACTTCCCGTTGATCTTTTTGACCGAGCTGCCCTCGTGGAACTCATGCTCGGGGATGGTCAGAGAGTCTACCACCGAATCCGGCTCGATCTCCACCATATTCTCCTTCAGCTTGGCAATCTTTCCCCATGTAAGCTGGCCCCAATAGATATAAGCCTGTCCGTCGTCGTCGACGAATACGGTGGGATCGATGCCCCAGATCCCCTCAAGCTGCCCTACGTCGGTATAGGGGCCTATGGGGGACTGGGACTTGGCTACACCGCACCGCCCGTCGGGAACGCAATAGTAGAGGTAGTACCAGCCGTCACGATAGGCAGCGTCGGGGGCATACAGGGCGCCGCAGTCCTTGGCCCAGGTGGAATCCGCCAGGGAGAAGACCACACCGTGATCGGTCCAATGGATCAGATCCTCGGAGGAATAGACGTGGTGAACGTCGCTGCAGTAGGTTTGAACCCCTTGATGATCGAAGGAACCGTACAGGTACATACGGCCGTCTCCCCAGGCGTGGGCCTCCACGTCGGGGACGAAAATGTGACTGTCCAGTATGGGGTTGTGGGCATAGTCAAGGTTCATGGCAGTAGCCTCCTTTTGGGGTATGAAATCAAATTCCGGAGAAGAGAATGTCGTTCAGCACGGACTCCAGGTATTCCTGTCTGCCGCTGACGGGCATAACGTCCTTAAGATTGGCACCATAAGCGGCCAGAGACTCCAGAGTCACCTTGCCCTCGCGGATATCCTTACCGATGCCCTCATTGTAAGAGGCGTAGCGCTTGGCCACGAACTCGTCGATGCGGCCATCCTCGATAATCTCGTAGGCCTTGATCAGACCCAGAGCGAAGGCGTCCATGCCCGCGATGTAGGACAGCAGCACGTCCTCAAAGGTGTTGGACTGACGGCGTGCCTTGGCGTCGAAGTTGAGACCGCCATTGGTGAAGCCGCCTGCCTTGATGACCTCGTACATGCAGAGGGTGGTATCGTAGACGTTGGTGGGGAACTGGTCGGTGTCCCAGCCCAGCAGCATATCGCCCTGGTTGGCGTCGATGGAGCCGAAAATGCCGTTGACGGTGGCCATGCGGAGCTCATGCTGGAAGGTATGGCCTGCCAGGGTGGCGTGATTGGCCTCGATGTTCATGCGGAAATCATCCATAAGACCGTAGGTGCGCAGGAAGTTGGCGCAGGTGGCCACGTCGAAATCGTACTGGTGCTTGGTGGGCTCCTTGGGCTTGGGCTCGATATAGAAGTCACCTGTGAAGCCGTGAGCGCGGCCGTAGTCGCGGGCCAGGGTCAGGAACTTACCCAGGTTGTCCAGCTCCAAAGCCACGTCGGTGTTGATGAGGGTGTCATAGCCCTCGCGGCCGCCCCAGAAGACGTAGCCGGGTGCGCCCAGCTTGATAGCGGCGTCGATGCCTGCCTTGACCTTACCGGCGGCGATGGCGTAGACGTCGGCGGAGGGGGAGGTAGCGGCACCAGCCATGAACATCTTGTTGCCGAACATATTGGCGGTGACCCACAGGGGCTTGATGCCGGTCTTATTCTGCTTCTCCAGCAGATAGTCGGTGACGATCTCCAGATTCTTGATGGACTCGGCCAGGGTCTCTCCCTCGGGAGCCACATCCACGTCGTGGAAGCAGTAGAACTCAATGCCCAGCTTCTGCATGAGATCAAAGGCGAAGTCTACCTTGGCCTTGGCGCGCTCGATGCCGTCGCAACCGAAGGTCTTATCCATGGTCTCACCGCCGAACATATCGGTACCGGCTGCACAACAGGTATGCCACCAGCTCATGGCGAAGCGGAGGTGCTCGGCCATGGTCTTGCCACCTATGACGCGGTTCTTGTCATAGTAGCGGAAGGAGAAGGGGTTCTTGGACTTGGCGCCCTCAAAGGGGATCTTGGTAATTTCGTTGTACATGGTTTTGTATCCTTTCATATTTTTTAAATAGTAAAAATATTTTACATAGATCGTGCGGAACGCGGATCAGCTTCGGTTCCGTTTGCGGTATTCGGTCGGACTACACCCCGTCAGCTCCTTGAAATTGTGATTAAAGGTGGCAACCGACGTATAGCCGCACTGGCTCACAATATCGATGACGCTTGCATTCGTGTTTTTCAAAAGGTAGTAGGCACGGTTGATCTTCACATGGCGCACGTAAGCCGTATACGGCATCCCAACGACCTCATGGAACACCCGTGACAGGTAGGAGTCGGAATACCCCAAGGCATCAGCAACGCTTACCAGCGAGCAGGGAGCGTGTATATTCTTCTCCACATACCGAAGAACGTCTCGGATCAAGTGATCCTTACCGGATGACACGTCCTCACGCGTAAGATCCAGTTGCTTGTAGAAAAGATCGCAGACGCAGTACAAAAAGCCCTTGATCCCGCCCACGGTCGCGGACTCGTCGATCCCGTCGAAAAGCTCCCGGTACAGCGACGGAACGGCGCGAACCACGGGAGAGGACAACGGATGTTTCTTGATCTGCGGCGACACAGCCGCGATCAACTCGGGGGAAAAGATGCACAGCTTGTGCCGACTTGTCCCCACAGTCTCCAGACTATGCATACGGTTGGGTTTGATGAGGATCATATCCCCTGCCCCGATCGCATACTCGGCCTGTTCGATCCGCACCTTCATAGCACCCTCCCCAAGCAGGATGATCTCATAGCAGCGGTGCATATGCATGGGAAAGGAGAAGTCTCGATCCTCCTCTACCGTGAAATAATCGGCTCCGATGTCGTGCTTCAGCTCATAAAAGAAGTCCTTCATGCAGACCTGCTTTCTTTACTATAATTAGGCAATTGCCTATCCGTTATATTAATCATATCATTTTTTCTTGATTTTGTCTACTACATTTCTGTTAAAAACTTGTCATTTTTTTACTTTTCTGCTTCTCCAGCCGATCTTGGAGGGTTCTGACGGCAGAAGACCGCTGAGGGATGCCCGCCATCCCCCAAACACGGACTGAAAGCCGTCTTGCTTCATATACTGGTACGAGGAGGTGTTGCGAACTGAACCATAAGGAATACGTGTATGTTGGAGAACCCATCCCCGCGCTCACGGACTCGGAGTATGGGGTATTTTTTCTGAATCTGCAACAAGGCCTCCTGCTTTCCTTGAAGGAACGGGGGTTGCTGACAGCATCGCAATACGACCGGTGCCGAAAACAACTGGAGCAGGAACACGCCGGGCAGAAAACGCAAGAGAAGCAACGCCGAGCATAGCCGCTTGGCGTTCTTTTACAGAGCAACGCACAACGATCCACGCTCAACGCTCAACGATTCACGACCAACAATCAACAAATACACACGAAAGGAATCATATCATGAACAAGTACGAAAGGCTGAACGAGGAACGCAAATTACTCACGATCAAGCGGCGGGTGGCAGCATACTGTCGTGTGTCCACCGAAGGCGAGGATCAGGCCAACTCCTTTGAGAGCCAGCAGAGGTATTTCCGTCAATACATAGAGCATCACCCCGACTGGGAGCTGTACGAGGTGTTCGCCGACGAGGGTATTTCGGGCACCAGCACCAAGAAGAGAAAGGAATTCAATCGCATGATCGCCTGTGCGCAAAACGGGGATTTTGATCTTATCATCACCAAGGAAATTTCCCGTTTTGCCAGAAACACCCTGGACAGCATCTACTACACCCGCGAACTGAAAAAGTACGGTGTGGGCGTGATCTTCATGAACGATGGAATCAACACCCTGGACGGAGATGCCGAGCTTCGGCTGGCCATCATGTCCTCCATCGCCCAGGAGGAGAGCCGTAAGACCTCCGAGCGGGTCAAGTGGGGACAGAAGCGGCAGATGGAGCAGGGGGTGGTGTTCGGACGGAGTATGTTGGGCTACGACGTAAAGGATGGGAAAATGACGGTCAACGAGGAGGGCGCCAAGGTCGTACGGCTGATCTTCCGCAAATTCGTTCAGGAGGGAAAGGGCACACACGTCATCGCCCGTGAGTTGCGGGAGGAAGGCATCCTTCCCATGCGAGGGGGGACGTGGAGCAACACCGTGATCCTGCGACTGCTCCGCAACGAAAAATACTGCGGCGATCTGGTGCAAAAGAAAACCTACACGCCCGATTTCCTGTCTCACGACAAGAAGTATAATCGCGGACAGGAGGAATTCGTCATCATCAAGAATCACCACGAGCCCATCATTTCCCGCGAGCTGTTCGAGGAGGCGAACCGTATTCTGGATGCACGGTCACTTTCTCCCGAGGGGAAAGCCAAACACAGCAATCGCTATCCCTTCTCGGGGAAGATCAAGTGCGGTATCTGCGGGCGAAGCTTTGTGGCGCGGTATAAGAAACGTACTGATGGAAGTGTGTATAAGGCGTGGCGTTGTCAGGAGGCGGCCAAGCATGGGAGTCCTCACGTGGATCAGGCAGGCAATCAAGTAGGATGCGTCGGCACCGGCATCCGAAACGAAGACGCCGTACATATCATGTGTCTCGTTACGAGAAGCCTGAACTTCGACAAGGACAAGGTGATCGGGAATTTGCTTTCGGTCATCCAATCGGTCATCCAATCGGTGATCCCCCGGGGGCAGACGCGTTTGGACGAAATGAAAAAGGTTGCCTATGAGGTCATCAACGGCGTAGAGTATGAAGATGCGTTTTATAAGCAACTATTGGACAGGATAGTCATACACGGGAGTGACCGCATTGATGTATTCTTGAATTTGCTTCCTTTTCGGTGGAGTTACACAATTTCCAAGGCTTCCAAATGTGGAGGTTCCACAAACGGGAGCATTTTCGATGCTTCGGAGGGTACCGAAGAACTCGCTCACCTGGAGATGATCGCCGCCATTCTCCACCAGCTCACCCGTAACCTCTCGGAGGAGGAGATCAAGGACAGTCCCTTCGCCACCTACTTTGTGGATCACACCACGGGGCTCTATCCCGTCGCCGCCTCGGGTGTTCCCTTCGACATGAAGTACGTGGGGATCAAGGGGGACGTGATCGCCGATCTCCACGAGGATCTGGCAGCCGAGCAAAAGGCTCGCGTGACCTACGACAACATCCTCCGCCTCTGCGACGATCCCGACGTGCGGGATCCCATCAAGTTCCTCCGCGAGCGAGAGATCGTGCATTACCAACGGTTTGGCGATGCCCTTCGCATCACCCAGGACAATCTGGACTCCAAGAATTTCTATGCCTTTAACCCTGCGTTTGATCGCAAGGGCGGGAAATAATCCGCAAAAACGAATCCCCCTGCGGCGCTCAAACCGCAGGGGGAATTGTCTGTCGGTCATAAAAGACCCAGAGCGAAGGCATCCATGCCCGCGATGCAGGACAGCAGCACGTCCTCGAAGGTGTTGGACTAACGGCATGCCTTGGCATCGAAATTGTACATAGTAAAATATCCTTCAATTATTTTCTTTTCTTTTTATGACTCTCTGCATGCGATTCACACAGGGTCACCTCTAAAATGTAGTCCTTCTTTCGCTTTGCAAAAAGCATCCTTATGTCGGTTGCAGCCAAAAGCCCGCATATCACGACAATGGCAGCGCAGCCCAGCGACAATGGGTTCAAAACGCTAAAATCCCGGAGTATAATAACGGTAAAAGCGATTGCCCATGCTGTGTATGTAATGTATAACGCCATAGCCTTCGAAGCACCCACTTTTGCGATGGTTTTATAGTAAAAGAGATACGAGACTGTTGCACAAAGTGCGGCAACGGCAATGATCGGCAGAAGCATGCCTGTATGGTTTGTGAAAAGGTTGAGCGTGAATTTCCAACCGCCGAGTATCGGGATAATCATAAGTCCATAAATCAGCGCGGAGGTTATTTGACGAATGTTCAAGGCATACTCGTTCTTGATGGCTGGATCTTTCAGACACTTGGCCAATATACCGGCTTCGATCCCCCAACCGAACGCGCACATGAACGCGCCGAGTAACCCCAGCCAAAAGTTTTCTATATGGAAACTGGGCGAATAACTCAGTCCATAGACACCCAAAAGAGTAAAAAGCAGAAATATCCACTGGTACCACTTGACCGATTCTTTCAGGAAAATATAGGCTAAAACCGTACCAATCGCCGGATAAACGGCACTGGCCACAGCGCCAACCGATGCACCCATATAATGAACCGCCATGGCGTAGCCTGTCATACCGATGGGACCGCCAATGGCTGAAGCCAAGATCAACCACTTCAGGCTCGAGCTTTTGAAAACTCTCAGCAGATCCTTTGCTTTTCCTCTGATCACGTTGTATACAAGCAAAAAAAGGCAGAGAATGTATCGTGCAAAAACGTGCTGATAAAGGGAGCCAAAAAAATCGCTTGTTCTGTCGAAACGAATGGCGTCATACAGAGCGCCACCCCCAATATGACGGTTTCAAGCGCCCAGGTAATACCCGCAAAAATGCCGATAAGCATATCGGTTTCCTCAATTCAATACTTCAAAAATATAAGACGGGTCTGTAATAACAGCATCTGCGTGCAAGGCAAGAATTTGTTTGCTTGCATCGTTTTTTGCAATGCCGATCACGGCAATACCTGCGTTCTTTGCAAAACGCATGTCTGTCATGGTGTCTCCCACCATGACCACACGGTCTTTTTCCACGTGGGTACATTCGCAAAAATCAAATACGCAGTACGGATCCGGCTTCGTCGGGGTTTGGCCGTCGTCCGTATATATTCGATCAAAGAATTCCGCAACACCTAACCTTCCTCTCCCGCCATTGCCGAGTACGTGGAGGAGCTGCTTCGCGGTATGGGGTTGACGCTGACCCCCAAGGCCGACTACAACCCCAACCGCGCCCCCGCGGATGCCTTCCGTCACATGAGTGTGGGCGAGAAGAATGAAATGATCAAAAAGGATTCCCGCTACGGCCGTATCATCTGCCGCTGTGAGGAGGTCACCGAGGGTGAGATGGTGGCCGCCATCCACCAAAATCCCCCTGCCTACGATGTAGACGCCGTCAAGCGCCGTACCCGCGGCGGTATGGGACGTTGTCAAGGCGGCTTCTGCTCCCCCGAGGTCATCCGCATCCTCGCCCGTGAGTGGGGCGTTTCCTACGATGCCATCACCAAGAACGGTGGCGGTTCCTACATCAACAAGGGTCGCACCAAGATCGCCGGTGGAAGGGAGGACAACTGATATGCAGAACTACGCAGATAAGACCGCTCCCTACACCGCGCTTGTGATCATCGGCGGTGGCCCCGCCGGTATGGCCGCCGCGGTAGCCGCTTATGATAACGGTGTCCGTGATATGGTCATCCTGGAGCGCGACCTGAACGCCGGCGGCATCCTTCGTCAGTGCATCCACAACGGCTTCGGCCTCCACCGCTTCGGCGAGGAGCTGACCGGCCCCGAGTACGCCGACCGTTACCATGAAATGGTCAAGGAGCGGGGCATTCCCGTCAAGACCGGTGCCACCGTTCTGGACGTCACTCCTGCGGAAGGGGAGGAAGGTATCGCCGCTTACGTCACCGCCATCAGCGAGGCCGAGGGTATGTTCACCCTCCGCGCCGGTGCCGTGGTGCTGGCCATGGGCTGCCGCGAGCGCTCCAAGGGGGCTCTGAATATCCCCGGAACCCGTCCCGCCGGCATTTTCTCGGCCGGTACCGCCCAGCGATTCGTCAACATGGAGGGCTATATGCCTGGCCGCAAGGTGGTCATTCTGGGCTCGGGCGATATTGGCCTCATCATGGCTCGCCGCATGACCCTGGAGGGGGCTGAGGTCAAGGCCGTCTGCGAGCTCATGCCCTATTCGGGTGGACTGGCCCGCAACATCACCCAGTGTCTGGACGATTTCGGTATTCCCTTGATGCTCTCCCATACCGTGACTCAGATCCACGGTAAGGAGCGTCTGACCGGCGTCACCGTCTCCAAGGTGGACAGCCGAGCAGGCTCGGCCGGCCGTCGTCCTATCCCCGGCTCCGAGATCTACTTTGACTGCGATACCCTGCTTCTCTCGGTGGGTCTGATCCCCGAGAACGAGCTGACCCGGGGTGCGGGAATTACCATGGACGGCATCACCGGCGGTGCCTCCGTGGATCAGTACCGCCAGACCTCTCTGCCCGGTGTGTTCTCCTGCGGTAACGTTCTCCACGTCCACGATCTGGTGGACTATGTATCCGAGGAAGCCGCCCTGGCGGGTACCTCCGCCGCCGCCCATCTGCGGGGCGAGCTGACCGAGGGACGAACCATCACCCTGAAGACCGACGGCAAGGTGCGCTACACCGTGCCCCAGACTGTCACCGTTACCGAGAATACCGCTGACGTGACCGTGTACTTCCGTCCCTCGGATATCTACCGCGACGTCACCGTGACGGTACGTGAGGGCGGCGCCGATGGCAACGTCATTTCCAAGAAGAAGCGCATCAAGGTGGCCCCCGGCGAGATGGAGACCATCACGATCAAGGCCGCTGACCTGACTTCGACCACCGCCGACACCCTGCTCGTATCCATGGAGGAGAGCGCCAAGAAGGAGGGCAACGTATAATGGCTACTACACAAAAGAATCTGACTTGTATCGTCTGCCCCCGGGGCTGTACCCTGACCGTGACCCTGGATCCCACTGCGGAGAATCCTGTTGTGTCCGTAGAAGGCCAGGGCTGTAAGCGGGGCGTGGACTACGCCACCGCCGAGTGCACCCATCCCACCCGTGTGCTGACCACCACCGCTCCCACCGTGGACGGCGGCGTGGTCCCCTGCAAAACCAACAAGCCCATTCCCCGTGAGCTTCTCTTTGAGGCCATGAAGGCGGTCAACTCCCTGTCCGCTCCCGCCGTGGTACACATTGGGGACGTGCTTCTGGAAAACCTGTTGGGTACGGGCGCGAACATCGTGGCAACAGCCAACCGAAAGTAAGCAATGATGCGAAATTTCTAAAACAAAAAGGAGTTACACAATGAAAAACAAAGTGATTCTCATTTCAATCGACGGCGCACGCGCGGATGCCATGCAGATGTGCGGCAATCCGTATGTCAAAACCCTGGAGCAGCTCTGTACCTACAACTACAACTCACAGGCCGTGCTTCCCTCGGACACCTTCCCCTGCCACTATTCTATGACGCACGGACAGACACCCGATCGTCACGGCATCAAGACCAACATCTACGTAAAGCCCGAGAATCCCACACCCGGTATTTTTGAGCAGGTGCGTCAGGCGGGCGGCACAACGGGTATGTTCTATAACTGGGATTATCTGCGTGACCTTGCCTCTCCCGGCAGTTATACCTTCTCATTCTGTCTGAACATTGATTACGATGATCTTTCCGACACCGCGGTTACCGACCATTGCCTGATGGCCATCGACCGCTATCATCCCGATTTCGTCATGCTGTATATGCTGGATCTGGACGAAAAGGGGGGGCATGACAAGGGATGGATGAGCGAAGAGTATTTGCGTCGCCTGTCCATCGCCATCGACAACGTCAAGCGTGTATTCGAGGCTTGCGGAGAGGAATACTCCATCATCATCACCGCAGACCACGGCGGTCACGATTTTACTCACGGCTCGGCAAGCCCTGAGGATATGACCATCCCGCTGTTTTTGTACGGCCCCGATTTTGAGCCCGGCAAGGCCATCGAGAACACTTCGCTGATCGATATTGCCCCCACCGCGGCGGCTGTGATGGGTATTGAGCTCCACCCTGAATGGGAAGGACGCTCGCTGATCAACAGATAAAAAATCACGGATATTCCTCGGCAACCGTCGAAGAATATCCGTGTTTTTTATTTGGAAATCATGAGATCAAAGCAGCTTCCCTTCTCTGACCTGTACCTCAAAGGTCTTGTGGATATCCACACAAGAGGTTGCCACCGACACCGTATAGTCGCCGTTATGCATACCGTAGGTCATCCTGCGATCGTAGTAACAGAACGCCTCGGCGGGAACCTCCAGGGTCACGGTCACGGTCTCACCCGCCGCTGCTTCTACGCGCTTATAAGCCTTCAGCTCCTTCATGGGCATGACCACATCGCAGTTGTGTCCCGACAAGTAGATCTGGATGACCTCGGCTCCGTCCCGCTCGCCTGTGTTGGTCAGATCAAGCGATATATTCAGTCTGTCCTCACCGATCTCGCAAGCGGCATTGGTCACGGCAAAGGTGGTGTAGCTCAATCCGTAGCCGAAGGGATACAGGGGAGAGCCATCGTTTTCCACATAACCGTAGCCACGCCCCGAGGGCTTGGCGCTGTAGAACAGAGGAAGCTGACCCACGCTGCGAGGGAAGGTGATGGGGAGCTTGGCGGAGGGATTCACGTCACCGAACAAGATTTCGGTCATGGCCTGCGCTCCCTGCTCACCGGGATACCAGGCCTCCAAAACCGCTCCGCAGCCATCCACCCACGCAGTCATATCCACAGGCGCGCCGTTGAGCAGCATAACGATGGAATTTTTATTGGCGGCGGCCATGCGACGGATGCTTTCCTCCTGGTTGGTCTTGATCTCAATCTCAAATTTACCGACGATGATGGCCGCTTCATCTGCCTGCACCTTTTTGGTATAAGAAGGCAGACGGATATCCGAGCGATCCATGCCCTCGCCCTCCACGACGGTGGTGAAATAAATGGCTGCGTCGCATTGAGAGGCAATTTCCTCGATCTTCTCATCCTCCGCAAAGATCACTTCGGCGTACCCATCCAGATACTCGCGGAGATACTGCAACGGGGTCTTGGCATCCTCGGCCTCCCACAGACGCTCGAAGGGGCCGGAATAATTCTTGCCGACGGGAAGCTCGTTTGCGCTCGCTCCAAAGACAGCCAGGGTCTTGATCTGACCGCGATCCAACGGAAGCACACCGTCGTTCTTCAAAAGGACGATGGAGCGGCGGGCGGCTTCCAACGCCAGCTGCTTATGGGCGTCACAACGCACCAGTGCATCGGCCGCTTTCCCGTCCGCAAAGGGCTGATCCATAAGTCCGATGGCAAATTTAGCTGTCAACAATCGCAAAACGGCGCGATCCACATCTGCCTCGGTAATTTCTCCCTCCTCCAAGGCTCTAACCAACTTTTCATAGCAGCTATGGGGGAGATTGACATCCAATCCAGCCTTCAGACAAAGGGCCTCGGCCTTCCAATAGCTATCCGCCAGCTTCTGGGACTCGTGCACGCCCTCCACGCCCCAGTAGTCCGAGACCACGAAGCCCTCAAACCCCCATTCGTCACGGAGAATTTCGGTCAGCAGACGCTCATTGCATGAGCAAGGAACGCCCTCCCAGGCGTTGTAGGCCGCCATGACCGACATGGCGCCCCCCTCCTTGAAGCACTTCTCAAAAGGCTTGAGATACACCTCCCGCATGGTCCGCTCGGAGGTATCCGAGTAGTTGGAATCGCGGCCACCGTAGGAATAGTTGTCCGCAAAGTGCTTGGGGGTGGCGATGACGCCGTTATTCTGTAGGCCTCGACAGATGGCCACACCCATGTTGGAGGAGAGCAGTACGTCCTCGCCAAAGGTTTCGATGGTTCTGCCCCAACGGCAATCCCGCACAATATTGACCACAGGGGTCAGCGCCTGGCGGACTCCCACGACGGCACACTCCTTACCAATGACATCGGCGATTTCCGCGACCAGCTCATCGTCAAAGGTGGAGGCCATGCTGATGGGCTGGGGGAAACAGGTCGCCATGCCCCATTGAGCGCCGTGAAGCGCCTCGCCATGCTCGAAGGGAGGAATGGCATGGGGGTGGGCCTCCATGGTCAGACGCACATCGCGGTTGATACGCTCAGCCACCTCCGAAGGGGACGCGGGCTTTTCACGGTTGACATGCATGAAATGACCGGGGTTGCGATAGTTCCCTTCCTTGTGGTTGCGTTTCTGCTCGTAATCGGCTTCGACACCGAACAACATTTGTGCGGATAGTTGATAAAGCTTTTCTTCGAGAGACAGCTGCTCCAATAGCTCCCTCGCGCGGATAGCCGCGTTTTCACAGTTTGTCATAATTCTCTTCTTCTTAATTTTAACATTCATTTGTATGTGTATGTTTCATTCAGATCTCAAACCCCGCGTACTTCAATACCAGCTCCGAGAAAATGGAATTTGCCCAGGCAAACCACTCGCGGCTGAAGTTGTACTCGTTGTCGGCGTCGATGCTCTCGTGCATGAAGTAAGTCCCCGCGTGAGTAGAGGCCAGCATGGAAAGCACCTCCTCCACCTCGGCGGGATCGCTTGCAGTCAAGCCCTGAAGCGCCAGGGAAATCGGCCAGACATAGCCTTGCTCCGTGTGCGGAGAGCCGATGCCGTGGAGCTTGGTACCCGCAAAGTAGAAGGGGTTGTCCTCCGAGAGGATAAAGCGGCGAGTATTTTGGTACACGGGATCGTCAGCCGAGCAGTAACCCAGATAAGGGGCGGACAAGAGGGAGGGCACGTTGGCGTCGTCCATCAGATTGTAGTTGCCCATGCCGTCGGTCTCGTAGGCGTAGATACGGCCGTATTTGGGGTGATCCACCATGCCGTACTGTTGGATACCCGCGTCGATCTCACATCCCAGCTTTTCGGCGCGGAGTGCCAGCCCTTCGTCTCCGTAGACCTCACGGGCGATCTCGGACAGGTAGCGCAGAACCACCACGGCGTACATCTGGGCGGGGATGAGGTAGTGGTAGGTACAGGCATCATCCGAGGGACGGAAGCCCGACCAGGTCATGCCGGTGTATCCAACGGGGGAACCGTGACCGCCATGGATCAGGGTATCGGTAGGCTTGGGAGGCTCGGGGCGCTCGAAGGTATAGGGGGACTTCTCTGCGTGGTACTGCTCGGTCTCCCACAGATCCAGGATGATCTCCAGCATTTTCTTATAATCCTTGTCCAGATGCCCCGTACGCCCCGTCATTTTCCAGAATTTATAGGCGATGAAGATCACCGAGCAAAGGGAATCCACCTCGTACTTGCGCTCCCATACCCAAGGAGAGCGGAAGGTCAGATCCTCCTTATGACCTCGGTCATTATCACACTCGTTGAACGCGTTGGCGTAAGGATCCTTTGGGACATATATGGCGTAGCGCTTGATCATCTTTTCGATGATGTCGGCCAGCTCATTGTTTTCGGCGGCCACGGGGAGGTAGTGATGCACCTGAGCGGCCGAGTCGCGGAGCCACATGGCGTGGATATCACCCGTAATGACGAAGGCAGAGCCGTCATCCAAAAGCTTGGTAGTGGTCTCCAGGGTATTGGGATAACACTTCGTAAAGAGCAGAGCCAGATCGTCCCGCCCCATCTCGTAGAGCTTCTTGCAGACGGCATCGATCTGATCCCGTAAAATATGAGAAAATTGGTTCATGATACGTATATCCTTCTGTTTCTTAAATGTGGGAACATTCTACGGTCACAATAATTCCTTGCGGATCACGGGAGAAACACAGATCAGGTTTTCTAAAGTAATCTCCCCGCCGTAGAGTTTGGGTATCTCCACGTCCGCAAGCTCCGACAGCGGAAGGGCCAGAGTCCCACCCGTTACGTCGAACTCACGGACACCTTCCCTGCTTTTCAGGGTCAGCGTGTAGGTCTCGGGGGGGATGAATCCGGGTTTTTTCACGTCGTATAGAGAAAAACGGATACTCTCGCCGTCTCTGTTCCATGTGAGCAGCATCCCCTTGGACACCCACGTCCGCTGAACCGCCAGAGCGGCGCGCAGCTCGTCGATACAGTCACCGCCAACCTCCCCCTCGGCGTAGGTGGCGAATTTACCCGCCATGCGGTCGGTCAACTTGTGGAGGTCCATCCCCGCGCAGGCCGAGATACGGATGCCGGTCAACACAAGCTCTTCCCACCAGCGGATGGCGGGACCGTTGACCGTGTGGAGAGGCTCGGGATTATTCATGATCTCGATGTAATCCACGTCAGTAAAGTCGCGGATCTCCATTTCAAAGCGGCAGCCCTTGGCGAAGGGCTCGCCGTAGGCGAAGGGATGGGCTATCCCCGTGATGCCCCCTGCAGCCTTGCAGGCCTTGAAGAGAAGCTCGGGCTTGTGGCGGTTCACCGAGTCCCAGGGAACGTAGGTCTCCAGCACGGGGCAGACGATGTGCCCGAAATAGGTAGTATATTCCATGCCGTAGGCACACCGCATAGCAGGGTACCTCTCCATCAGCTCGCGGAGGATATAGTGACCCGAGATGGTGTTGTGGTCGGTGATGGCAAAGCAGTCCACTCCCTCCTCCGCCATCATGGCCGCCAGCTCCTCGCAGGAGATGGGGGCGTCGGATTCATTGGTGTGGTTGTGTAACTCAAAGCGCTTGAACACGGTCATCGGTCATCCCCTCCTTACTGTCCGCTGACCGACAGGGTATAGCGGGTGTTGTCCTTGGCCACGTTGAAGACCAGCAATGTGACCTTCAACACTCCCTCCAGCTTCTCCCGGGGAATGCAGCCGTGGGAGGCGAAGTCCGGACGGAAGATCATGTGACGGTCGGGAAGATGCTTGTGGACACAGCCGATGAACTCGTCGTTCAGGGTCGCCAGAGTATGGATCTCGGTCTTGAGATCGATGTCGTAGACCAGATACCTGCGTGCCTCTTCCTCGCTGATGGTATATCCGCTCATATCGCTGACCTCCCGGATGGTCTTCTCCAGCACCTCGGGGGTGATGGGGGGACAGCTCCGGAAGTATTCCTCGGTTTTATAGACCTTGATGATCTCGTCGTGGGGCAGGTCATCATCCCGATAGCGCAGCTCAGCGAACTCGTAGGTCAGATGGATATCCAGCTCGGTGCAGGGCTTCTCCAGGCAGACCGTGTAGGTGATCTGTCCCATAAAGCATTTGTTCAGAGTTCCTTCAACGCGGTAAAGCTCATTCATAGAGACCTCCTGTAAGGGCTCGCCCAAATCACTCAACGACCTCGGCAGAGACCAAGTTATCCATGTAACGGAAGGTGAATTTCACGACACAGTTGTCGCGGGAAGTGGTAAAGTGGGCCTTAGGGCCGTCCCCGCTGGCGGCGCGGTGGCTGTGGGCGGTATAGATGGCCGACAGGGTCCCGTAGGTGGACACGGCGTAGTCATAGGTGCCCGCGAAGGGGATGACCACAGACAGGGTGTAGGTGTTGTCCCCGATATAGTACATTCGGGTCAGTTCACTGTTGGAGTCGTTCTCCTCGCAGCCCACGAAGGGCTGAAAGCTGCCGTACACCACCACCTTCTCGGGAAGTTTGAAGCCGGTCTCGGGGTCGTACTCCTCTCGGCAACCGTAACGAATGAGGTGCTCGGGGTTGGCGTAGCCTTCTCTGAGGCGGTCGCCGTCATCCCAGCAGGCCTTCATAATGTCCTCCTGACCAAAGCCCATGGGGCAGGCAGCGGACTTGGTGTTGATCTGGTAGTAATGATTCACCCCCGGCTCCCCGTTGTCGCCTCGCACCATTTCCACGCGGGCGTCGCTGAGCATACGGCGGAAGGGCATCTCGAAGAAAGCGTGTGGGTTGTTGATCTGGGTCCAGCGGTAGGTGTACTCAATGAAATGGTCTCTTACCTCGTCGGACTGATTGGCGAACCATCCGATCTGATCGAAGCCCCACCACTGCCAGCGGGCTACCTGATGGCGGCCGCGATGCTCAATAGCCTCCTCCACGGTGGCCTCCTCGAACATCTTGCCGCCCCAGTTGTCGTACTCCATAAGGTAGGGCATCTGCTCGCCCGACCAGCCGTTGGGATTCTCACCGCCCTCGCTGAAGCCCTCGCGGACCAGCACCAGTCTTTGACCCTCGTAATGCTCCAGAGGAGCGCGGGTGTAGGGCATGGCGTGGTAATCCAGCAGGAGCTTGCCGCCCACACTGACGCCGTGGGTATGGGCGTCCAGCAGAACCTTATGACGGCGGGCGTGCTTGGCGGCGTAGTCACGGATCATACCAAAGAGCTCGTAGGTCTTCTTCATGCCTCTGTCCTCGGCGGTGTAGAGGTGGACCTGCCCCATGTGAAGCGCCTCGTATCCGCAGTCGATATAGCGGGTTGCGCGGTAGTAGAACCACATGCGTGCTTCATCGCGATTCAGATCGGGCATATCTCCGATCTTACCGGGCGCGCGGCCGGGGTCGGAGTTCCATGCGGTGTTCCCGTTCTCGGAGAGCATACGGGCGTCATCCCAGTTGAAGCAACGGTTCTCCACGGGCTTACCGAAGGCCTCGAAGACATAGGCGGGGATCTTGGTAAAGTTCATCTGCATGGTGACGATTTCAAAGACACAGGCCTGCAGAATGATCTCGGGGTCTTGCGCGTGGACGGCGTCAGCCAAAGCCTTGGACTTGGCGAAATGCACCTCGTCGTCCTCCAGCATATACCAGATACCCGACGCGCGGCCGATGAACTTAACGCCCAGCCGTTTGATGGCGCGGAGATCGTCCTCCAGGGTTTCAGTCTCAAAGAGAGAGCTGGCTGTCACGGCACGGGAAAGATAGCTCTCCAGCACCTCACGGCTCATATTGCCGTCAAATTGGAAATTCAGTTTCATGGGAATCGAAACCTCCGATGCTTGATGGTGGATCAGGCCTTGGCTATCAGAATTTTCTCGCCGTAGGCCTCGTTATAGTCGGCGATGAGCTTCTTGGCCAGAGAATAGGAATTGATGAGAGGATGGGTCATGAGCGCCTCGACGGCGTACTCCTCGTTGCCCTCCCGGACAGCCTCCACGGTCAGGCGCTCATAGCGCTTGATGAGGCGGATGTACAGTTCGCACATGGGGGGAATCGTCTCCTGCTTCACGGGGGCGATACCGTTCTTGGATACGTTACAGGTTACCTCCACCACATCGTCATCTGCCAGGAAGGGGATGGAGCCTTGGTTGAGGATACTGAGCACTAAGGTTCTTCCCTCCTCGCTCTGCATACCCTCGATGCAATCCAGCATAACCCCGGCGTAGCCCATACCCTCGGGCACGGGCAGGCTTCCCTTCTCCAGCATGGGACGGTTGGCAGAGCCCGACTCGATGGACATATAACTGTTCTCGCGGAGCTGCATGTAGTACAGGAAGATCTGGAGCGCCTCCTCGGGATCGGCGTCGATGTCCATGGCACCCAGCTCCTTCATCATCTCAACGTTCACCTTTTCGATGGTCATGCCGCGGGTCATGTCGGACTTGTTGATGTTGGCAAGAGCGCGCTCACGGTGGTAGTAGTAGTAGAGATACTCGTTGGGGATCATGCCGGTCCGGCGCACCACCTCCCGGTCAAAGATCTTCAGCTCGTGGATGGATGACATGAAGTCATCATCGGCAATGAGCTTGTCCATGATCTCCTCCCCGTTGAGCTGCACACTCTTGACCCAGGACAAATGGTTGAGGCCGAAGAACTCCACGTACATCTCCTCCTCGGCGACACCCAGCTTGTCGCACATACGGTACTTCAGGCTGCTGGGCGCGTCGCAAATACCGATGACGCGGTGGTGTCCTGCGCTGTGGAGAGCCTGGGTGACCAGCCCCGAGGGGTTGGTGAAGTTGAAGATCCATGCCTCGGGAGCGTGCTTCTCGATGAGCTCGCAGTATTCCAGCAGAACGGGAATGGTACGAACAGCCATGGAGAAGCCGCCCACACCCGTGGTCTCCTGGCCGATGACGCCATTGCTCAGCGCCACCGACTCATCCACCACGCGGGAGTGATCGCCCCCTACGCGCAGGGTAGTGACGATGTAGTCCATGCCGCGGATGGCCTCCACGGGGTCAAAGACCTCGCGCACCACCAGGTCCTTCCCTTCACGCTTGACCACGTGACGGCAGAGCTTGGCGATGATGGAAAGCTTCTCAAAATCAATATCGTACAGCACTACCTCGTCGATATTCAGTTTTTGGTAACGCTTGAGCAAGCCATTGATAAAGATGACGGTACGCACACCCGCGCCGCCAATGACTCCGATTTTCATATGTATATCCTCCGAATGATCTATGGTGAATTCTGATTTAGTCCGAAACGACCTCTGTTTCGGCAGTCAGGATCCAGCTCTCCAGCTGATCCTTGAAGGGGAAGCCCGTATTACCGCCCAGCATGGTAGCCGACAGGGATCCGCAGCCGTTACCCCGCTTCAGGCACTCTTCCATGGGCAGACCGCTGACAAAGCCGTACACGAAGCCCGCGTTGAAGGAATCCCCCGCGCCGGTGGTGTCCATGACCTTGACCTTATAGGTGGGGGCCACGTAAACCTGTCCGTCCTTGACGGCCAAAGCGCCTCGCTTGCCCAACTTGATCACCGCCATACCCGCCTTTTCAGCCAGCTTGCGGGCGCCCTCCTCGATATGCTCGCAGCGGGTGTAGTGGCGGCACTCGGTCTCGTTCATGAAGAGCACGTCAATCATGGGGAGCAGATCGAAAATGCCCTCGTACCACACTCCAGTGGTATCCCAGCCCACGTCAAAGGAAACCGTCACATCCCCCATGGCGCGGATCTTTTTCAACACGTCCAGGTACTCTTCGTGGTTGGACAGCCCCTCGTAGCCTGTCACGTGGACGTGCTTGGCATGGGGGAGCTGGGTCAGGTCCATGTGCTTCAGAGACAGCCCCTCGTTGGTACCGCGGTAGGTCAGGAAGCAGCGATCCTTTTGAGTGGTAAAGCTGATGGAGATACCCGTCTTTTTGGTATCGCTGTCCAGAAGCAGACTGTCGTCCACGCCTAGCTCCTTGAAGAGGTTGCGGATGTACGCACCGTACATATCCCGACCAATGCTTCCCTGGAACACGGGGGTCAACCCCAATTTTGCCAGGCCTAACGTAAAGAGAGCGGCGCCGCCGCCCACAAAGGTCTCCATAGTCGGCACGTCCACCTCAGAGCCCATGGCGGGCAGAGCCTCCACTCCGGGCACCACAAGGTCAATGTTGACGTCGCCGTATACGTATACATCCCACTTCTTTTCCACGTTTATGTATCTCCTTGCCGCTGTGAATTATAATACTAGTATAATATAACTTAAAAAAATACAGTACGTTCTGCTCAGCAATGCATATTACATTTACAATTATACCATACTCGGTGATTCCTGTCAACCGCCAGTACTTTTCAAGTCACGACTTCGTCTTATCTTTTTATTATCTTTTTGTGATTTGGCATTGAAAAAGAAGCGGTAACATGCTACAATAACCGCTCCCGAAACCACCGTAGAGGAGTCTTCTGAAGCCATTGGCACGTCCGGTTCACACGAGGTCACAGAGCCGGTTACTCCTGCTAAGGGATGCTCCTCATCCGCTGGCTGTACCGCGATCCTGCTCGCGTTGATCTGTGCTGCCTACGTTGTAAAGAAGAAAAAGTATTAACAAAAAAAAACATCAAAATTAGGGATTCGTATTCCGGAAGATGATTTTGTATTCAAGGTGGTCGAGATCTGCGAGGAATTAGACTATACAGAGCTGTATAAAACATATGTGCGGATGTGGCGAAAGGTCAATCCGGTCACATTGTTCGAGATATTGGTGTTTGCCTTCATGAACAGGTTGTTCTCGTCCAGAGAGATCGAGCGAGCTTGCAAGACGGATATACGGTTCATGTGGCTTCTGGACGGAGAGCCCGCGCCGAGCGATTCCACCATATCAAGATTCATGCGAGGACATCTGGCAGAGGTGCTCGAGGATCTGTTTTACCAATTTGTAGCGAAGCTCTGCGAAATGGGCGAGGGTGTTTTCGGTGTTCTTAAAGAGGACTACGGTTTTCGTCGCTTCCTGACCAGAGGCAAGCGGAATATTGAGACCCAGTTTTTCCTTCTCGCGTTTGCTTTTAACATTGAAAAACTCTGCAACCGCACGAAAAAAGGAAGAATTGGTCTCGATCTGTTCCCTTTGAACGTGTCTTAGACCAATTCTTCATAACTAAATTCAATTTCAAAAAACAAGGATTTTGTCCATCCTTCTTTTGCTATACTCTTTTTTGTCCTTTTTCGGGGCTTTTTCTTTTGTTGTGGCTTAAATATACTGACTTACATAGCAAAGGGCTGAGCCATTCGCTTACTGAAAAGCTTTTGACTCAGCCCCTTTGTCAGTAATCTGGAGCACAAGGTTCAATCCTTGTGCTCTTTGTTTTCCATTGGAATCAGCGTCCGTAGAGCTGATTCATCTTCTTAAAACGCCCGCGGTCAATGGTGGCGATCTGCTCGCCCGTGACGCGGAAGGCCCAGTTGCCCTCGGCCTCGCCGGGGGTGTTCATGCGGCAGTCAGCGCCAAATCCCAGCACATCCTGGATGGGCAGGATGGCCAGATCAGCCACCGAGCGCATGAGGGTGCGGATGACAGCGTCGTAGGTTTCGGAGCGATCCCAGTTCCAATCGGTAAAGCCACAGTAGTCCAGCATGGCGCGGCGGGTAGACTCGTCGGCCTCCCAGATGAAGCCCAGAAGGGTGTTGTTGTCGTGGGTGCCGGTATAGGCAACGGCATTTTGGACATAGTTGTGGGGCAGGTGGGTATTCTCGGGATCGCCGTCAAAGGCGAACTGGAGGACACGCATACCGGGGAAACCGCTGTCTTTGACGAACTTCTCCAGTTCGGGAGTGGAGTCGCCCAGATCCTCGGCTACAATCAAGGGACGGTAGCCCAGCTTTTTCTCGCACTCGTCCACCACCTTATGAAGCTGCTTGATAAAGGGTGCGCGGGGGCCCTTTTCCCAATGACCCTCCTTGGCGGTCTCGGCATCGGCGGGGATGCTCCAGTAGGTCTCCAGACCGCGGAAGTGGTCGATGCGAACACCGTCGAACAGGGTCAGCATATGGCGTATACGATCCGACCACCAGGCAAAATCGTCCTTACGCATACGCTTCCAGTCGTAGAGGGGATTGCCCCAGAGCTGGCCGTCCTCGGCGAAGTAGTCGGGAGGGCAGCCCGCTACGGCGGTAGGCTTTCCATCTTCATCCAGCTGGAACTGGTCGCGGTTCGCCCAGACGTCGCAGGAGTCGTAGGCCACGTAGATGGGAATATCACCCATGATGCGGATGCCTTTTTGATTGGCGTAGGCGCGGACGGCCTGCCACTGCTTCATGAAGTGGTACTGGATGAATTGCCAGGTGAAATGCTCGGTCTCGTCAATTTCATCGCTCGTCCACTCGTACCAAGGAGTGTCCCCATTGGCGGCGCGGCGGGCCATAAACTCGCTGAACTGCTCCAGATAGGGGTTCTCGGTGGCGAAGGTGGCGATGGCAGCGCGGTCTTCATCCGTGGCGCGGGAGGCGGCCAGGCGCAGAACGTTCATGCGGGAGATGGCCAGCTTACCGTACTCGCAGACGTAGGGGGTATCCTGCTTGACGGTGGCCAGCTCGTCAAGGGTCAGGTAGCCCTCGGCGGCCAGAATGCGGAGGTCAACAAGGTAGGGGTTGCCGCCGAAAGCGGAGTAGGACTTGTAGGGGGAATTGCAGTTGTCTGCCATGCAGAAGGGCAGAACCTGCCACCAGGTAAAGCCGCAATCCGCAAGGAAGTCGATGAAGTCGCGGGCTTCTTTGCCGAAGCAACCGATGGAATCACTCCCGGGGAGGGAGGTGACGTGCATGAGAACGCCGGAGGCGCGGGAGAGCGTGGAGGGCATGGGAATACCTTCTTTCTGTGTGGATAATAGTTAGATACGAAATGCAAGATACAAAATATGGGATACGTTGGGACTCGGGGCTATCTTGTAGCTTTGTATCGGCCGAGCTTGCTCGGCGCGTATCTTGTATCTTTGTTTAGTGTGCCTCAAACCAATTCTCGCCGATATGGGCTTCTACATCCAGAGGCACAGATAGCTTGACAGCGTTCTCCATCTCCTCGCAGAGCAGAGCCATGGCCGCATCGGCGTCGGCGGAGGAGGCCTCCAGAATGAGCTCGTCGTGAACTTGGAGGATGAGCTTGGCGTCCAGACCGCTTTCCGCGAGGCGCTGGTGGACGCGGATCATGGCGATCTTCATGATGTCGGCGGCGGTGCCCTGAATGGGGGAGTTCATGGCCACCCGCTCACCGAACTTCTTGCGCATCTTGTTGGACTCGGCCAGCTCGGGAATGAAGCGGCGACGACCCAGCTTGGTGGTCACAAAGCCCTGCTCGTAGGCGGTCTTTATGATCTCGTCCAGGTAGCGGTTGATATCGGGATAACTGTTCAGGTAACTGTCAATATAGGATTTGGCCTCGGCGCGGGAAATATGCAGATCCTCGGAGAGAGAATGCTCTCCCATGCCGTACATGATACCGAAATTGATGGCCTTGGCCTTCTTGCGAAGCTCCACGGTGACGTGATCCTTGTCCACCCCGAAGACGCGGGACGCCGTGTCGGTATGGATATCAAAGCCCGAGACAAAGGCCTCCCGCATGGCGGTGTCCCCCGCGATATCGGCCAGAAGACGGAGCTCGATCTGGGAGTAGTCGGCGTCAATGAGGACCCGCCCCTCGGCGGTGGGAATGAAGAACTTGCGGAGTTCTCTGCCCAGCTCGGTGCGGATGGGAATGTTCTGGAGGTTGGGCTCGGCGGAGGACAGCCGGCCCGTGGCGGTGCCGGTCTGCTTGAAGGTGGTGTGCACCAGACCGTTTTCGTCGGCCAGCTTGAGAAGCCCGTCCACGTAGGTGGATTTCAGCTTGGTGACCTGGCGGTAGTCCAGAATGTCGTCGATGATGGGGTGGTACTTGCGGAGCTTTTCCAGCACCTCGGCGGAGGTGGAGTAGCCGGTCTTGGTCTTCTTGTCGGCGGGGAGCATGAGGGTCTCAAAAAGGATCTCGCCCAACTGCTTGGGGGAGTTGATATTGAAGGGTCTCCCCGCGTAGGTGAAGATGCGGGTCTCCATGTCGGCGGCGTAGGCGTCCAGCACCAGACCGTACTTGTAGATGGATTCCCGGTCGATCTTGAACCCGCTCTGCTCCATATCGCAGAGCACGGCGCAAAGGGGCATTTCCATATCGCGGAAGACGGACATCTGCTCGGTCTTGACGAGCTGCTCGGTCAGGGCGTCGCAGAGGGGCTCAAAGCAACGGATAGCCTCGGCAGGGGGCGTCTGCCCCAGGTAGGTCACCGCGATGCGGTCGAGATCGAAGTTACCCATACCCGAGTTGAGGGCGTAGGCGGCCAGCATGATGTCAAAGCCGCAGGCGCGGTAGGGGATACCGTCAGCGTTCAGTCTGTGGTACAGATTCTTGGCGTCGTAGGTGATGAAGGTATTGCCATCGGCGGTCAGGAAGTTATTGACGGCCTTGGCGTTTTCTTCTGTGACCGGCTCACCGAGGGCGCAAATGATCATCTTCCCTTCCCGGCAGACCGTAAGGGTAGCCGCCTCGTAGGTCACGGCGTAACGGCCATGGGGCAGGGCGGCGAGGTCAGCGGGGGTGACAGTCTCGGTGGATTCGGTCACAACCGTAGTTGCCTCCGTAGGGACCGGCGTCCCCGACAGTCCGCTCTCCGCCGTAGTCAAGTCCATTGCTGCAGGCGATTCCTCGGTCAAGCCAAACCGTTTGATGAAGCCCGAAAATTCGTAGCGGATGAAGAGCTCGCGGGCGCGGGCTCTGTCCATGGGATTGGTGCGAATGTCCTCCAATGTCAGCCCCAGAGGAACCTCGCGGTAGATTCTTGCCAGAGTTTGAGACATATACGCACTCTCTTTGCCTTCGGTCAGTTTTTTCTTGACCGAGGGGGTGTGCTTGGCGGTTTCCAGTTGTTCGTAGATATCGTCCAGAGAGCCGAACTCCGAGATCAGCTTGAGGGCGGTCTTCTCTCCGATGCCCGTCACGCCGGGGATGTTGTCCGAGCTGTCCCCCATGAGGGCCTTGACGTCCACGAACTGGTCGGGACGGACGCCGTACTTCTCGGTGAAGGCGGCCTCGTCGGTGTCGGCGGTGGCGTTGTTCCCCGCCAGCAGGACGTGGACGCGGGGGGAGATGAGCTGCAGGGAGTCCTTGTCTCCCGTCAGGAGGTAGGCCATACAGTCCTCGGGATCGGCCTCAGCCATAGCGGCCAAAGTGCCCAGAATATCGTCGGCTTCAAAGCCCTCCATATCCAGAATATGCAGACCCAGCATTTCGGCAAACTCCCGAGACACAGGCATTTGGGCGCGGAGCTCGTCGGGCATAGCGTGGCGGCCTGCCTTGTAGGCATCGTACATCTTATGGCGGAAGGTGGGGGCTTTCAGGTCATAGGCGATTGCGGCGTAATCGGGCTTCAGCGCCTCCAGCTCACGGGAGATGACGTTGACAAGACCGTAGAGAGCATTAGTGGGAAAGCCGTCCTTGGTGGTCAGGAGACGGATGCCGTAAAAGGAGCGGTTGAGGATGCTGTTGCCGTCTATGCAGAGGAGTTTTTTCATGGGTAGGACTCCGTTTCTTTGAATATGGGGAACTATTGTATTATTATACCATTTTGTTGGGTAAAAGTCAAGAGCGGGGCAGGATTTTCGCAACGAACCTATGAATGAATGATTTTCAAATTGCAGTTTGTCGGAGAGCTGAGAACGGCCTCCGGCGGCTTAGAACCTTTTTGAAAAAAGGTTCTAAGAACTCCAAAAACCATTATAACACAATGATTGTTTTATTAAAGGTTTTTGGGG
>JAZSBH010000112.1:0-7423 GCA_045602325.1 Eubacteriales bacterium | reverse complement strand
CGGATGAGGGTGGATCGTGTCACCGCTTCTTCCGTCAGACAACAGACCTATAAACTGCAATTTGAAATCCTCCCCACGAAAGAAAGGGCAAGACCTCACGGCCTCACCCATCCTCTTTTATATGGCTTCGGAATCATTCGATCCCGAGCACCGTATACCCCTCCTCTTCCACGGCGGCCTTCAGCACAGCGTCCTCAACGGGAGCAGACAGGGTCACAGTCGCCTTGTTGGCGGTATGGTCGGCCACGGCATCAGAAACGCCGTCGATGGCCTTGAGCGCCTTGACCACGTGAGCCTCACAGCGGGGGCACATCATGCCCTCGATCTTCATAATTTTTTCCATGGGATATTCCTCACTTTCGTTTTGAATGACTTGATTTTGGGTGTTTCCCTCGGACAGAGCCGCGGGGACGGTCGTTTGGGCCTTGCGGCGGAACTTCCTCGGATCACGAATGTTGAACAGATTCAGCCGCAGGGCATTGGTCACCACGCAGAAGCTTGACAGGGACATGGCCGCCGCCCCGAACATGGGGCTCAACTCCCAGCCCCACAGGGGAATGAACAAACCGGCCGCCAGGGGGATGCCCAGGGTGTTGTAGCAGAACGCCCAAAACAGATTCTCGTGGATATTCCGTAGGGTGGCACGGGAGAGGCGGATGGCGGCGGGGACGTCGGACAGACGGGATCTTACCAGCACCACGTCGGCGGCGTCGATGGCCACGTCGGCACCCGCTCCGATGGCGATGCCCACGTCGGCGCGGGTCAGGGCGGGGGCGTCGTTGATGCCGTCTCCCACCATGGCTACCTTGCCCGCCTTTTGCAGGTCGCGGATGATCGCCTCCTTGCCGTCGGGCAGGACGCCCGCTATGACGTTGCCTTCATCAATGCCCGCTTCACGGGCGATGGCGGCGGCTGTTTTCCGGTTGTCCCCCGTCAGCATGACCACCCGCAGACCCAGGTCTTCCATCTCCCGGATGGCGGCGGGGCTGTCGTCCTTGATGGTGTCGGCCACGGCGATACACCCGAGGAATTGGTTATCGGCACAGAAGAACAGGGGGGTCTTTCCTTCGCCCGCCCAGCCCTCGGCGGCGGTGAGGATAGCGGCGGGGATGGAAGCATGGGACTCGATCAAAGCACGGTTGCCGCCGCGAATGAGCTTCCCGTCCATTCTCCCCTCCAAGCCACGTCCGGGGAGGGCCTTGAAGTCGGTGACGGGCAGGGGGGCAAGCCCCCGCTTACGGGCGTATTCCACAATGGCGGTGGACAGGGGGTGCTCGCTCATGGTCTCCAGGGAGTAAATGGCGGTCAAGGCTTGTATCTCGTTGCCCGCGAAATGAACGTCGGTTACCCGGGGCTGACCCTCGGTAACGGTGCCGGTCTTATCCAACACCACGGTGTCCACCCGTCCCGCATTTTCTAACGAGACGGCGGTCTTGAACAGGATGCCGTTCTTGGCACCTACGCCATTCCCCACCATGATGGCTACAGGGGTAGCCAACCCCAGCGCGCAGGGGCAGGAAATGACCAGCACCGAGATCCCGCGGGCGATGGCAAAGCCTACGTCTTCCCCGGCGATGAGCCAGGCGGCAAAGGCGATGAGGGCAATGCCCATGACCACGGGGACGAAAATGCCCGATACCTTGTCCGCCACCTTGGCGATGGGGGCCTTGGTGGCCGCCGCGTCGCTGACCATGCGAATGATTTGGGACAGGGTGGTGTCCTCCCCTACCCGGGTGGCCTCGCAGATGAGGTGCCCGGATTGGTTGACCGTGGCGGCGGAAACCCTGTCCCCGGGGGTCTTGTCCACGGGGATGCTCTCCCCCGTCAGGGCGGACTCGTTAACCGCGCTCTCTCCCTCCAGCACCACACCATCCACGGGGATGCGGTCACCGGGGCGCACCACGAAGCGATCCCCCTTGCGGACTTCTGCCACGGGGACGGTGATCTCCCCGCCCTCCCGCAGGACGGTAGCCGTCTCGGGAGCGAGGCTCATGAGGCTCCGGAGGGCATTGGTGGTCTTGCCCTTGGAGCGTGCCTCCAGCATCTTGCCCACGGTAATGAGGGCGAGAATCATGGCGGCGGACTCGAAGTAGAGCCCGTGGAGACGGTGGAAGGCGCCGTCTATGTTGCCCGCCGTCAGGTCGTAGGTCATAGCGAACAGGATATAGACGCTGTACCCGAAGGAGGCCCCCGATCCCAGGGCCACCAGGGTATCCATGTTGGGGGAGAGATGCAGGACACCTCGCACGCCATTCAAGAAGAATTTCTGATTGATGACCATGACGGCGGCGGCTAGGATCATCTGGATCAGACCGATGGCCATGGGGTTTTCTGCCAGGATGGCGGGGAGCGGCCAACCCCACATGACGTGTCCCATGGAGACGTACATGAGTAGGGCGACGAATCCCAGCGACCAGATGAGGCGGCGCAGGAGTGCCGGGGTCTCTCGGTCGGCGAGGGCATCCTCGGCGGGCTGCTTGGCGGCGGGAGAGGAGGTCGCGGTCTCCTTGGGGGATGCGCCGTAGCCTGCCTTGGTGACAGCCTCCACAATGGCCTCAGGGGGAGCAGTGCCCTCCACGCCCATGGAATTGGTGAGCAGGCTGACCGCGCAGGACGTGACTCCGGGAACGGCGCTGACGGCCTTTTCCACCCGCGCCTGGCAAGCGGCACAGGTCATGCCGGTGACGGTGTATTGATTCATGGATGGTTCCTTTCTTCCGGGACTTGCCCGCAGGGCAAATATCACGCCGCAGACGTTTCGCCGTGCGGCCGATCACTTGTGGGTATTTCTCCTTCAAATTATATACCCCATGCGGGGATTTGTCAAGGGCTCTGTCCGTTTTTTCATTCCACCAAAAATAAATATACATTCTCCCTGTATTTATTCATTTTTCATGTTGACTTTCCCGGTCAAATGCAGTATAATAATACTGATATACTATGCACATCCATACGATCATTGAAATTCCATAAAGGAAAGGACACATATCATGGCAGAGAATCAGAACAACCGCCGCGCCGCTTACAGCAAGAAGAAGGCAGACGCCCACAAGGAGGCTCGCAGAGCCGCCCGTGAGGCGGTTTTGGCCTTGCTCTTTGAGACCGAATATCACAAGGGCGAAGACCCCGAGACCATTTACCTCCGCGCCGCCGAGGCTCGCGACATTGACCCCGCCGACAAATACATCCGCGGGGAGTATATGGGCATTATGGAGAATATCGAGACCATCGACGCCCTTCTTGGCCGTCACGCCAAGGGCTGGCGGACTGATCGTCTCTCCCGCGTCAGCCGCGCTGTCCTGCGCCTAGGGGCTTACGAGGTGGTCTTCGCCGAGAAGATCCCCGCCCCCATCGCCATCAACGAGGCGGTGGAGCTGGCCAAGAAGTTCGACGATCCCAAGGCTCGCGCCTTCATCAACGGCGTGCTCAACGCCGTCAAGAATGAGCTGGAGCAGAACGGCGGGATTCTTCCCGTGGCTGAGACTGCCGAGCCCGTAGAACCCGTAGAGGAGACGCTCCTTGTGGAAGAGCCTGATGCCGATCCTGCCGTGCAGGCGGAGATGGCTGACGCCTCTGACGCCGAGTGAGTCATGACTGACAAGCAAAACACCTACCCTTGTTGGGTGGGCTTTGATACCAGCAACTACACTACCTCCGCGGCGGCCTGTACCGTCTCCGAGGACGGGCGTATCACCGTGCTCGCCAACTGCAAGGCTCCTCTGCCTGTGGCC
Organism: Eubacteriales bacterium; assembly: GCA_045602325.1. GTDB lineage: Bacteria > Bacillota > Clostridia > Oscillospirales > CAG-272 > CAMEON01. The sequence goes on along the minus strand of JAZSBH010000112.1, from coordinate 3,692 downwards.
GAGGGGGCACGGGGACTCCGTCAAAGCGACGCGGTCTTTGCCCATACCAAAAATCTGCCTTCGGTCATCCGCGAGCTGCGGGGCATCCTGGAGGCAGGGAACTCCCGTGTGGCCGCCGTGGGCGTGTCGGCTACCCCCCGTGACGCCGCCGACTCCTATATGCCCTGCTTCCTGACGGGCATTGCCGCCGCCGAGGCCTTTGCGGCGGGGAGCGCCGCCGCCGGGAGCGCCGCCGCCGGGGGCGGTGTCGAGGTGCAGAGATTCTCCCACCAGAGCGGGCACATCATGGCCGCCCTGTACTCCTCGGGGGCTCTGTCCGAGGGCAAACTGCTCACCGACGATTTCTTGGCCTTCCACGTGTCGGGCGGCACCACCGAGGCGGTGGTGGCTCATCCGAGGGAGGGGGGCTTTGACGTGGAGATCGTGGGCTATGGAGCCGACCTACACGCGGGGCAGGTCATTGACCGCGTGGGCGTCATGATGGGGCTGGATTTCCCCTGTGGACATGCTCTGGAGGAACTGGCGGTGCAGAACACCAAGCCTCTGCCCCAGATCAAGACCTGCGTGCGGGATGGCGTTTGCCACCTGTCGGGGCTGGAGAACCAAGCCGCCGACCTCTGGAAAAAGACGGGGAACGCTCCCCTTGTGGCCGCCTATACCCTGACTACCATTGGGAAAAGCCTGCGGAAGATGACCGATCAACTGCAAGGACAGCGTACCGCAAACGGCGAGACTGTCCTGCCCGTGGTCTATGCGGGCGGAGTCATGAGCAACAAGTTCATCCGTCCCATCCTCACCAAGGGGGCGGGGTGGAGGGTCTACTTTTCCGAGCCCGCTTTCTCGGCGGATAACGCCGCGGGGACGGCGATCCTGTGCGCGATGGCTCATCCGATTTCGTGAAAGGAGCTTCCGTGATCATGCCTACTGTATATTCCTTGGAGCAGGCTTTCAAAAAATGCTCGGATTGCAACTTGCATTGGAACTACGAAAATCTCCTGGAACAGCTTGAAACCTGTCAGCTGTCGGAGGAGCATATTGCTTATCTGTGTGAAAAATGCTGCTCAAAGAAGCATATTTGGGAAATACGCTTTGCCCATCTGCGGATCCTTTTGCTCAATCCTTCGGCAAAGAACTACGATCTGAAGGAGTTTTACGCGGAGCGCGTAAAGAGAGCCCGTCGTCTGGCGCTCAAGCTCTTCTACATCCGCGGCTACGCCATGTACGCCACCGAATCGGAGCTTGAACCTGTCATGGGTCGATTCTGTGCTTCCTTGGAAAAGAATCACGACTATATTGATTACAACGATCTGCTATCGGTGGCAGGACTACCCTATCTTGTTGATGTGTACGGATACGATTGTTTTCGTAAGGCATATCAAAAGGCGCAGGAGGAAGTTCAACGGATCTCTCCCCTGTTGTTGGGAGGCTTTACGCGGGATAGCCGTCTGCGGCAGGTGAACCTTCGCTCCATTCGGGAGACCCTGCGGCGGGAGAGGACTTTTTTGGAGAATCTGCAAAAGAAGCATTGATACCGATTGTCATGGGTAATCCTATTATGCCGTCCCAAATTTCCTTGATACTATGCGTTCCACGCAGTGAAATCCTCTCCACGGGGGTGAAAGGAAACCTATGAAGCTCAAAGAATTTGAACAAGCTTGGTTGGCTCATTTTGCCGAGGGTGTTCCGAAAAAACAGCTGGAAGCTCGTGTCACATCAAGAGGAAATTGTCTCTGGCACCTGTTTTCGGGGGAGCTGTTACCCGAAGGCTCCTATCTGGTGGGTGACGACGCGCGAGAGGCGTACAACCACCTCCGCCATGAAGAACGGGAACAGGCGCTCTTCATAGAGCCCTTTGGCAAAGAGCGAGAGACCTTCTCCCTGACCTGGCAGGAGTCAAGCGCGTACCATCTGGATCAACGCATCGAGGTATTTGTCGTTGCGAAGGATTTTTCGTGGACTTACGTCAAGACCCATGAGGGCGATTACTGCGGACCTTATTTCTACCGAAAAAAATGATCAGCTTGAGGGAAGAGGGCGTTGTGCTTCGGTTGCTTGGCGGTGACTGCCCGTCATTCTGTCGAATCCCTTCGTCATGTTGCACAGCAACGGCGGATCACAAATTTTTGAAGATTTGAAACCCATCAAAAACACGCGATTTTGGTCGTTTTTGGCCTGATTTCGCTATGCCTTTTCCAGCCGATTTTGACCCCTTCGGTGCCTCTGTGCACTTTGCCGAAGAAATTTGACTGCCTTTTTCCCCCATCCCGCATGAAAGGAGACTCGCCTATGGCCGCCATGGAGAGCATGAACCGTCCCGACGCATTCAGCGTCAGTCAGGTCAACGAATACATCAAAATGCTCCTGGAGGGCAATCCCAATCTATCCGATCTATGGGTGCAGGGCGAGATCTCGGGCGCCAAACTCTACTCGTCGGGGCATCTGTACTTTTCCCTCAAGGATACCGATAGTGTCATCTCGGCTGTGATGTTCCGGGGCTCCATGATGCGCATGGAGTTTGAGCCTGAGAACGGCATGAAGGTGCTGGTTCACGGGCGTGTGTCGGCCTATCCTCCACGCGGGCAGTACCAGTTCATCGCGGATCGCATGATTCCCGACGGAGCGGGGGCGTTGGCGGTGGCCTTTGAGCAACTGAAAGCCAAGCTGGGTGCAGAGGGGCTTTTCGATCCCGCCCGCAAAAGGCTGTTGCCGACTCATCCGAGGCGCATTGGGGTGGTCACCTCCCCCTCGGGGGCGGCGGTGCACGACATCATCCGCGTGGCAAAAAAACGTTGTCCGTCAACCGAAATTCTGATCTTTCCCTCCCTGGTGCAGGGCGCCGAGGCACCTGCCTATCTGCGGGGAGGCATCCAATACTTCAACGCCGTGAAGGACGATCCCGAGCAGGGGGTAGACCTCATCATCATTGGTCGCGGCGGCGGCTCTGCCGAGGATCTGTGGGGCTTCAACGACGAGCGGCTGGCTCGTACCATCGCCGCTTCCGAGATCCCCGTGGTGTCGGCGGTGGGGCACGAGGTCGATTTCACCATCTGCGATTTCGTGGCGGATCTTCGTGCTGCCACCCCCTCTGCGGCGGCGGAGCTGTCCCTGCCCGACAGGGAGGATTTGTCAAGACAGGTCACCGCGCTGGCTACCCGGCTGACGGGGGCACAAGCCACCCGAATGCGCCGCCACCGTACCCGCTTGGAGCAGTTGTCTGCCTCCAAGGTGCTCACCTCCCCCGAGGGAGTCTACCGCCTCCGCCGCGAGGGTGTGGAGGGGCTGGAAAAGCGGTTGAACCTGTCTGTATCCCGCCATCTGACCACTAAGCGTCAGTCCATGGAGCGGGTGGTCGCAGGGCTTTCTGCCCTCAATCCCCTTGCGGTGCTGGGACGGGGTTATGCCTTGGTACAGACCGAGGAGGGAAGGGTGATCCCCGCCGCCGCCGGATTGCAGGTCGGGGAGCGCGTGAATCTGCGGTTTGCAGACGGGACAGCCCGAGTGATCGTGGAGGAGACCGGCGAAGAGCACATGGATGTGTAAATTGGGGTTTATCGAGGGGGCTTTGCCCCTTCGCCCCCACTTAAACCCTTCTTGAAAGAAGGGTTTAAGAATCCCAAGAACTTTTAAATAAACATTGATATATAACCCTTTGTAAAAGTTTTTGGAGATCCAAGAACCTTTTTTCAAAAAGG
>JAZSBH010000111.1:0-3509 GCA_045602325.1 Eubacteriales bacterium | reverse complement strand
TCATTGGCGCTCTCCCGGGTAGTGACAGGCTCGGTGGGTGCCTCGCTGTTCGGCTCGGTGGGCGGAGCGGTGGGCTCGTCGGCCGCCGCGGTAACCGCAGCGGTAACCGAGGCGGTCGTGACGGCGGTGTCACCGCCCTTGTCGCAGGCGGTAAACAGGCACAGGCAAATCAGCAGACAGAGCATCCCCGCAATGAGCAGGATGCGGCGAGCGGTCTTTTTCATGGCGTATGTCCTTTCACGTTTCATAGGGCGGGGGTCAGGGTAACCACGCGGCAATGCCCGTCACAGGCAATATCCGTGATGTACTGGATAACACCGTTGGGGAGGACGTCCTCGTGGTCAAAGTGGACGTGTCCGGCTATGACGGCGGCGGGAGTCCTATCGCCTTCCACGGCCACGGCGCGGTAGAAGCGGAGGGTATGGGCGTCCCACGCCCCCAAAGCCCCTTCTCCGATGGCCAGCTCTCTTCCCCAAACCCGGGTAGCATCCTCCACCAGCGTGTCCACGTGGAGAGGGACGTGGAGGGCGAGGATCAGAGCCTTCCCTTCCGCCTTGGTACGGCGGGCGAGGGCGGTGTACGCATTCACGGTGGACTCGCACACACGGTCAAGACCGCTGTCCACGGCGCAGACCGTCAGATCCTCGGTCTCCCACACCGCAAAGTGGGGATCACCGCCTGAAAAAGCACCCACGCGGGGGAGGTGAAGATTGACGGCATTTTGGGTATGGTAATCGTCGGCAAAGCTCCAGTCGTGGTTGCCCGTGATGTAGAGGCAGGGGACGGGCGACTTACGGATGCAGTCCCCCAGCAGACGCAGATTGGTGTCCGACGGGAAATCCAGAATGTCCCCCGTCAGGAGGATGAGGTCAGCCCCAAGCTCGGCGGCATACTCGAACAGGACAGGGAGTGCCGCCTCGGAGGGGTAGGGTCTGCCGCCGCCGAAAAGCCCCTGCCGCTGACGGATATAGTCCAAGCGGTAGGCAGGCATGGCCGCAGCCTCGGTCTCGTCCACTGCACAGGCGTGAAGGTCGGTGATATGAAGGATCTTGTATTCCTTTTTCAGTCCCTTCACGGGAACGGTGGTGAAGATGGGCTTGGGGGTGGGATCGGTCATAGAGGCCTCCTTTTCAGAGGGAATCGGGGATCTCAAATTTGGGTTTGTCGGCCAGGGGCTCTGCCCCTGGACCCCGCTTAAGGGACTTTTGAAAAAGTCCCTTAAGAATCCTCAAAACTTGAAAAAATCATTGATAAATATGTCTTTTTGAAAGTTTTGGGAGATTCCTAAAAACCTTTTTTCAAAAAGGTTCTTAGGTGGGGGCTCGGGTGCAAAGCCCCTAATAAACTGAAGTTTGAACAAAACAGGAGCGACTCACACGTAGTAGGTCGCTCCTGTTTTGTATTATGATTTTTTCTTGGGCACGAACATACGAAAATCGAACTGTCTCGGCACCTCAATATCGGCGGGGTCAAGAGTGATCCCCTGTGCTGCGGCCTTGGCTTGCTCGATCTCGATGTAGAGGGAGGTCAGGGAAACCTCTCCCTCGCGGATATCGGTGACCGACAGACCGCCTTCGCGGTACAGGACGGCTTCGGCTTCCGTGATCCGATCCGTACGGAGCAGAGCAAAGGCATAGGTCATGGCTACGCGGCCGTCGGCCTTGACGTTTGCGGGGGCGGATTCATAAGCCTTGATGATCTCGCCGTGCTTCCCTGCGCGGAGAGCCAGAGCCAGGGATTGACGTGCCAGGGACACGTCGGAGGGCAGAAGTCGATAGGCCTCCATAGCCGTATCGGCGGCGGTGGATATATCATCCATCATGCGGAAGATTTGGGCTTTCAGGAACAGGGCAATGGGAGTAACGGCAAAGGTCATGGCCTCGGTCAGCGCCTCGTCGGCGTCGCGGAGTTTGCGCTCGGCCATGTAGATGGCGGCGAGGTGGAGGTGCTTTTCATGGCAAGGAGAGGATCTTTCCAGCATGTCTGTCCACTCCTTTTGGAGCATCCAAGAAACGGGGGGCAGGGTCTTGTCGCCATCCTGCTCCATGCTTCCGCTCTCCATGAGCTTCAGCCATGGGGTCTGCTCGTCGGTCAGCTCACCGAAATCCAAGTGAGAGCAGACAGAGGGGAGCTCCTGCTTCTCGCGACGAAGATTTTCCAGTTTACCCCAAGCCGAGCCGTAGCAGATCTGCTTTTTCGCAGGGGACAGCGCCATGGGCTTGGTGGCAGTGAGCATTTCTTCCAGCCTGGCCTCGGGGATGAGAGTTTCCAGACGGGCGCCCACCTCGGCGCGACAATCTGCCCAGTCGCCGTGAACCTTATCGGGGTCGGCCGTCACGGCACCGAAGGCCTCCAGCCACTCCCAGGCGGTCTTTGGAGGCATGGGAAGACACTCATACTGGGTGTGGGCAACGCCTGCCTGGATCTCCACATAGCGGCCGTCATGGCCATCGGCAGTCAAAAACTCCTGCCAACGCTTGCCGCCCTCGCCCTGCCCCCAGACAAAAAGCTTGCGGCCTTGGAGGCGGGCTGTGGAGGTCTGGAAGAAGCCATAGCCCTCGCGATCAATGTAGGCGGTGTACTTGCGGGCGATCTTGGGGATCTTCCAGAAATAGTCGATGGCGACGGGGTTGTTAGAGGGATAAGTGATATCGATACCGCGGTCGTAGGGGACAGGATTTTTGCCCACCATACCGTCGCGGTTGTTGTAGGTCTCGGTGGCGTCGATGATGTCGCGTGCCTCGGGATTCTCCCGAACCGCCATATTCGTCCACCAGTACATGGGAACGGTATCGGCGGTGGGGTTGACAATGCGCATACGGCCAAAGAGCTGCCTCGAGTCCTCGGGCAGGAAGAAATCCATCTGGTAGACACAACCGCGGATGCGTTCGAATTCGTACATGCGGAGGACGGGGGTGCCGTCATCCAATGCCGTCTCGGCGGCGTGGATACGGGAGCAGGTGAAGGGGTGGTGTCCCACCATGCCGCAGTTGAACTCGATACCGCCCGCCAACCAGGCGTTACGAACGGCCAGGTTGCAGGGACGGACGATGGGGTTCTCGTAGAGCAGGTCCCGTCCCGCCACCTTATCGTAGAGCGACCAAAGGCGGCCGCCCAACTCGGGGAGGAACACAGCCTTGAGATAGTCATTCTCCAGCACTACGCCGGTATAGGGTGTCAGATCCTCGGAGCGGTCATAGAGATCCTGCATTCGATAAGGGAAAATGGAGGGGAGGAAGCCGTAGCCCACGAAGAGCTCGTCGTCCTCGTCGAGGGCGGAGCGTGTCAGGCCTTGGACGTTGGACATCTCGTAGAGAGAGGGGAGGGTAGATTCCCCGTTGAAGCGGGCAGAGGGGAGGAGAATTTCACAGACGGTGAGGGACATAGGGAGTGCTCCTTTCGGTGTAGTTATGTAGGCAATTAAAAACATGCAAATTTGAGTTTATCGAGGGGGCTTTGCCCCCTCAACCCCCACCAGAACCCTTTTTGCAAAAAGGGTTCTGGACTCC
>JAZSBH010000110.1:0-18597 GCA_045602325.1 Eubacteriales bacterium | reverse complement strand
AATGCTTGAAGTTTACGGATTCGCCACCTCCATCGTCGTCGCCGATGCCTGTGCTAAGGCCGCCGACGTGAAAATCGTGGCCATCGACCGCAACAAGCCCGCCAACGCAGAAAAATGCGAGGTGCCGCTGGTGATGGTCGTAAAGTTCGAGGGATCTCCCGCCGCCGTCGAGGCCGCCCACGATGCGGGCAAGGCCGAGGCTGAAAGACGCGGACTGTTCATCACTTCGAAGATCATTGCTGGGCTGGATCCCAGCGTGGAGTGGTTCGCACATCTGACCGCAACCGGTCGCGACAAGCTCCGCAATTACACCACCGTTGACGGCAAAAAAGTCTGAAGACAGCCGCGACGCATAAAAAACAAAAAATAATTTTTTAAGGAGAATACAACAATGAACGAAGCTCTTGGTATGGTTGAAACTCGTGGTCTCGTAGCTGCAATCGAGGCAGCTGATGCAATGGTTAAGGCCGCTAACGTTACCCTGATTGGTTCCGAGAAGATCGGTTCCGGTCTCGTATCCGTTATGGTCCGTGGCGACGTCGGTGCTGTTAAGGCCGCTGTTGAGGCCGGTGGCGCTGCCGCTTCCCGCCTGGGCGAGGTCATCGCTACTCACGTCATCCCCAGACCCCACACCGACGTGGACAAGCTCCTGCCCTCCATCTAAGGAACGGTTTCTTGGGGCTTAGCCCCAAACCCCACCCAAGATCTTTTTTGAAAAAAGGTTCTTGGGAATCTCCAAAAACTTTCAATAAGGATTTGGTTATTGGGATAAACGTTCTTGCCTACCAAACGAAAGCGAGGTACTGAAACATGGATAAGGCAATCGCACTGCTCGAAGTACAGGCAATGGTTACGGCCATTGTGGGTCTTGACGCAATGATCAAGGCCGCCGACGTGAAGCTGATTCACGTTGAAAAGAGACTGGGCGGTCGTCTTGTGACCGTGGTTGTCGAGGGCTCGGTTTCGGCCGTTCAGGCCGCTGCCGATGCCGGTAAGGCCGCCGCCGCAGAGGTTGGTAACGTCAAGCTCTGCGAGGTCATCGCACGTCCGCACCCCGAAGTTATGAAGTTCCTCCGCACCGATCCTATTCCCTGATCGACGATCAACGGCGCGGATGCAACGAAATAGTCCCCCCAAAAAACAAAAAGTAAATTTTCTTAGGAGGAAAATACAATGAACGAAGCTCTTGGTATGGTTGAAACCAGAGGTCTTGTGGCTGCCATCGAGGCTGCCGATGCAATGGTAAAGGCTGCTAACGTTACCCTGATCGGTTCCGAGAAGATCGGTTCCGGTCTCGTGAGCGTCATGGTCCGCGGCGACGTCGGTGCTGTTAAGGCTGCCGTCGAGGCCGGCGGTGCTGCCGCTTCTCGTCTGGGTGAGGTTATCGCTACCCACGTCATCCCCAGACCCCACACCGATGTGGACAAGCTCCTGCCCAAGATCTGATTAGGAGCGTGAGAGCGTATGGGGCTCTGCCACATACCCCGCAAGGCCCTTTCTTGAAAGAAAGGGCCTTGACCCCAAAGAACTTTTGAACAGAATATATATAATATAAATAGATGAATGAATGCTCTTTTCGGAGAAGCTTTCTCGGGAAAAGGATATTGGTTTTTCAATTTGTATTACAACAGATCACATTAGAAAGAGGTTTTTGATTATGGAACTGAACGCAAGCACGATCGAAGCGATTGTCAAGAAGATTGTTTCCGAGATGGATCCCCCCGCCGCTCCGGCTGACATGACCATCCCGGTGGGTATTTCAAACCGTCACATCCATCTGTCCCGCGAGGATCTGGACACCCTGTTCGGTAAGGGCTATGAGCTCACCCCCATCAAGGACCTGTCCCAGCCCGGCCAGTACGCCTGCAAGGAGCAGCTCACCATCATCGGCCCCTCCATGCGTCCCATCGAGGGTGTTCGCGTGCTGGGTCCCATCCGTAAGGAAAGCCAGGTCGAAATCTCGGTCACCGATTCCTTCGTGCTGAAGGTCAAGCCTCCCGTGCGTGAGTCGGGTAGCCTGCAGGGCTCTGCCCCCATCACCATTATCGGCCCCAAGGGGATCGTGAGCCTCAAGCAGGGCTGCATCATCGCCAATCGCCACATCCACATGAGCCCCGCTGACGGTGCTCGCTTCGGCGTGAAGGACGGCGACTATATTACCGTAGATGCTTTCAGCGGCACCAAGCGCACCCGCTGGTTCGACGTGCAGGTTCGCGTCAGTGATAAGTTCTGTCTGGAGATGCACGTAGACACCGACGATGCCAACGCCGTCGGATTCAAGAACGGCAGTACCGTGACCGTGGTCAAGGACTGATCGGTCAGGAGCCATTCATTTCAAATAGAAAGAAGAGAGTCTATCATGCTCAAAGGAAAAGTTGTGGGGACCATCGTGTCCACCAATAAATTCGATGCTCTGCGCGGTTACAAGTTCCTGGAGATCCAGCTCAAGGAAAAGGACGAGCTGACCGACCGCTATATCATTGCCGTGGATCGCTCCATCAGTGCGGGTATCGGCGAAGACGTGCTGGTCGTGACCGGCTCCTCTGCCCGTGCCGCCGTAGGCGATATGGACGCTCCTGTAGACGCCGTAGTCGCCGGTATCATTGATAAGATCCAATTCTAACCCCCTGATAAATCTGTATTATAATAAAGGTACTGAAAATGTCCGATCTCAAACAACTTCTGAAGGATAACGGCGTCGTCGGTGCGGGCGGAGCGGGCTTCCCCTCTTACTGCAAGCTGGCTGAAGGTGCCGATACCCTGATCATCAACGCAGTTGAGTGTGAGCCCCTGCTCTACACTAGCTACACCCTCATGCAACATCGCATCCGCGATATCGTGATCGGTATGCGCGCTGTCATGGAATATGCCCACATCCCCACGGGTCTCATTGCCGTCAAGGGCTACCGTGCCGAGAAGCTGGGCTTTGCTGACGGCCAAGAGCTTGCCGAGGGTGTGTTCATCAAGTACGTACCCAACGTCTACCCCATGGGTGACGAAATCAACCTGATCTACACCATCACGGGTCGGGTAGTTGCTCCCGGTCAGCTCCCCATCACCCAAAAGATTATCGTCTTTAACATTGAGACCATGCACAACATCGGCTTGGTGGTGCAGTACGGTCAGCCCGTGACCAAGACCTATCTGACCCTTTCGGGTGATATCCCCGAGGCATTTTGCGTGAAGGTGCCTCTGGGCATGAAGATCTCCGAGGTTCTGGAGACTCTGAAGGTAAAGGTGCCCGACACCCACGTGGTCATCGACGGCGGCCCCTCCATGGGTACCATCGTGAACCCCAATGTAGACGTGGTCAAGAAGCCCACCTCGGGTCTTCTCATTCTGCCTAAAGACATCCCAGCCGTTCGGAGCAAGCTCCGCACCGCCGAGGAGAACTTCCGTATGGCCGCCTCGGTCTGCTGTCAGTGCACCCGTTGTACCGATCTCTGCCCCAGACATCTTTTGGGTTATCCCCTGGAGCCTCACAAGATGATTCGTGCCACGCTGAGCACGTCTCAGGCTGACCCTGAGCTGATCAAGACCGCCACCATGTGTTGCGGTTGCGGCATCTGCGGTTTGCTGGCTTGCTGTCAGGATATCTCCCCCATGCAGGTCATCAAGGAATACAAGGGTATTCTGGCCAAGAACAAGATGAAGTACGTGGCAAATCCTGCCGAGCAGTTCACCGCTTCCCCCGAGCGCGAGTACCGTATGATCAGCGCCGGCAAGTGGAAGGAAGTGCTGGGTGTAACCAAGTACGATAAGTTCCCTCCCACCTACATTGAAGAAAAGCTGAAGGCCAAGGAGGTGTACGTTCCCATGGTCCAGCACATTGGCGCTCCCGCCGTTCCGATCGTTAAGGTCGGTGACGAGGTCAAGGAAAACGACATGATCGCGCAGGCCGCTGAGGGCTTGTCGGTTCCCAACTTCGCCCCCATCACGGGTCGCGTCACCTACGTGGACGAAAAGACCATCGTCATCCATGCGTAAAATAGAGAGAGCAGGTATATAGATTATGTATCAAGCTATTGGTATCATTGAACTGAAAAGCATTGCCAAGGGTATTGAGGCCACCGATGCCGCCCTCAAGAGTGCAGGCATCCGCCTGGTACAGGCGCATCCCTCCTGCCCCGGCAAGTACGAGATCATTCTGACCGGTGCGATTGCCGACGTCACCGCTGCCGTGGAGTACGTCAAGGGCCGTTTCGACGATCGCATGATCGATTCCACCGTCATCGGCCGCATCGATGAGCAGGTCATTACCGCCCTGTTCGGTACGCAGGCCAGCGAGCGCAAGGGCTCTCTGGGTATCATCGAGGCTTACTCCGCCGCCTCCACTGTGAAGGCCGCCGATATCGCTGTCAAGACCGCCAAGGTCGCCGTCAACGAGCTCCGTCTGTCCCGCGGTATGGGCGGCAAGGGCATGGTGATCATCACCGGCGACGTGGGCGACGTGACCGCCGCCGTTGAGGCCGGTGCACAGCACGCCAAGGATCAGGGCCTCTTCTGCAACTCCGCCGTCATTCCCGCTCCCCACGCCGAGCTCTGGGAACAATTGTAAGGGGTACGAAAGAACGCCAGAGGGGCTTTTTGGAAACATCCTCGCGCTGCTCGGGGCAAATTTGCCTGCGGCAAATATTGCGAAGCCCCTCTGGACTCCCCAAAAACCTTAAAACAGGGATCATTTTCCCGATAAAACTGTGAACCGTAAGGTTTACTTCCCTTTTAACCTTGCCAACACCGAATTTTTCGTAAAATATAGATAAAGTGAGGGTCAACCCATGTCCGAAGTCAAGTTCGTCATTGAAAAAAGCCCCCGTATCGCGCGACTGATCCACGATCTCTACGAGAACATGCCCGAGATCGAGGCCGACCGCGCCGAGCTGGTTACCGAGAGCTACAAGCAGACCGAGAATCTGCCCATCATCAAGCGCCGCTCTGCCGCTTTCCGTCATATTCTGGAGAACCTCCCCATCGTCATCCGTCCCGGCGAGTTGATCGTCGGCTCCAACTCGGTGGCCCCCCGTGGATGCCAGACCTTCCCCGAGTTCTCCTATGAGTGGCTCCCTCCCGAGTACGAGACCATCGCCACCCGTGAGGCCGATCCCTTCTACATCTCCCCCGACACAATTCGCCGTTTGGAGGCTGTGCACCCTTACTGGAAGGGCAAGACCGTCAGCGATCTCGCCGCTGCCAACATGGATCCCGAGGTGCTGGATGTCTTTTTGAACCACGGCATTTTCACTGTCGGTAACTACTTCTACAACGGCGTTGGCCATGTCAACGTCAATTACGAGAAGGTGATCAACTGCGGTCTGGAAACCTACATCGAGGAGTGCCGCGCCGAGTTGGCCAAGCTCTCCCGCGGTCAGGGTGACTACGCCTCCCGTCGTAATTTCCTGGAGTCTGTCATCGAGAGCTGTGAAGCTGTGATCGCCTACGCCCGCCGTTACTCCGATCTGGCTCTGGCTCAGGCCGCCGAGTGCACCGATTCCGACCGCAAGGCCGAGCTGCTCACCATCGCCGAGGCCTGCGACCGCGTGCCCGCCAAGCCCGCCCGCACCTTCCACGAGGCTTGCCAGGGCTTCTGGTTCATCCAGCAGCTCATGCAGATGGAGTCCTCGGGACATTCCATCTCCCCCGGCCGCTTCGACCAGTATATGTATCCCTTCTTCAAGGCCGACCTGGATGCCGGCCGCACCACCTACGAGGCCGCTCAGGAGCTTTTGGACTGCATCTGGGTCAAGCTCAACGACCTGAACAAGGTGCGTGATGCCGCCTCTGCCGAGGGCTTTGCCGGTTACGGTCTGTTCCAGAACCTCATCGTCGGCGGTCAGGACGAGCACGGTCTCGACGCCACCAACGACCTGTCCTACATGTGCATGGAGGCGCAGATGCACGTTCGTCTGCCCCAGCCCTCCTTGTCCATCCGTGTCTGGAACGGCTCTCCCCACTCCCTCCTGATCAAGGCAGCCGCCGTCACCCGCGAGGGTATGGGCGTGCCCGCTTTCTATAACGACGAAGTCATCATTCCTTCCATGATGTCCCGCGGCTACACCCTGGAGGATGCCCGCGGCTACTGCATCATCGGATGTGTGGAGCCCTCCGCCTGCCACAAGACCGACGGCTGGCACGACGCCGCCTTCTTCAACATGGTTCGTCCTCTGGAGCTTGTGTTCTCCTCGGGCATGGACAAGGGCGAGCAGATCGGCCCCAAGACCATGGACGTGTTGGAGATGACCTCCTTTGAGCAGTTCTATGACGCATTCAAGGCACAGCAGGAGTTCTTCATTGAGATGATGGCCCAGGCTGACAACGCTGTTGACGCCGCTCACGCCGTCCGTTGCCCCCTGCCCTTCGAGTCCTGCCTGATCGACGACTGTATCGCCAACGGCAAGAGCGTGCAGGAGGGTGGCTGTCACTACAACTTCACCGGCCCCCAGGGCTTCGGTATCGCCAATGTAGCCGACTCTCTGGCCGTTATGCGCAAGCTGGTCTTTGAGGACGGCGTCATCACCATGGCCGAGATGAAGCAGGCTCTGGCTGACAACTTTGGCAAGGGCGCTACCAATAAGCGCGCCATGGAGCTGACCACCGAGGCCGCCAAGGTGCTGGATGCCGAGGGCAAGGAAGTCAACGCCGACCTCATCAAGGCGATCTACGAGGGCTTCAAGACGGCGGCTCACGTTCCCGCCGACAAGAAGGCTCGTTACGACGAGATGCTGGCGCTCATCAACGACGTTCCCAAGTACGGCAACGACCTGCGCGAGGTGGATCTGTTCGCCCGCGAGGTGGGTCAGACCTACACCAAGCCTCTGCTCCGTCACACCAACCCCCGTGGCGGTATGTTCCACGCGGGTCTGTATCCCGTATCTGCCAACGTGCCGCTGGGTCATCAGGCCGGTGCCTCCCCCGACGGACGTCTCTCCAACACCCCCATCGCCGACGGTGTCGGCCCCATGTCGGGCCGCGATGTCAAGGGTCCGACGGCCACCGCTAACTCGGTCTCCCGCCTCGACCTCGGTGACGCCTCCAACGGCACCCTCCTGAACCAGAAGTTCCATCCCTCGGCGCTGGCCGGTGAGATGGGTCTTGAGAAGTTCGTGGCTTACCTGCGCGGCTTCTTCGATCAGAAGGGTATGCACGTTCAGTACAACGTCATCTCCCGCGAGACCCTGCTGGACGCCCAGGCTCACCCCGAAAACTACAAGACTCTGGTGGTTCGCGTGGCCGGTTATTCCGCTCTCTTCACCACCCTCTCCCGCTCCCTCCAGGACGACATCATCTCCCGTACCGAGCAGTCCAGCCTGTAAGAGCGAAAGAACGAGGAGAACGCCAAGGGGAACTTTTGAAAAAGTTCCCCTTGGATCCCCTCAAAACTTTTAAAACAATTATTCGTTTCCCTTTTTCAATCCTTTCCCCATAAACAAATACCTTTTTCAAGGTTTTTGGAGATTCCCAAGAACCTTTTTGCAGAAAGGTTCTTGGGTGGGGTTTGGGGCAAAGCCCCAAGCGCTCCCCAAAGAAAGGACTCCCATGGCTAATTACTACGACCAGATCGGTCGCATTTTTGATATTCAGCGCTTCTCCATCCACGACGGGCCGGGCATTCGGACCATCGTGTTTCTGAAGGGGTGCTACCTGCGGTGCCGCTGGTGCTGCAATCCCGAGTCCCAGGAATACAAATTCCAGGAGCTGACCATGAACGGCACCACCAAGACGGTGGGACAGGACATCACGGTTCGTGAGCTCATGGAGGAGCTCTGCAAGGACGAGGTCTACTACCGCCGTTCGGGCGGCGGCATCACCCTGTCGGGCGGCGAAGCCATGGCACAGCCGGATTTCGCCGAGGCCATCTTCCGCGCTTGCCACGACTACGGCTTTACCACCGCCATTGAGACCACCGCCTTCGCTGAGCGCGACGTGGTGGCGCGCCTGATTCCCCACATCGACCACGTCATGATGGACATCAAGCACATGGATTCGGTGAAGCACAGAGCCTTTACGGGCCAACCCAATGAGAAGATCCTGGACAACGCCCGCTACATCGCCGAGCACGCAAGCCACCTGGTCATCCGCGTGCCGGTCATCCCCGGGTTCAACGACACCCCTGCCGAGATCGCCGAGATCGCTCGATTTGCCGAATCCCTTCCCGGTGTCCACGAGCTACATCTGCTTCCCTACCACCGCCTGGGAACAGACAAGTACACGGGTCTGGGCAGAGAGTACACCCTCTCCCACCTGACCCCGCCTACCGCCGCCCACATGCAGACGCTGAAGGAAACCGCCGAGCGGGAATCCTGCAAGCTGACCTGTCATCTGCGGGTACAAATTGGCGGGTAGAGTTTCGTGTTTTTTCGGTCGGAACGACCGAAATTCCTTGCGGAACCAACGACCAACGCAAAACTTTCGAAAGGACACTCTACCTTATGAAAGAACTGGAAATGCACGATAAAATGCGAATCGTACAGGAATTGGTGCCCGGACGGCAGATCACCCTGCTTCACGTCATCGCCAATCCCGACCCCATCCTGTACCAGAAGCTGGGTCTTGACCCCAAGCTGGACTACTCCCACGCCGCCATCGGCGTGCTGACCGTCAGCCCCGCCGAGACCGCCGTCATCACCGCCGATATCGCCATGAAGTCGGCCAACATCGACCTGGGCTTTGTGGATCGCTTCTCGGGCACCCTGATCGTCACCGGCCGCGTATCCGAGGTGGATTCCGCCTTCACCGCCATCGGCGATTATTTCAGAGACACCCTGAAGTTCACGGTCTGCGAGAAGACGAGAACGTAAGAGAGCGGGAGAGCGAGGGGAACGCCGGACTCTTTCAAAGAACTTCAATAATCAATACAATATTTTTTTGCAGAGAGTTTTTGAGGATTCTCAAGGAACTTTTTGCAAAAAGTTCCTTGAGTGGGGTATGGGGCAACGCCCCATATAGAATCATCATGAAAAAACTCATTCTCATGGGTCGCGTGGCAGCGGGCAAGACCACCCTGACGCAGGCACTGCGGGGTGAACAGCTTCACTACTGCAAGACCCAGTACATCAACTACCATAACACCATCATCGACACTCCCGGCGAGTACACCGAGGTAGCCAAGCTGGGCGCGGCACTGGCGCTGTACGCCTATGAGGCCGACATTGTGGGTCTGGTCATCGGCGCGGAGGAGCCTTTTTGTGTGTTCCCGCCCAACTGTACCTGCATGGTCAACCGAGAGGTCATCGGCATCATTTCCGGCATTGACCGTCCCGGAGCCAACCCGGAGCAAGCCGAGCGCTGGCTGAGGCTGTGCGGTTGCACCAAAATTTTCCCCTGTAGTTCCTTCACGGGCGAAGGCCTCTCGGCCATCATCGACTACCTCCGCGAGCCCGGAGATGCGCCCAATGCGCTGCCTGTATAAGGAGGGCGCCCAGACCCCCTCCAAGAACTTTAATAAAGGAGTTCTCATATGAGCGAAACCAAGACAAAGGTAATCTGCTTCGCCAACAACAAGGGCGGAAGCGGCAAGTCCACCACCTGCGCCAACGTGGGGTACAGCATGGTCACCGAGGGCAAGCGTGTTCTGCTCATCGACGGTGATATGCAGATGAACCTCACCCTGTCCTACTTTGACGAGGAAGCAGCTTTGGGCTTCAACGAAAGCGGAGAGAACCTCTACACCGCCATCAAGGGGCAGAAGGAGCTGACTCCTTTCATCCGCCACACCGCCTACGAGGGGTTGGATCTCATTCCCTCCTCCATTCTCATGAGCGGCATTGAGGTGGATCTCTTCACCATGTGGCAGAGAGAGTTCATCTTAAAGCAGGGACTTGCCAAGATTCGCGAGTCGGGCGAATACGACTACATCCTCATTGACGCGCCGCCCACCCTGGGCTGTTGGGTCATGAACATCATGTGCGCCTCGGACTACCTCATCATCCCCGTGGAGGCTTCCCCCTGGGGGCTCTTCGGTCTGGCAAACCTGTTTGAGTTCTACGAAAAGCTTCAGCGCCTGGCTCCCGACCTGAGTATCATGGGTGTGGTAGTCACCAAGGCAAACGAGCGCAAGAACCAGTTCAAGCAGGCCATCGACGTACTGGGGTCTTTGGACAACGTGAGACTCTTTGACACCTACATCCGCATCGACTCGGCCATTGAGTGGTCCCAGGAAAACAGTCTGCCCGTCATGGCTTACAAGAAGACAAGCCGTGCCGCACAGGAATATCTGACACTATCCAAGGAGGTTATGGAATATGCCCATCGGTAAAGACAGCATCAAGACCCGCGTGGCCAAGGTGGCTCCCGTTGAGGAAGAAGCCGCCAATGTCGAGGCCGCCAAGGCGGAGACTCCCGCAGAGGTAAAGGTACCCACCAAGAAGCCCGCTAACCGTAAGCCCGCCGCCCCCAAGGCACCCAAGGCAGAGGGTGAGACCGCCGCAAAGAAGCCCGCTGCCACCACCAAAAAGGCTCCCGCCAAGAAGCCCACTGCCAAGGCAGCAGCCCCCAAGGTTGAGACTCTCGTAACCGAGACTCTCGTAACCGAGGCTCTCGTAACCGAGGCTCCCGTAGCCGAGACTCCCGCGGTTACGCCCGCGGTGGAGACCGCTGTGCTGGCCAACGTCTCCCCCGAAACCGTCGCCGCCGTGATCGGTCACGACGAGAAGAAGCCCTCGGATAAGGTGCAGATCGGGCAGCAGATGCCGAGTTATTTGCTGTAATTCAATAGAGAAACCGCCGCTAACGGACCCTTCCGTCAGCGGCGGTTATATTTGACTCAAAGAGGCTTGATCTCGAACAAAAGATCTTCCGTCGAAACTTGCGGAGGCTTGCGTCTCCGCACCAAATCCGCGATCCCCAGACCGCACAGTGCGCCGCTTACGGCGATATGCAGACCGAGGAGGATGAACTTGATGGACTCCAACCAAGGATGCTCCGCAATATGAATATCCAGCCCTCCAAAATAGCGGAAGAACATGAATTCCTGCAACGCAAAGCCGTAAACGTGATCACGCCCCACGACGGCGGCAGGCCATGCGAATGTTAGACATAGGAATCCACCGGCAAGAAAGGACACGGCGTAGAAGCACACCGTTGGGATAGCCATACGTGTTTTGCGAAAGACAGAGATCAGCCCCAGCACGGACAGGATCAGGCACCCAGTCAAAGCGAACAGGACTGGCAAGTAAGGTAGGATCGCGACGCCGAGCTTCTCCCATTGAAACACCAAATCGTATTCCCCTTGATCCGTAATCTCCAGTCCGCACGAGCTGTATTTGACGCAATCCACAGTGATCTTCCAGAGCATGAGCAGAGGAATCTGCAGGGCGGTCAGGGTAATGGCCAGAGCTTTTCTCAGTTTGACAAGCGGCATAGGTAGCCTCCTTTTGCAACTACGTATTCCGCCAAAAAGCGGTTCACCCTATATGACAGGAAAAACCGGGAAAATCTGTCATAGAAAGCAAAGAATTATTTTTGAATCAGCTGTTCCGCCAGCGCACGGATCTCCTCATAGGCACCTGCCTTCAATTGGAAGGTCCTGCCATGGGAGATGAGTACGTGATCGGAATACCGCGCTGTGTCGTTCGCCCAAACGGTGAACTGACCGTAGCTGACGGCATCGGGCTGCAGATAGGGCGTGCGGTCGGAGACAGTATCCGACCCGCCGGTATAGAAAATCAGGGAAATGGATTCGTCGGTGTTCACAGTGGAGATCACGGTCTCGCTGTCTGAACAGACACGACAAGCCCTCTCGTACAGCTGCAAAGCCGCTTCTCCCATCAATCGAATCTCCTCCGAGTCAATGACGACGGTACAGGAGAAATCGTCATACATCTCAACCTCGCTGACCGAGGCCACAGGATGGAAATCGGGATTCGCCCTCGCACATGAGCACAGCAGAAGCAGGACGGAAAGACAAAGAAACAGCAAGCGTTTCATGAACATTCTCCTTTGCAAAATAGAATGGCGATGCGGACAGAGCATATCCGCTCACTCCAACGCCAAGAGATCCCTGAACGCCTCAATATACCCCTTGGCAGTCGCGTCATCTCCCGCCTCGGCAAAAATGCGGAGCAAGGGCTCGGTGCCCGAGAAGCGGCAGATGACAAAGCTTCCGTCGGCAAAATAGACCTTACAACCGTCCTCGTAGCTGACGCGGACGACGGGACTACCGAAGAAGGGGAGTTTCTTTTCTTCAAAAATAATGCGGTTGACGGTGGATTTCTGCTCGAAGGTAAAGGTGATGTTGTCCTCCACCATCTCGAAGTGACCGTACTTCTGTTCCAGCGCGTCCATGATCTCGGAGGGCGACTTCTCCACCGCTGAGATCATCTCCACGAACAGGGAGGCGGCGTAGATGGAGTCCTTGCCGTGGATGTGACCGCGGACGGTGAGTCCTCCCGAGGACTCGCCGCCCAAGACGGCATCCACCTCGTCAATTTTGGAGGAAATGTACTTGAATCCCACGGGAACCTCATAGCAGGTCTCCCCGAAGTCGGCGGCCATGACGTCCAGCATGTGGGTGGTGGCCAGGTTGCGCACCACGGGGCCGCACCAGCCCTTGATCTCGTGGAGATACCAGTAGAGCATGACGAGGATCTCGTTGGCGTTGAGGTACCGGCCGTTCCCGTCGATGATACCCAGGCGGTCGCCGTCACCGTCAAAGGCGATACCCAGCTCGTACTTCCCGGCCACCACACGGGTACGGAGCTCCTCCAAGCCGCTGACCGAGGGAGCGGGATGGTGTCCGCCAAAGTGGGCGTCCCGGGTGTTGTGGATCATATCCACGGTGCAACGGGCAGTGCAAAGGATGACCAGGAGGGGATAGGTTCCCGAGCCGTACATAGGGTCAAAGAGCACCCGCGCGCCATGGTTGCGGATGGTCTCCACATCCAGCACGTCCAGTATATCGTCGATGAACTCGTTGAAGGGATTCTTGCGGTAGATCACCATCCCCTGTTTGCACGCCTCGTCAAAGGGCATACGGGGAGAGGGTTGTCCCTTGGCCTCGATCTCGGCGATCAGGGTCTCCAAACGGGCGGTGGTCTCCAGAGGTGCGTCCCGTCCTTCCTCCACGATAAGCTTGATGCCGTTGTAGTCCGAGGGGTTGTGGCTGGCGGTGATCTCCACGCCGTAGTAGAGATCCTGCCGCTTGACGGTGTGCATGACCAGCGGAGTGGGAGCGGAACGGTTCATAAACCACACGGTCACGCCATTGGCGGCGAAGACCTCCGCCATCCATTTGGCGGCCGCGTCCGACAGAAAGCGGTGGTCGTAGCCTACGATGAGAGGCTTGTCGGTCTTTCCTTCCTCACGCATGAGGGCGCAAATGCCCTCGGTGACGAGGCAGATATTGCGTTCGATAAAGTCCGAGCCAATGACGGCGCGCCAGCCGCCGGTGCCAAATTGAATCATAGTAGGTCTCCTTATACGTATCCCGCCGCATCGGGACGGAAAAAAATCATCATCCTTATTGTACTGCAAACTTCCCCAAATGTCAATATCTTCTCGGCATAAAACCTCGAATCCGGAAAAATTTCAGTAGCCGGGACACACAGACCCAGGATCGCATATCCTGTGTACAGGATTCCGTACATAAGGAGGTCACCATGAATCAATCCTTCCCTACCCCCGCTATCCGTCCCGACCCTCGCCTAGCCACCCGCATGATGCGCGCTTACAGCGAGGAGTTGAACCAGGTCATCACCTACACCTACCAGCATCTGCTCACAGAAGGGCTGGACAACGAGGCATCGGATCTGTTCCTCGAGCTGGCCACCGAGGATATGGCGCATTTTCATACCTTAGGGCGGCTCATACGCGCCCTGGGCGGCGACCCAGGGGTAACCATGCGGATGCGTACTCCACGGGTGGATCTGTCCGGAGATGCCTCCTGCCGCGCCCTCCCCGTGGTACGACGGATGCTCCGCCAGGATATGCAGACCGAAGCCGCCGGCATCACCGAGCTGGAATCCCTGGCCGCCGCCGCACGGGACGAGGCGGTCATCATAGAGCTCCGATCCATCATCGGGGAGGAGCAGGAGCATTATGAGCGGCTGGAGAGACTTTTGAATGACCTTTGATGCAAGGAGCCCCCCGCCGAAATGGCGGGGGGCGTTTGCAAAATAACGAATTACTTGACAATAGTAACAGAAGCAACGTAATTGCGAGCAATGTCGGACTCAGGATGGCGAACCGTCTCCCATTTCACGGTGAGTTCCCACCATACGCCAATGGGAGTCAGCCAGGTATGCGTATCCTCCATATAATTGTATTGATCGGTAGTACCCAGCAGTGCACAAACCATAGCCACACTCATTCCTTCTCGAATCTCCCCCACGTTTTCTTCGGAGGCAATCATCACGTCCTCCTCGGAGTTGCGGGAGAAGGTATAGGTAACGGCAGGCTCACTGCGCTGCATTTCGGTTGTGTCGTTCTCAAGCACCGCGCAGAACACGCGACCGTCGGTCATCTCCCAGATGTACAGGATAGCTTGCCCCAATGTTTCACTCCGGACAGGCCATCCCAAGGCTTTCAGTAATTCACTTGCCTTCATGCCCAGACTGATTTGCGCCGTCTCGGAAGGCGTCGGCGTTTTATCAGGGATGGGCAGGGAGGACAGCTTTCCCTCGGTCAGCTCGCATTTGATAACGGTATTGAAGTGTTGGTACAGCCCCGCTGGGGTATTATCCTTCCAGTAAACCGTGAAGGTATAGGTCTTCCCTTCCTCGGTCCATTCCCACATGGATACCCAAGCCCCCACCGTGGCGGTGGGCTGACCCATCAATGCCAGTACGATCTCTTCCTCCAGGTCGTAGGAAATGCTTTGTGCGCGGGACAGACTCGGAGTTCCCATGAATTCCCGATCCTCGGCATCATCTAACCACAGAATATGCATAGCCGACATATCGTAATGAGCGGAGTAAATGGGATCCAAAGGACTCGACGTGGCAGGAATATCGTAATCCACGTAAACCGCCAGGCAGCGACCGTCAGGAAGCTCCCAGTAGTGATAGCCGCTACGGCTTGCTCCGCCAAAGGAATCCACTTCATGTCCGCAGATACAGTCTCCCAAACGCGCTACGATGGCGGCGAAGGACATGCCGAGTTCAATCTCTTCTGCCCCCTGGGAAATCTCCCGGGATTCATATACGAAGGAGTTTGCAATATTCTTGTAGACATTATTGTACGGAATCTGATCCCACAGGACGGAGCTCCAGGACACCGTGACCATATGAGTTTTCTCGTTCTCAACCCATCTCCAGTACTTGTCCGTGTGGGAAGATGCGAAGTCCGTCATGGTATCCCCCATGATGGCGCAAGCAAAGTTGCGGCTCATCCCCTCAAAAAGCAGCTCGTAATTCGCCAGTGAGGGCGTCCCAAAGGCCTCTGCCTGCTCGACAGAACCCAGTATCATGACGTCGGATACCCAGAACCGGTTGGGGTCGGAGGACAGGGTAGAATCATAGGTTCGGACACAATTGACAGCCAGACAAGTCCCGTCGGTCAGCTCCCAGTAGTGCAGGCCTTCCGCCTTGTAATACGTGGGAAGCGCAATCGAGGTGCGCGCGTAGGCGGCAATGGGGGATATGGTGTTCTCGGCGGCGCAACGGAGGCAGGTGCCGAGATCCAAATCCGATAGCAGCATACCCTCCTTCATCTCTGCGGCAGCCTCGGGGGTAGCGCGGTTGACGGGCTTTTGATAGCCCTCCGCGCCGATCTTGTATGGTTCAATGGCAGTCATGCGTTCCTCAAAGAACATCCATCCGACTCCGTAATTTGGATATTGATCGCTCACCACGCCGTAGGCGAAGTTGTGGAATCCAACTACGGGTATCAGATAGGGGACCGTATCGGAAGGCTTGTTCGAGCCCTCAGGGACGATCGGGAGGCCCTCTCCATGGAGATACAGAACGTAGTCTCCGATGGAGGTGCGGAAGTAAACCGCTCCCCGCTCTTGAGAGGTCAAGATGGGGTAAAAATCCTTAACCTTGACCGATTCGTCAAACAAGACCGACATGTCCTCCGGCAGTTCAACCTCGGGAGCTCCGCCCGCACTGTGTCCTTCTGCATTCAGCACGACGGTCTCGCCGTTGGCGCTCATACGCAGGTAGCGGAGTTCTGCCCCTTCCAGCACCTCATCAGCGGTCGGAAGGTCGTTCCGGTTATACTTAGCCAACAGGGAGTCCATGGTATATACGGGAACCACCTTGTCAGCCGCATATTCCTGAAGCTTTTGCAGGATATCCGCAGGAATGTCCATAGGATTGACAGCCTTCGCCGTCTCTCCCAGCCATGCAAAGCCGGAAACAGCAGAAGTATCGGGAGTCGTAGAAACGGCAAGCTTTTCTCCTGTGTCTAACGTAAAAGTGTATCGCCCGTTTTCTACGGTATAATTCTTCCCCAGGAGGGCTTCCATTTCGGCAACACTCATGCCCTTATGCAGGCTGGCGGCATCCTCGGCTGTAGGCGCTCCCGAGAGAACAGACGGATAGGTCTCTGCGGGATAACTTCCGTGGGCGGGCGGCTCGGTCGTGGTAGGCGTCTTGAATGCGCCCGTGGCCAACAGTACCACCATCAGAAGGGTAATCATGACGGTGCTCACCGCCAGAGAGGCCACCATAGGGTTGGAAAAGAGGCGCCGAACAGCTTCCGTCCGCCGTCCCTTCACCTTGGCGGGAGCGGGTGCCGCCGTTACCGTACTGTCCAGGATCAGATCATCGTCGATATCCGACAGGCGTGCGTAGAGACGGAGGTCTTTATCAGTCGTTGGTTTCATAACGGTATCCCCTTTCGTTGAGATAAGCCCGCAGTCGCTCGCGGGTGCGCCCCAGCCGCTTGGTCACGGCGTTGGGGGAAAAATGATAGTGCTTGGCCAGATGGTTGACCGAATAGTTGTGCCAGTACCGCCCCAAAAACAGACGGCGCTCGGTGTCATCCAGCCCGCGCAGGAAGGTCGAGAGCATCTCCCCCAGCTCGGATTCGGCCCCGTCGGGCACCCACAGAGCGGGAGACAGCTCCAGCACCGCCTCCTCCAGGTCCCTCATTTCGGCTCGCCGCTTATTTTGGCGGTAGCGGTCTATGGCCAGGTTGCGGACAATGCGGGCAAGATAGGCCTTCAAAGGGGACGGACGCTTGGGCGGAATGGTCTGCCAAGCCTTGAGGTAGGCGTCATTGACGCATTCCTCGGCATCGGGACGGTTGTCCCGTCCCAGGATCCGCAAAGCCAGATCCAAGCAGAATGTCCCATAGTCACGGACTGTCTCGGTGACGGCGCGCTCGTCACGCTTAAAGTATAAATCCAGTATGTACTGCTCGCGATCTGCCATTTCGTCGCCTCCCTTCGCGGTCGTGTACGGGCTTTTGGCGCCCTCATACAGTATAACGAATCCCCCGACGGAAATCTGCCGTTTATTTGAAAATTTTTAACCCGATCTCAAAGATTCGCCGGATTCCACAAAAAAGCCGTCGGCGTCTTGTACACATCCACAAAAACCCTGACACTCTCTTGACACCCTCCCCACAGGATGGTATAATGAATCAACACCAAGGGAGGTATTGCCTTATGACCAAGAAACTGACAGCCTTTCTGATGGCCGCCTTGACGTTGGCCTCAGCGGCGGCATGTACCATGTCCCCCGACGCCCCCGTCACCGAACAGAACACCGCGGTAGAAACCGCGGTAGAAACCGCGGTAGAGACCGCGGCAGAAATCACCGTCCAAGCCTCCACCGAGCCCCTGACCGATGCACCTACCGAGACTCCCACCGAAACCGAGACCCAGGCTCCCGAGCCGGAAAGGACAGTTATGGATATTTATGGAGATAGCTACAACGTAAATATGCTGGTCGGATTTGACGAGTACGGTCGCAGTCTGACCCCCGTTTCCTCCCGCAAGGAGGACAGAGAAGTGGGCATTTTCTACTTCCTGTGGCTGGGTCAGCACGGCACCCGTGAGATCTACAACATTGATACCATTCTGAAGGAACACGGTCAGGATATCCTGTTCCACAAGGACGACCGCAAGGTCAGCCCGGCGGGCGAGTTCCATTGGTGGGGCGAGCCGCTGTACGGCTACTACAACAGCTCTGACGAGTGGGTCATTCGCCGCCATTTGGAGCTGCTCACGCAGGCCGGAGTGGATTTTCTGGTCTTTGACGTGACCAACTGCTTTACCTATCAAGCCATCGCCGAGAAGGTCATGAAGGTCATCACCGAGCTGCGTGCTGAGGGCTGGGATGCCCCCCAGATCACCTATCTGACTCACAGCCGCTCCATCCAGACCATCAAGACCCTGTACAATGACGTGTACAAGAAGGAGCTTTACCCCGAGTCCTGGTATCGCGTGGACGGTAAGCCCATGATGATCGGCTATACCGAGGCCGCCGACGATATGAACGAAGCCGCCTCCCGTGGGGATACCACCTACAATCCCGGCGATCTCCCCCAAGAGCTTTGTGATTTCTTCTATATGAGAGAAGTGCTTTGGCCCTATGAGAGCGGTGACGGTGTGGAGAATGCCTGGCCTTACACCGAGTGGAAGTATCCCCAGCCCATGCGGACAGATATGATCTCGGTCTCCATCGCCACCCATCCCGCCCTCCCCTTCAGCTT
>JAZSBH010000109.1:0-10058 GCA_045602325.1 Eubacteriales bacterium | reverse complement strand
GATAAACCCAAATTTGCACGCATATTTTTCCACGAAAGGAGTTCTCTATGGCCACAGGTCTACCCGTCATACCCGAAACCATCACGGTTCATCTGGGCGCGCCGGATGAGCCCGCCCAGAACGTGACCCTTCCCTTCATGGACTACATCATGAACGTAGCCTCCAGCGAGATCTACCCCACCTGGCCGGAGGAGGCCATCCGCGCCAATATCTACGCCCAGATCTCCTTTGCCCTCAACCGCGTCTACACCGAATACTACCGCTCCCGCGGCTACGATTTCGACATTACCAACTCCACCCAGTACGATCAGTATTTTGTCAACGGGAGGGACATTTTCGAGAACATCCAGCGCATTGTCGGAGATATTTTCAACGATTACATACGCCGACAGGGGACGGTGGAGCCTCTGTTTGCCCAGTACTGCAACGGCACCACCGTCACCTGCAACGGGCTGTCCCAATGGGGCTCGGTGGATCTGGCGCAAGCCGGCTTCACACCCTACCGCATTCTGACCAACTACTACGGCAGCGACATTGACATCGTACAAAACACCCCTATTGGCGGTGCCACACCCTCCGCCCCCGCAGAGCCTCTGCGCCTGGACAGTGCCGGAGGCGAGGTGCGCCAACTTCAGATCCGCCTCAATCGCATATCCGATAATTATCCGAACATCCCCAAGATTCCCTACCCCAACGGCATTTTCGGATTTGAGACAGAGGAGGCGGTTCGTGCCTTTCAGCGCATCTTCAACCTCACTGACGACGGTATCGTAGGTAACGCAACCTGGTATGCCATCCAACGCATTTACGCCGCCGTCAAGCGCCTCAACAGCCTCAATTCCGAAGGACTCCGCTACAACGAGGTGGACCGCCAATTCCCCCAAAACCTGTCCCTGGGCGACCAAAACACCGGGGTCTCCCTCCTGCAATACTATCTGGATTACCTGTCCGCCTACTACGACACCATCCCGCCCCTGGAGACCGACGGTGTCTTCGGTCAGTCCACCCAAAACGCCGTATTCGCGGCACAGTCCACCTTCGGTCTGCCCGTAGACGGCATCGTGGGAGAGGAGACCTGGAACGCCATCGTGGATGCCTACTACGGCATCGTCCGTCAGATCCCCGTGACCTATGTGGAGGGCAACACCATTCCCTTCGGCGGTACCGTCCTGCGGCAGGGCTCGGAGTCCGAATCGGTGCGAGTCCTGCAGCAGTATCTGGACTTCATCGCCCTGTACTTTCCCGAGATTCCCGGCGTCACCCCCACGGGCTATTTCGGTCCCCGCACCGAGGCCTCGGTGCGCGCCTTCCAGGAGACCGTCGGCCTCCCCGTATCCGGCATTGTCAACGCCGTCACCTGGGGAGAGATCACCGACCTCTACAGCGACCTCTACGTCGGCAGCCGCCTGAACGAAGGCCAATACCCGGGGTTTGAGGTAGGAGGTTAAGATGCAAATTGCAGTTTATCGGGGGGCACTTTCTATGAGGCCCCCTCCGGGAGGGGGCCCCGCGCAGCGGTGGGGGAGCCCGCGTGCATAGAGTAAAAAGCTTTTTCCCGATAAAGAGAATTAGACTTTTAACTCGCGCACTCTCCCTCAGTCGCTTCGCGCCAGCTCCCTCCCGGAGGGAGCCTTAAGACTGTGCCAACCCACTGATAAAACCAAAGTTGAAACAGTCTTTATTTTACACACCACACATAAGAAAGGAAACCACCATCATGAAAAAAGTCAGACTCGGCATCCTTGGCATGGGCAACATGGGCTCGGGACACCTGGAAAACATTCTGAACGACAAGTGCCCCGAGATTGAAGTGACCGCCGTGTGCGATCTCAACCCCGCCCGCCTGGAGTTTGCTCTCGGCCGTCTCGCCGTTCACCGCGAGAGTAAGCCTGAGAATAATTACCCTGACATCGCTACCTTCGCTGATGGCGACGAGATGTTTAATTCCGGCCTTGTCGACGCCGTCATCATCGCCATCCCCCACTACGGCCACCCCGACTACGCCATCAAGGCCATGAAGGCGGGACTCCACGTCATGTGCGAAAAGCCCGCAGGTGTATACACCCTGCAGGTTCGCGATATGATGGCCGAGGCGGATAAGCACCCAGAGCTGAAATTCGGCATGATGTTCAACCAGCGCACCAACCATATCTACCGCAAGGTTAAGGAGATCATGGACTCGGGCGAGCTGGGTGCCATCAAGCGCACAAGCTGGATCATCACCAACTGGTATCGTCCTCAGGCCTACTACGATTCGGGCGCATGGCGCGCTACCTGGTCGGGCGAGGGCGGCGGAGTGCTCCTGAACCAGTGCCCCCACAATCTGGATCTCTGGCAGTGGATCTGCGGTATGCCCAAGACCATCGACGTCAAGATGCACTTCGGTAAGTGGCACGACATCGAGGTGGAGGACGACGTGACTGCCTATGTGGAGTACGAGAACGGCGCCACGGGCACTTTCATCACCACCACCGGCGACGCCCCCGGCACCAACCGTCTGGAGATCGTCTGCGACGGCGGTACCATCATCACCGACGGCGGCTCCATTACCCTCATAAAGCTGGACATGACCGAATCCGAATTTTCGGCCACCAACAAGACCGCCTTCGCCGCTCCCCGTAGCCAGCGCGTCACCGTGGAGACCGACGGCCAGAACCCCCAGCATGTGGGCGTACTCAACGCCTTTGCGGGGGCCATCCTCCGCGACGAGCCCCTGGTGGCGGACGGTAGGGAAGGCATCAACGGTCTGACCATCTCCAACGCCATGCACCTCTCCGCCTGGACGGGGGAGGCCGTGACCCTGCCTTTGGACGAGCATAAGTTCCGCGACCTGCTCTTTGAGCATGTCAAGACCTCCCGTCGCAAGGAGGACATCGAGGCGGTGTTCTCGTCTACCGAGGGAACCTATAACGCATAATCGACATATCCTGATAAAAAAACTTCCCTGATACGGAGTATTCCGCGTCAGGGAAGAATTCTTATATGAATTCTCTGTGAATCGGATTGACTTTTTTTTCGAATGGTGTTATAATCAGTTCAATACCGCATTTTGAAAGGATCTACCATGCACAAGGAAACCCCAACCAATCACCCCCGCCGCCGTTTCTGTAAACACCCACTGCGTTATGTCATGATCGCACTTTGCATAGCCCTGTTTGTCGTGATCAATATGGTGATCATTTTTTGCTTTTCTGCCGAGAGCAAGGATGAGTCGGGAGAGCGAAGCACCGGTGTGACTACGCTGGTTGTCAGTATTCTGTATCCGGACTACAACGAGTTGGGGTATTACGAGCGATTGGCTGTCTTTGAAGAAGCCCATGGAATCGTACGGAAGGCGGCTCATTTCTTGGAATATACGCTTTTGGGATTCTTGACCGCGGGGTTGATGCTGTTTTTGCGGCGCTTCCTGTATCGGAAAAAAATTGCCTATTGGCAAAGCTGGATCTACCCCTCGGCATTTTGCCTGCTTTACGCCATATCCGATGAGGTGCACCAGATATTCTCGAAGCGCGGCCCCAGTGTCCGCGATGTGTGCATTGATTTTGCGGGAGCTATGTTCGGTATCTGTCTGATACAGTTTCTCGTATGGCTCTTCGGAAGTGTTCGCAATGCCGTGAAAGAACGCCGGGAAGGGAAGGAGAATCCATGAAAACTACCCACTATCGACTGAAGTCTGCCAAGTCAGATGTTTCCTTCAAGGCGGCTGTTGTGGCGGATCTCCACGACCGTCCTTACGATACCATCCTGCCCATTCTGAAGCAGGAGAAACCCGATCTTATTCTTATTCCCGGGGATCTGTCCGAGGCCCTGGATCGCCCCGCATCCGAGGTGCACCGTCCCGGTTTAGGTCTTCTCGCCGAGTGCACCGCCATCGCCCCCACCTTCTATTCCTTCGGCAACCACGAGATCGGCGGCTGTCACGGCCGTATCTATAAGGCCAAACTGGCGGGACAGGGGGAGCTCCCTCCCTTCGTCATACGGGATGAGTGGCGGGAGGCTATCGAGAAAAGCGGAGCCACCGTCTTGGATGAGTCCTACGTTACCTGGCAGGGCCTGGTCATCGGTGGTCTGGGCTCGGGGCTTTTGAACCCGGGGTGGGTGCCCGACCTATCCTGGCTGGACGCCTACACCAAGACCCCCGGTTACAAGCTTCTGCTTTGCCACCATCCCGAATATTTCGACCGCTACCTCCGCTCTTATGACATCGACCTGATCGTGTCAGGTCACGCCCATGGCGGTCAGTGGCGGATCTTCGGTCGCGGTGTCTACGCCCCCGACCAGCATCTGTTCCCTAAGTACACATCCGGGGTGCACGAGGGTCGGTTAGTCATTTCCCGAGGGGTGTGTAATACGTTTCCGCTGATCCCGAGGTTTTTTAATCCGAGGGAGGTAGTGGTGGTGACGGTGAATGGGAAGGTATAATTTTACAGAAAAAAGGAGCTGCCTCTTTTACTTTGAGACAGCTCTTTTTTGGGGCACGGTATAAGGGATTCTGAACCCCGCCGAGCAAGCTCGGCATCAAGTTGCACTCCGCGACCTGCGGTCGCTGCAACGCGGAAACTTTTTTACTTTCCGGCAACTTGAACGGGTGTCTCACCTTTACCCTGTGCAAAAAACCACCCATGGCAAGCCATGGGTGGTTTTGGCACGGTGTAAGGGATTCGAACCCCCGACCTACTGGTTCGTAGCCAGGCACTCTATCCAGCTGAGCTAACACCGCGTATGCTTTTCAGCACTCGTATATTATAGCATAACAGAGAGGTTTTGTCAAGTCTTTTTTTAATTTAATTTTCACGACTTTTTAGGGCTTTTTCCTGAAGTTTTTTGGTACAAATTCCCGAAAATGCATTGACAAATGCTCCCATCTTCGATATAATATACTTGCACGCATAAGAGCTGCACACGAAATCTTGTATCTATACCCCGAAAGGAGTTTCATTATGGCGAACTACAAAAAGCAGGTCGCAGGCGGTCCCCTGATGGCCGTGGATGCCCTGGGCAGACCTACCCCCGATACCGTCAGCGGCGCTCCTGCCGTCAAGGAAAACCGGATGGTCGGTCTTTTCTATTTCCTCTGGCTGGGTGAGCACGGCCGTCACAAGCCCTACGATATCTCCAAGATCGTCGCGCAGGACCCCGATATCGGCCATAAGCCCGCATCTCCCCTGTGGGGCGGTCACGGTGTGTACCACCACTGGGGCGAGCCCTTTTACGGCTACTACTATTCCAACGACGAATGGGTAGTCCGCAAGCACATGAAGCTCATCATGCAGGCTGATATTGACTTTCTCTTCTTCGACACCACCAACGCCGCTATCTACCGAGATAACGCCAAGCTGGTCATGCGGGTACTCCAGGAGTACCACGACGAGGGCTGGAAGATTCCCAAGGTCATGTTCTACACCAACACCGCCTCGGGTCTGACGGTGCTGGATATCTATGACTCCATCTACAAGCCGGGCTACTGCCAGGATACCTGGTTCTGCATGGACGGCAAGCCTGTCATCATCGCAGTCAAGGAGGAATGCACCCCCGAGTGCCGTGAGTTCTTCAACATCAAGATGTCCCAGTGGCCTAACGAGCCCGACAAGCTGGGCGGCTGGCCCTGGATGGACTTTACCCACCCCCAGCGGGTCTTTGCTAATCTGGACGGCGTAGATGAGGTCATCAACGTCTCCATTGCCCAGCACAGCGGTAATATCCGTTTCGGCGACTCCGTCCTCTACGGTGAGACCACCAACTGCGGCCGTGCCTACCACAACGGCGCCAACGATCCCGATCCCGACGCCTGGAAGAAGGGGTATAATTTTGCCGAGCAGTTCGACCGTGCCATTGAGACCGACCCACCCATCGTATTGGTCACGGGTTGGAACGAGTGGATCGCAGGCTACTGGAGCGGTATTCCCGAGCGTCCCGTTATGTTCGTGGACTGCGCCAACTACGAGTACAGCCGCGACATCGAAATGATGCGGGGCGGTTACTTCGACAACTACTTCATGCAGCTTGTCAGCTACGTGCGTAAGTATAAGGGAACCGACGCGACTCCCGTCTACCCCGCTGTCAAATCGGTGGACGTGGACTGGCGCAAGAGCTTTACCGAGTCCCCCGCTGTCTACGATTGCTTCCTGGACGGGGATATGCACCGCCATGCCGAGGGTCAGGGCGGCGTGATCTACGCCAATTTTACCCAGCGGAACGTTATGGACAAGATCGGCGTCAAGCACGACAAGGACAGCATTTCCTTCACCATCCGCACAAAGGATCAAATCTCGGATCCTCTGGGCGCGGGCTCCTGGATGAAGATCTTCCTCAACGTCGAGGGCGGCCAGAGCTACCAGTACGTGCTTAACCACCACACCCGTAAGGACGGCACCACTACACTCGGCAAGATCGTGGGCGAGGGTGACGACTTGAAGTGTGTGGACGTGCCCGATCTGCTTCTGCACTACGAGGTGCGCGGTGATGTCATGCGCATCAGCGTCCCCCGCAAGGCCATCGGCCTGGATCACGACAACTTCACCCTGTGGTTCAAGGTGGCTGACAGCCGTGAGAAGTATCGCATGATTGAGGACTTCTACGATAAAGGCGACGTGGCGCCTCTGGGTAGACTCAACTTCGTATATCGCGGAGAGTAATTACATATTTTGAGGGAGGGGCTTTGGCCTCTCCCTTTTTGGTTGAGTCAGTCAACCGAAATTCAAATATCAGGTTATTGTATTCTCATCGCTTTCGATGTATAATAAAACCGTAGCTACAAGAAACCAAGAAAGGAAGAAATACCATGCAAATCAATTTGGCTGATAAACTGAAAAGCCTTCGCAAGGAGAAGAACATCTCCCAGGAAAAGCTGGCGCAGTATCTGAACGTCTCCTATCAGGCTGTCAGCAAGTGGGAGAACTCCACTACCTATCCCGATATATCTCTGCTTCCCGAGATCGCCCGTTTCTTTGGCATTACGGTTGATGAGCTTCTGCAGGCGGAGCGGATCGACGAGGAACAGCTGTATCACGAATACGAAGCCAAGACGGCGGATCTGCAACGCACCGGTCGCATTTCGGACACCCTTCCGATCTGGCAGGAGGCATATCACCGTATGCCTAACAATATCCGAGTCAAGGAAATGCTGATGTCAGCGTACTTTGATACGGATAAAGAGAAATACCAAAAGGAGATCGTAGAGCTGGGCACCGAAATATGTCACAGCGATTGCGGCATCTACTTTAAGGGGCAGGCGATCGAGCAGGTCGCCCGTACGTATGCTCATGCAGGGAATTCGGACATGGCTGAGCGGTGGGCGTATGAAGCTCATTCCATCATGCACTCCCTGGAGCCGCTTCTGGTGCAGATCACCGAGGACGGGGAGGAGATGCTGTCTGTATTCCGTTTTGCGAATTATTGGTATCTGAATCGCCTGTTCTATATGGGTGCCAGATTGATTGAGTGCCCGACTGTTCCGGGTGGATTTGAATACACACAGGCAGTCAGTAAAGCCATCGCCGCCATGTATGAATTGGTATTCCCCGATGACGACATGGATTTTGAGAATCTTCAAAATTTGTGTATGCTTCATAAAAGCATTGCTGAGGATGAGGCATCTCTCGGGAAGGATGAAAACATCATCAAGTATCATTTGATCAGGGCGTGGGAATGCGCCGAAAAGTCCATGCTTGTCGTGGAGCACGACTTGAACCATCCGCTTGTCAAGGGGTGGCATATCAGCGGCGCACCGTCGGATAACAGGAGAGTGGTGCATCTGCTTCAAGACGAGCTTCATATGGATTGCTTTGATTCGTACAGACATACGAAGTGGTTCAGCGACATTTCTGAAAGAATGGGTAAGATTCAATGACGATTCCCCCGCCGAAGTCCTCGGCGGGGTTCTATTTTTCTCCCCCAAACCCTTGACAACCATTGAAAATCCGAGTATAATAAAGTATCTCCTGCACAGAAATCAAACGTTTCAATTACACACGGGCATAAAGGAGGGAACAGTCATGCTATCGAAAGCCGTAAGAAGACTGGTTTTGGTTTTCATCATTGTGGCGGTCGTGCTGCTGACCGGCTGTCAAAATACACAGGAATATCGGATACACGCCCAGCAATGTGAGAGGGTTTTCGACTGTACCCCGAAACAACTGTTGAAATCCGAGCATGATTGTTTGGATACGGTCGGGGATTTTCGAAAAAAATCATACGTCGATAGGAACGGTAATTTGGTTCTTGTGTTAACCGAGTCTCAAAAAAAGGCCATGATAGAGTGGCTGGTGGAATTCCCCGAAATAAAGGACAGAACGGATGTTGATGTGAGTGAGGATTTGTCGAGTATAACGATATACTATTTGCCTGAAACATTTACGGAAGACAGTATTGAGTTCGCAGGAATGTCACGTGCTATAAGTTCTGTGGCGGCAAAAATAGTCACCAAAAAAGCGCTTGAGGGGGTTCCAATGGAGGATATTTCAATTCTCTATACCGCGAAACATATTGAAACGGGAGAAGTCATATATACTGAAACTTGGAAACCGACATTAGTTGAGAAGTAAGGAGGTACTTTTGATGTTATCCAAATTCGCAAGAAAAATGTTTTTTGTTGTCATCATTGTGGCAGTTTTGTCTTTGATTGGCTGTCAAAAAACACACAAGTACCCCATACATGCTCAGCAATGTGAGAGAATTTTCAACTGTACACCTGCGCAACTGCTGAAATCCGAGCCTGATTGCTTGGATACGGTCGGGGATTTTCGAAAAAAATCATACGTCGATCAGAACGGCCATCTGATGCTTGTACTAACCGAGCCTCAGAGAGCGGCTATGAAAGATTGGTTGATGGAATTTTCCGAATTAAAGGACAGATCGGATATAGAAGTGAGCGAAGATTTGTCATCTATAACGATATATTATTTGCCCGGATTATCGGAAAGAGACAGTATTGCATTTGAAAATATGTCACGTGCTGCAACTTCTGTAGCAGAAAAAATTGTCTTGATAAAAATGCTTGATGGTGTTCCAGACGAGGATATTTCGATTTTTTGTATCCAAAAAAATATTGAAACAGGAGAAGTCATATATACTGAAACTGTGACACCAACAATAGTTGAGAAGTAAGGAGGTCTTTTGATGTTATCCAAATTCGCAAGAAAAATGTTTTTGGTTGTCATCATTGTGGCAGTTTTGTCTTTGATTGGCTGTCAAAAAACACAGGAATACCACATACACGCCCAGCAATGTGAGAGGGTTTTCGACCGTACTCCGAAACAGCTGCTGAATTTCGGGCATGATTGCATGGACACCGTTGGAGATTTTCGAAGAAGATCATCCGTTGATAAGAACGGTCATTTAGTTCTTGTGTTAACCGAATCTCAAGCAGAGGCCATGAAAGAGTGGCTGGTGGAATTTCCTGAATTGGATAACAGATCGGATGTAGACGTGAGCGAGGATTTGTCAAGTGTAACGGTGTACTTTTCACCTAAATTGTTAGAAGAAGGCGGCTCCGAATTGGATTCCTTGATACGGGTGGTAAATACTGTAGCGGGAAAAATCATGTTGAAACAAATGCTTGATGGAATTCCACCAGAGGAGGTTTCATTCCTTTATACCGAAAGGAATATTGAAACGGGGGAAGTCATATATACTGAGGTTTATAAGCCGACACTGGTTGATGAGTAAAAAACACTTAAATTTGGTGATCAGCAATTATTGAAATAGTTGTAATTACTCTTGCTCCTCAAAAAACAATACAATGTTCAGCCGCACCTTCGGGTGCGGCTGTTTTTGGCATACGGAGGAAATGACAACGCAATAAAAATCGTGTATATAGCTTTTTCTCCCCAAAACCCTTGACAACCACCCCGAAAAGGGGTATAATGAAAAGTGGAGTATTTTGCTCCCAACCATGGTAAAAATAAGATCATATAGAAGGGAACCATCATGACCGTTACAAAGATCGACATTTTCTCCGGCTTCCTGGGTGCCGGTAAGACCACCCTCATCAAAAAGCTCATCACCGAGGCCTACGCAGGAAGTCGGATCGTAGCCATGTCGTTCTGTGAGCCAAGGAG
>JAZSBH010000108.1:0-3175 GCA_045602325.1 Eubacteriales bacterium | reverse complement strand
CTTTTTGCTTCGGGCTTGCTTGTAGCTCGCCCTTTTTATTGTCGCTTCGCTCGCTTTCGGCTCCCCCAGTAGAACTGGGGGTTTATTTGGATGCCAAAAATAAAGCCTTGAAAACTCAATGTTTTCAAGGCTTTATTTGGTCTGAGTGACAAGACTTGAACTTGCGGCCTCTACCACCCCAAGGTAGCGCGCTACCAGCTGCGCCACACCCAGATGTCCTTCCGAAGCAGTTGCTCCTGACGACTTGATTATTATACCACAAGGACATGGAATTGTCAAGCGTTTTTTGAAAAAAAGTTTAACAAACGATTTGTGAAATTTCCCGTTAACGTTGTGCAACTTGCACCTGTCTCGATGCTAGGGAGCAGTACTTCCCTTCCCGTCCACACTCCCGGATCTGTCTGGGTCGAAATGGTGCAGATCTCACATTGATCAATATTGCCCAACGATTCCCCTTGAAACAGAAATGTTTTTGACAGGTACGTAGATGTATTTTTTCAAAAAAGTATTGACAAGCCTTCAAAATTGTGGTATAATATTACCTCGGTACGGACTGCCATCGTGCGTCCGTCTCCTTACCGCGAAAAAAACAAATGCGCGGTCTGATGTCCATAAGGAGGTAATAAAATGGAAAACATCAACAACTATTATGAGAGCATGTTCGTCGTCGACGTAACCGGCGGCGAGGACGCTGTCAAGGCCTCGGTTGAGAAGTTTGTCGGTCTGATCAGCAACAATGCAGAGACCGTCTACGAGGTCAACGAGTGGGGCAAGCGCCGTCTTGCATACCCCATCAACGACAAGCCCGAGGGCTACTATGTCGTGGTCACCTTCAAGGGTCAGCCTGACTTCCCCGCTGAGTTCGAGCGTCTCTGCCAGATCGACGAGAACATTCTGCGTTCTATGGTCATTCGTCTGGACTTCGAGCCCACTGTGAAGGTTTCCGAGCCCGTAGTCGAGGAGACCGTTGAGGCTCCCGTCGTCGAAGAGGCTCCCATTGTCGAAGAGGCTCCCGTCGCCGACGCTGAGTAATTTCTACAAACTACCGTAAACCGCAACGTATAACCGACAAGGAGGTTTTGGCATGTCCCTCAATCTGAATAAGGTTATCCTGGCCGGCCGTCTTGTGGCTGACCCTGAGTTGAAGCAGACCGCCGGTGGCGCCAACGTGGTGTCCGTCCGCATTGCTGTCAACCGCCGTTTCCAATCCCGTGATGCCCAGCAGCAGAATGAGGCGGATTTCTTTAATGTGACCGCTTGGCAGAACACCGCCGAGTTCATCGCAAAGTACTTCCGCAAGGGTTCGGCCATCTGCATCTGCGGCCGCATCCAGAACCGCACCTGGGTCGACCAGAACGGTCAGAAGCGTTATATGACCGATATCATCGCAGAGGAGGCCAACTTCGTGGAAAGCCGTAATGCCCAGGATGGCATGGGTGCTCCCGACGCCTACTCGACTCCCGCTTACTCCTCCCCTGTGCACAACAATGCACCCAAGTTCGAGGAGATCAAGACCGACGACGATCTTCCCTTTTAAAAGGGCGCCCTTCTGATTCAGGCAGATGACCGCCGTCACCACAAAATTTATTGGAGGATAGAAAAATGACTGAGAATACTACTGCTCGTCCTGCCCGCCCCTTCGTGCGTGGCAAGAGAAAAAAGGTCTGCATCTTCTGCGCAGACAAGGTTGCCTACATTGATTACAAGGATTCCAACAAGCTCCGCAAGTTCATCAGCGAGCGCGGAAAGATCCTTCCCCGCCGTATGACCGGTACCTGCGCTAAGCACCAGAGAGAGGTCAACACCGCCATCAAGCGTGCACGCAACGTGGCTCTGCTGCCCTATATCGCTGACTAATAGTTGCGATAAAAAACCGCCTGTCCCCAGATTGGGGTGGGCGGTTTTTCTATGTTTATGTGGGGGAGTCCACCACGAGCAGATAGAGGGCGCACACACAGGTGCGCCCCTACCGTGTTAGGAGCATTACTTCCCTTCCGGCTCCTTCAGGTATGCCATGAAGGCCAGGTAGTCCTCCCGCATACTCTTTATCAATTCCTCGATGCTCGCGGGCTCCACCCAAGGCAGCGGCGGATGCTCGTGGTCGTCTCCAGCGTTCTCAAAGCTGTGGTATCTGACGGCGAGGGAGTCCAGCGGATCAACGCACAGGCAATCCGCCGGGTCGTCGTTCCATTGGAAATTGATCCCATACCGCACAGCCCCCTTATCGTCGGTAAACTTCACCAGATCCCCATTCTCGGTAAAGCAGGGGAACAGAACCCAACTGCGGTCATACAGGCAGATCTTCTCGCAGGTATCGCAGTCCCGTCCCTCGCAAAAGCCAATGCCGTAGGGAGAGCGATCCATTTCGTCGTCCACCGTGAGCACCCGCTTGTACTGATCCAGCACGCACTCGGCCAGGTAGTCCTCGTCAAAGGCCTCTTCGGGCTTTCCTGCATAAATGCGGCGCTTCACGATGCGGTAACGGGTGGAATCCCCCTTTTCGGTGGTGTCATATTCCTCGTAGAACAGGTCGATGTAAGCCAAGGCGGCCTCATAGGAGCCGCAGAGGTAGGTTTCGTCGTAGCTATCGGGGGTATCCTTAATGTGGAGCTCGTAGACCTCCCCCTCACCGAGGACGCGGAAGGCATCGATGATCCGTCTCTGCCATGCCGCGATCAACCGCACCGTCTCCCCAATCTCGGGGGAGGCAGTCTCCGTAAAGCGATCCAGGAGCACCAGCCGCTCCTCAAAGGTGGGGGCATATTCGAAAAGAATGTATAACAGCTCCTTTTCGGTAAATTCGTAGCTTACCTCACGTATTTTGTTTTTCAAGGCACGGGACGGGAGTAGTTCCAATATGGTATCCTTCATAGGTAATCCTTTCAAATATGGAATGGTCAGGGAATGGTTTTCGCCTGATTCGGCGATCCTTCATACGGTCATTATAGCACACTTCCTCCCCACAGTCAATCAACCTCTCGTTGATTCACGAGAAAGCCAACATCGCCCTTTTCACATCTTGACAAATGATGCATTTCCATGTATAATGTACATATCGTATCATCCTGGTAACGGTAATTGCATACGTTCAAATTTGGGTTTATCGGCCAGGGGCTCTGCCCCTGGACCCCGCCAGAAACCCTTTTGAAAAAGGGTTTCTGGACTTCCTAAAACT
>JAZSBH010000107.1:0-23089 GCA_045602325.1 Eubacteriales bacterium | reverse complement strand
GTTACGCCGCCGGGGTACTTCTTGTAAATGTGACGAAGGGATACACTTGCCATTTGAAAATTTCCTCCTAAGTAATATATAACGCAAAATTTTGACTGTCGCGATACGCACAGCAGGCAGAGTGAGCCCACTTGTACACGTTGATATTATACCAAAAATCCCGCCAAAAATAAAGAGTTTATTTCCCCAAACTTTCCACTTTCTATTTGTGCACCGTGCACAAATGATAACCCTATCCGGGGGTATGAAGGGGATTTGCAGCTTTTGCGGTTTTTAATTTATTAACGATTCTTACGAGAGAACAGACGGGGGCGAATGAGCAACCCGATCACCGAGGCGATCACGATACCGCCCGAAATGCCCAGTGCCACCACCAAAGTGGTCAAAGCCGCATCGGCAGCCGAGGCGTAATTACCCGACACGAAATGAAACATCGTCGCATACAGGGCGCTACCGGGCACCAGCGGGATCACACAAGGCACCATATAGACCGGCACGGGTACCTTGGTCAGTCGCGCACAGATCTCGGAAAAGCCTGCCCCTACAAGGGCGCCCAACAGATTGGGAAGAAGCTCTCCGCCGAGGAGATGTCCGGCTAACAGGTACACGGCTGTGGTGAGCACACCGCCCAGCGTTGCCAGTGTCAAGCGACGCGGGTGGACATAGAACAGGATCGAGAAGCCCAACGTACCGAGGGCGGCGGTAATCAGAGACACAATAACGTCCTTCACAGCCATCAACCTCCGATCTGCTGGTTGAACAGCACGAGTGCGGCCATATAGCCCAGCGCGACCATGAGCGCCTGCAGTACCGCCTGGATGAACCGCATGGTGCCTGCCAGGGTATCGCCGCAAAGCAGGTCGCGCAAGGCGTTACCAAAGGACAAACCGGGGATCTCCAGCATGATGGTGCCGATGATGATCTTGTCCACGTTATCGCCAAAGCCCAAAGTAACGCAAAGTACCGACAAAACCCCCGCCGCGAAGGAGCTGATGAGAGATTTGACCATACTGTTGATACGCAGGGGGCGCAAACGGGCAAAAAGAGTCAGAAAAAAAGCAATAACCGCAGCGGCAACGCCGTCCATAAGCGTACCGCCAAAGAACACGGCAAAACCGCCCGTAGCCAACATACCGCCCATATAGCACAGCCACTCGGGAACGGGACGGTAACCGCGGATGGCCTCCAGGCGGGTGTTCACCTCGCTGGCCGATATGGGATGCTTACAGATGGTGCGGGACAGAGCGTTGAGAGCCTCCAGACGTGCGAGGTGATTGTAGGTAGTTGGCACACGGCGGTTGCGTGTGGCGTAAGATCCGTCCGGCATACGCACCTCGGCGGTTATGAGGGACGTAATGGCAAACACTTCCACCGCCTCGGCACCGTAGGCACGGCAGATGCGGATCACGGTATCCTCCACACGGTGGATCTCGCCGCCCACCCGCAGGGTCTCGGCTCCCACGTCCAAGGCAATCGCCAAAACCGTTCCCGCATCAGTGGGAATGGTTTGCCCTTCGGCGGCGGGGGCGGAAGCACGGGTCACACCCCCCGTAGGGGTGGACAAGAATCGGGATATTTTCACGTTTTCACTCCATGGCAGAAAATCCGCCCTCACGGGGCGGTCATCGAAATCTATTATACACAGTTTTCCTCGGTTTGTCAAGGTCATTCCTTCACTTCCAAACGAACCGTGCATTTTTTGTCGAAATTTTTCCCCAAACATCTTGCACATATTCCAAAAATGTTGTATAATACATGAATAAGAGCATCGTCGCGCAAAGGCGCGGTATACGGATTTTGACAAGGAGCCTCTCATGATCGGTTTTTACAATTACACAGTCATTCTGACGTACGTAAGTCTTCTCATATCCTCGGTCGGTATTTGCCTGGCCGCCTCGGGGCATCCCTATGCGGCTCTGTTCTGCCTTCTGGCCTCGGGCATCTGCGATATGTTTGACGGCAAGATCGCCCGTACCCGCAAAAAGAGCACCGACGAAGAAAAGCGTTTTGGTATCCAGATCGATTCCCTTTGCGATATCGTCTGCTTCGGCGTTCTACCCGCCGTGATCGGCGCGACCGTGATCCCCTCCGCAAACAAAGCCGCTCAAGCAGTTGCCTGCGTGGTGGGTATTCTGTATGTCCTCTGCGCGCTCATCCGCCTGGCCTACTTCAATGTCACCGAGGAGACTCGCCAAAGCACCGAAACGGGACGGCGCACCCATTTCCAAGGCGTTCCCGTTACCACGGCCGCCGTGGTGTTCCCCATGGTTTTCGCGGTTTCCGAGTTCCTGGCCTCCTTTGGCGGGGTACTCACCGCCATCGCACCTTGGCTCTATCCCCTGTTTCTCGC
The DNA here is from genome assembly GCA_045602325.1 of Eubacteriales bacterium. Taxonomy (GTDB): domain Bacteria; phylum Bacillota; class Clostridia; order Oscillospirales; family CAG-272; genus CAMEON01. The sequence continues at coordinate 20,739 of JAZSBH010000107.1, read as the reverse complement.
GATCACGGCCATCGCCTTCATCACCCCCGTCCGTGTCCGTAAGCCCCACGGAGCGGGACTGATCATCATGGGTGTGGTTGGACTGGCTGAATTCGGATTCATGTTGTATCTGTTGGTACGGTAAATCCATACATACAAGACAAAGAGACCTCCGCACGAGCGGAGGTCTTCTGTTATTTCCGGATTTTCTTTTTGGGCTCTTTGTACGTAAACACGTCCAGCTTTTTCACCCCCATAGACCTCAGCTCGGTCACCGATGCTTCCACGTCGGCATCGGTGTTGAAGCTCGGAATATGGGGCACCCGAACAGTCACGCGGTCAGCCCCCACAAGGGACAGGAGAGTACGAAGATTTTCCTTGACAAGGGCATTGTCCCGAGTGGTGTACCGTGTATAGATGGCAGGATCCATGTCCTTGATATCCACAAAAAACCAATCCACCACATTCGCCGCCGCAAGAACGTGCTCCTGCTGGATGTTCAGACAAGTCTCGGCGTAGCAGTGCCAATCCTTGGGACAGAGGGCGCGAAAGGCAGTGATGAAATCCGTATGGAGCAGAGGCTCGCCGCCGCCAAAGGTCACACCGCCGCCCGTGGCCAGGTAGTAGAGGCTGTCGATCTTCACGCGGTCGTAGAGCTGCTCGGGGGTAACCCGCTCAAAATCGGGCTTGCCGTCACTTCTCTTGTGCCAGGTATGGGGATTGATGCACATTTTGCACTGCAGGGGACAACCGTAGGCACCCACCAGCGCGGTCACCCCGGCACCGTCGGTAGCCATGCGGAGGCGGTCGCAGAAGGCCAGTGGAAAAGTGAGATTGGTCGATTCGCTCATGGTATCACTCCGCGGGCTCGCCCATGATATCCACGATCTCGGGCTCGGTGGTTTCCTCGGTTGCTTCCTGGATGAACTCTCCCTCGATGGCAACATCTCCCATCAAGACCTCGTCAGTAAACTCCTCCACAGGTACGCCCGGGAAGGGCAGATCGCAGGCCGTTTCGGTCTCGGGGGGCAGCATCTCTCCGTCGATTGCCACATAGGTCTCCTCTGCCGTTGGTTCGGGCGGCAGCAAGCCACCGGCTACGGGTTCACCCGCCGTGGTTTGGGGAAAGGGATTGATGCACCCCGTCACCGACAGGGCGATGGAGGCAGAGATGCCCACCACGGCCACGGTTTTGCCCAGTGCTTCCCTCTTGGCCAGAGCGTCTTCCAGCTGGCGCACCTCTTGTTCGCATTTCGGGCAGGTACCCTTGCAGTTGCCCTGGTGCTTGCACTCGGATACCACCCACTCAATGTCGTTGGCCTTAGCGATCTCGGCGCGGATCTCCTTGAGGATGCGGCATTTTTCTTTTCCGTAGTATTTCATGATATGTATCTCCTTTCGCAGCAATAGTTTCTGCAGGGGCTCTGCCCCTGCACCCCGCAAGCCCCTTTTGAAAAAGGGGCTTGACCCCAAAACTTTCAAAAAGCATTGTCATATGACCCTTTTTGAAAGTTCTTGGGATTCTTAAACCCTTCTTTCAAGAAGGGTTTAAGTGGGGGTCCGGGGGGCAACGCCCCCTGGTAAACCCCAATCACCCCAACTCGGTCACCACGCCCACGAACAACGGCAGACCCGTAGCGTTGTCCACAATGGCGTAGACGAAGGGGCGGTCAAGGTAAACGTACTTGGGCTCCACGGGCATGGCGGACTCGCATTTATTCTCTCCCCAAGTGATCGCCGCGGCCTTGGTGCCGTTGCGATCCACCTGAATGAATGTCTTCTGGTAGACACCGTCGCAGTACAGGTTGCCGCCCGATCCGCCGCCGATCCCTGCGAGATCGGCTTTCGCGCTATCAAACAGGTCGGTCATGCCCATTTCCTGCAGAACGGGGGTCAGCCTCATGTCGCTGTCGTAACTGAACTCGGGGATGCGGGTGTAGACGGCTTCTCGGGTCATAGCCCCCCACATGGCCACCCAGTCCGCGCCGTCCAAAGAGGCTGCGAAATCGTAAACATCGGTTCCCTCATTGGGCAGAAGCCCCACGAAGCAGTAGGCAGTCCCCTTGTAGGGCTTGGCTACACCGAAACCGCCCTCCACCGTAAGGTATCGGGATTCCTCGGAGCAGAGCATCTCTACCGAGGTCTTGGTGCCGTCCGGCGACGTAAAGCTCGCGGTGAGAACATCCTTCTTCTCGTACTCCTCCTCCCACTTTGCGTCAAAAACCAGAGCGTTGATGACGTACATAACGGTGTCGGCGGGAATGGGCTCATCCAGAATAGAATCGATCATACCGTCGGTGTACTTCTCCACCCAGTTGTTGATATCCTTGCGGGTGGACTCGTCAAAGGGAGCGGCATACTGCTGGGCCTTATACCAATCGGCGCAGGTCTGCAGAAACTCCTCACGGACGGTAAAGCTGTCCCCGTCCCGATACCAGATGGAGTCCGCAACCGACACCTTGCAGTCATCCCCCACGTATAGGCTTTCGGTATAGGCGTAGAGGGCTTTGTTCAGGTCGCTTATCTTCATGCCCAGCACGGTCTCCATCTGGCTGAGAGTCTCGCCCTCCGCGCCATTGGCGATCATGGACAGGCAGATCATAGCCGAGAGGGGAGAGATCAGGTGATTGGCCTTGGTCTCCTTCTCCATGGCTACGGTGGTATTCGCCAGAGTCAGGGAAAAATCCGCCATGGCGGCGACAAAGGCGTCGGTGACCTTCCCTTCCTCGGTGGCGGTGCGGGTGTAGTCCGCCGAAATTTCCTCCGCCTTAATGGAGGCCATGCACCCGGACATGGTCATCGTGCTCACGAGCATACAGGCAATCAAAATCAAGAGAATCGCGTTGCGAAGCATTCGTTTCATAACAGGAAGCCTCCTTCGGGAATTGAGCATTGCTCTTACCCTATAAGACGATAAAAATCTCCTTCGGTTACCCCGTTTTTTTGCATATTTACAGATTATTCACAAAGCCCGCGAACACATACGCGCACGCAAGCGTGCGGCGCGGGTGCGACGCGGGCATGGGTTTATTCTTGAACGGTCTGGGTCTTTCTCGCTTTCGCGTGCTTCTTCTTGAGCTTTTTCAGTTCATCCATAAAGGAGTCTACGTCGGTAAACTCGCGGTACACCGAAGCGAAGCGGACGTAGGAGATCTCGTCGATGTCGCGGAGCTTTTCCAGCACGCGATCACCCAGCTCCACCGAGGGAACCTCCAGGTGAAGGGTGTTCTGAAGCTCGGACTCGATCTCGCTGACAATGGCGTCGGCATCCACATCGCGCTTACGGGTGGCCTTGAGGATTCCGTTGATGAGCTTCACACGGTCGAAGGGCTCCTTGGAGCCGTCCTTCTTGAGGACGATGATCTGAGCGGTCTCGATCATCTCAAAGGTGGTGAACCGTTTCGTACATTGCAGGCACTCACGGCGACGGCGGATGCTGTTGCCCTCTTCAATGGGACGGGAGTCGATGACCTTAAGATCGGGGCAACCGCAGGCAGGACACTTCATAAACGCTCCTTTCGGGTGGGGAAAACTGAATTCTACTCATATTATACCATATTTTGGCGGATTTGTAAAGGTATATTTGAAAAAATCCAGAAACGGTGCACCGATTCGGAATGGAAAATCAATCACGGGAAGCTTTTTTCTTTTCCTTGGGGATATGGCCCATAGCTTTCCGCAAAGCGTCCCGCACCGTAAAGATTACCGAAAGCAGGAACAAAAGCAACCCCATTCCAACAGCCAGCAGGATCCAATTCACCAGGGCATAGATCCAGCTCAGATCTCCGTCAGGAGAATCCACCGGAGGCACCTCCCCCTTGATGCTTTGCAACGCATCCATCAGGTACCCGCCGATCCCCAAAAACAGCAGGGACAGAAGGATGTGCGTTAAGAGGACAGCCCCATAGAAGGTTAACGACTCGGAGGTCAGAGATCTGATCACGACGAATATGATCAGCCCTACGAGCATTATGCAAGCAGGGACAAGGATCTTGGGCAAATGATTGCCGTTCTCGGGGACGGCAACGTAAGCGCCGCCATACCCAAACCAGACGGCCAGGTGGAGCAGGAGGGCGTACAGAGTACCTATACCCGCTGAAACGAGATGGGAGCGGAAGGGCGTGTGCAGGTCACGTTGATTCTTCATGGGAGGATTCACTCCTTTCCGTAGAAGGTTTTGCCAAATGCCGTTTCCAGCGGATGATATCGAAGATCAACAGTCCCAGGCACAGCACCGCCAGGAGAATGCCAAAGCCAAGAATGTCGTACACCCACACAGCCACGATTTCCCACGAAGACTTTACGCCTACATCGTAGGGCAGAACAGAGAGCAACCATTGCGCGAAACCGTCCAGCGTATTCAGCAGAGGAAAGAAAGTCACCAGTCCAATACCGCCGCAGAGTATATGACCCAAAAATGCCATGCCGAGATAGCACCGCGGGCGGGTGTTGTTCCAAAACCACCAAATGAATAGCGGCAGGGACAGAATGCATACGGCCCCCGTTAATACGGGCAGGGAAATATCCCATGCGGTGGGAAGCAGCAACAGCGAGCACAGCGTGACCGCCAAAGCGGCCGCATGCGTCAAAACAGCGTACAAAAGGCCGTGAATGAGATCGGGCTTGAATTTCATGGCTTTCATATCGACTCCTTTCAGCCTTGCGGCTTTTAATCAGTATAACACGGGAACCCCCATTTGTCAAGTTCCCTCACCCATATAGACGCATAATTGGGGCTCCCATTACGGAGAAAAAACAAAAAGTGAAAAAATCTCATTTTGCAAAGCCATGCACAGCCCGGCAAAGCCCTTGACAAACGGCACGATTTCTGCTATACTATATAATGAATATGTATTGTTTGCAGAAGGGAGATCGCCATGGCCGCCATAGAGAATCAAGTCACCACCGACGTGGTCGGCAACCGTGCCCTCATGGAACGGCTGGATCGGGATATCCGTGCGGGACAACTCTCCCACGCCTACATTCTGGACGGTCGATTCGGTAGCGGCCGACACACCATCGCCCGCCACATCTGCGCCGCCATCGCCTGCCACAATCGCCCGGGACAAGTCCTCTCCCACGTGGAGGACGCCGATCAGATGGGCTTTTTCGACCTGGACGAGCCCCCCGCGCCCCGCGAGATCCCTTTGGACGCCCCCCTGCCCTGCTGGGACTGCCCTGCCTGCCGCAAGGTACTGGAGGGTAAATGCCCCGACATCCACCTCATCGGACGGGATGGCAAGGCTTCCATCGGCGTGGAGGCGGTACGCTTTCTGCGGCAGGACGTGCTCATCCCTCCCAACGATCTGGACACCAAGATCTATATCATCGAGGAGGCCCACACCATGACGGTGCAGGCGCAGAACGCCCTGCTCCTGACCCTGGAGGAGCCCCCGCCCTACGTGCTCTTCCTCCTCCTCTGCGACGAGGCAGACGCACTTCTGGAGACCATCCTTAGCCGCGCACCCGTGCTCCGTACCCAGCCCATCCCCGACGAGGATATTCGCATCTTCCTGAAAGAACGCCGCTGCTCCCTGTCCGAGGAGGACCTGTCCGCCGTACTCCTGCGGGCTGACGGTTGCATCGGCCAGGCGCTGACTCTGGCGGACACTCGCTCCGTAAAGCCCATCATGAAGCTTCGTACCCTGTGCGACGAGTTCATGGGCGTATGCGCCGCAAGACGGTACGATAAGCTCCCCGCCGTGCTGACGGGCTTTGGCAACAAGCGGGACGGCGTATCCGAGGTCATCGCCCTCATCACTCTGGCGATCCGGGATCTGGTGCTTCTCCGCCACGGAGAGGCCGTCAAGCTGAAATACTATACCGACCGTAACGCCGCCGAAGAGCTGGCGGGACGGTTCACCACCCGTGCCCTGCTTCGCATTTACCGCGCCTTGGGGCGCGCCGCCGATAGTCTGGAGGGCAACGGAAACGTCCGCCTGACCCTCATGCAACTGGCAGTCGACATCAACACGTAAGAAACACAGGAATTGCCTCGGTCACAGACCGAGTACCCATACACGAGAAAGGAATCCATCATGGAGAACAACGAAAAGAACCTCCCTCGCTCCGAAGGAGCCGGCGAGGGAAAGCGCCCCCACAACCACGGGCATAACCGTAATCGCAACCGCAATCGCAACCGCGGCGAAAAGAACGGAAGCAACGGCGGCAATCAAAATCGCGCGCCCCGTCCGCAAAATGAGCAGGAGGCTCCCGCACAAGCCCCCGAGGTGCAGGAGGTGAAATCTCCCGTACAGGCTCCTGCCACCGAGCCTCGCCGTCAGCCCCCCGCTACCGGCCGTCCCCAACGCAACATCCGCCGTCCGGCAACACAGGCCGATCTACCCGACATGGAGAATCTGCTGATCGACGATAACGTGAAGGCTACCCCTGTGGATCCCGATGACGCGCCGGATGCCGCCGAGGTGGAGCGTATCCTGGAGCGGGACGTATTCGCCCGCCGCGAGGAAACCATTCCCGACGTGCTCCCCGAAGGGAAGCTGATCATTGCGGGCATCCGTTTCCGTGCGGGCGGCAAGACCTACTTCTTTGATCCGGGACAGTTGACCTGTAAGGTCGGCCAGTACGCCATCGTGGAAACTGCACGGGGTCTGGAGTTCGGCGAGGTCTGCATCGCCAACCGCCTCGTGGATGAGTCCATGGTAGTGCCTCCCCTGCGCCCCGTGGTACGCATCGCCACCGAGGCAGATATCGCCCACAATAAGGAGAATCACGAAAAGGAAGAGGCCGCTTATCCCATCGGTGTCCAGAAGATCGCCGAGCACAAGCTGGACATGAAGCTGGTCTCCATTCAGTACACCTTTGATAACTCCAAACTCCTGTTCTACTACACCTCCGCCGGGCGGGTGGATTTCCGTGAGCTGGTCAAGGATCTGGCGGGTGTGTTCCACGTCCGCATTGAGATGCGGCAGATCGGCATCCGTGACGAATCCCGCATGATCGGCGGTCTGGGTGCCTGCGGCCGTCCCCTGTGCTGCTCCACCTTCCTGTCTGATTTCGGTCAGGTATCCATGAAGATGGCCAAGGAGCAGAATCTGTCCCTGAACTCCTCCAAGATCTCGGGATGCTGCGGACGTCTCATGTGCTGCCTGCGGTTCGAATACGACACCTACGTAGAGGAGATCCGCAAGACTCCTGCTCAGGGCACCTTCGTGAATACCCCCGACGGGCCCGGCGTGGTCACCGAGATCTTCCCGCTCCAAGGTGAGGTCAAGGTCAGTCTGCGGAATCAGCCCGACTCCGCCCCTAAGAAGTATAAGCGCGAGCTGGTGGAGGCGCAGGTACGTACTCCCCGCCCCGAGGAAACCGTCAGCGAACCCGATTCCGACGAATAAGGCGGGTTTCGGGAGGTCTGATCTGCGATTCACAGATTATTAACATCTTTTCCACGGATTTTCGACGAGAAATTCCCTCTTACCCCTTGAAAAAAAATGAATTTGTGATATAATAGATGAGAAGCCATATTCGCTTTTGCTCAGCGGATATGAGCAAATACTTAAACGGAGGTCATGACAATGGCATACAAGATTAGCGATGATTGCATCTCCTGCGGCGCTTGCGCCCAGAACTGCCCCACCGAGGCTATCTACGAGGCTGACGGCAAGTACGAGATCGACGCTGACAAGTGCATCGACTGCGGTTCCTGCGCAGACGCTTGCCCTGTTGAGGCTCCCAAGGCTGAGTAATTCAACCTGCGGTATCATACCGTAACAACACTCCCGACTTCTCGGCCGCATTTTGCGCGAGAGGTCGGGAGATGTTGTTTCTATGGCAAATGAACAAGGACTTCAAATTGGGGTTTATCGAGGGGGCTTTGCCCCATCCACCCCCACTTAAACCCTTCTTGAAAGAAGGGTTTAAGAATCCCAAGAACTTTTAAATAATCATTGATAAATAACCCTTTGTAAAAGTTTTTGGAGATCCGGCCGCCGGAGGCCGCTCTCCCGCTCCCCGATAAACCCAAATTTATACAATATTTTCCCGGCGAAAGGAGACTACCAATGGAGCTTCGGGACAGAGAGACCCTGCACGAGGTCAATGAACATATCAGGCTGATCCAACGAGCCGACGGCCTGACCTTCGGGACAGACGCCTACCTGCTCGCGGCATACCTGCGCCCCAAAAAGTCCGCCGTGGCGGTGGATCTGGGCAGCGGGACAGGAATCATTCCCCTTCTGTGCCTGGCAAGGGACAAGGTCTCCCGCTTTACGGCAGTGGAAATCCAGCCCGCTTTCGGGGAGTTGATTCGGCGAAACGCCGAGTTCAACGGAATGGCCGATCGTCTGTCAGCCCTGTGTGCCGACGTGCGGGAGATCACCGCCGCCACGGTGGGCGGCGAGGTGGACGTGGTGACCGCCAATCCCCCCTATATGGCCCCTGCCAGCGGTGCGAGGAACACCGCCGACGAAAAGTATATAGCCCGTCATGAGGTCTGCGGAACGGTCAAGGACTTTTGCGGAGCCGCAGGACGGCTTCTCAGGCACGGAGGCCGATTCCTTTGCGTGTTCCGTCCCGAACGGCTGGGAGACCTCTTTGAGGGCCTGCGCGAGGCTCATCTGGAGCCCAAGCGCATGACCACGGTACAGGCGACCATCGCCTCGCTGCCCTCCATGGTGCTGGTGGAGGCGGTCAAATACGCCGCCCCCTCCCTGCTGGTGACCCCGCCCCTGTGCCTATGGGAAGCGGATCCCATGAATCCCGAAAAACCGGCTCAACCCATGAAGCCTACCGCCGACTCGGACTTTGTTTACGAAAACTGCGGATTTCCGTCCCGATTTACGGGCGAAAACCGAAAGTAGAAGAGGAAAACCTATGGATCACATGAAGCATATACTCAGCTACACCCGCCGCGCCGTGGACGACTACGGCATGATCCGCGCGGGGGACAAGATTGCCGTGGGCGTATCGGCGGGCAAGGATTCCCTGACCCTGCTCCACGCCATGGCGGGACTCAAGCGATTCTATCCCCAACCCTTTGAGCTCATCGCTATCACGGTGGACATGGGCTTTGGGGGCATTGAGGCTAACCAAGGAAAGGAATTGCCCGAAGCCCCCTACGGGGGCATCCGCGCCCTGTGCGAGCGGCTGGGCGTTCCCTACCACGTGGTTCCCTCGGAAATCGCGCGGATCATCTTTGACGTACGGAAGGAATCCAATCCCTGCTCCCTCTGCGCCAAGCTCCGCCGCGGTGCTCTGAACAACGCCGCCAAGGAGCTGGGCTGTAACACCGTAGCCCTGGGACACCATTTCGATGACGCTGTGGAGACCTTCATGCTCAACCTGTTCTTTGAGGGGCGCATCGGGTGCTTCCAGCCTGTCACCTACCTCTCCCGCGTGGATCTGCGGGTCATCCGTCCCCTGCTCTACACCCCCGAAAAGGAGGTGCGCGCCTTCGCCGCAGCAGTAGAGCTACCCGTGGTGGAATCTGCCTGCCCCGCCAACGAGAACACCGAGCGGGAATCCATGAAGCAGCTTCTCGCAACCCTGGAGCGCCAGCATAAGGGTTTGCGCCACCGCATTTTCCACGCCATGCAAGCCGCCGAGGTGGACGGCCTCCACCTGCCCGAGCGGAGACCCCTCATCATGCCCGAGCCTGAGGTGGACAGCCTCCACCTGCCTGAGCGGAGCCCCCTCATCACGCCCGAGCCCGAGGTGGACGCAGAAAACTGAATATCCAAGGGACTCGCCGCTGTGTGAGTCCCTCTTTTTGCCGTCTTCTGTTCAAATTCATATACGAGACTTGACAATTTCCTGATTTTATGATATAAAAAGGGTGATACACCCCGAAAGGAGTCCGCTATGCTCATCCTGCACCATCCCCCCGTGACCGAGGCGCTGTATACAGACTGCCGTGTAACCGTCAACGGTCAGCCTGCCCCAACCCCCGCCGTGCGGGTATCGGCCATGCCCTACAATACATCCTGGCCGGGATGCCAACGACCCTTAAATCAAACCGAGCTTGCCCCCATGCTGACCTTTGAGGCGGACGAGCCCGTTACCATAACCGTCACCTACAAGATGCCTCCCGCCGAGGTGCTGGTGCGCCCGCTGTCCCGCGGTATCCAAGCCGATGTGACCGAGAACACCGCCACCCTGACCCTGTCCTCCGCGGGTGCTTACACAATAGAGGCTGACGATTTCCACGAGGCACTCCACGTTTTCTACAATCCCATCAAGGATTTTGAGGCCTATGCCGAGGGGATGGCTACGGTTCTCCGCTTTGGCGCGGGTGTGCATCGCATCGGGCGGGTAGAGCTGTTTTCCAACACCGCCGTGATCCTGGATCGGGACGCGTACGTATACGGCTTCTTCCTTGCCGTCAATGCTGAAAATATCGTCATTGCCGGTTACGGTGTCATCGACGGCAGCGAGGAGAAGCGGACGAGCGATCACCTGCTCCTGCCTCTGGACTACCACGCCCCCATCCCCACCGACCGCGAGTCTCTTTTGGCTCTCCTCACGAAAAAACGCGTACTGGACGGCATCATCCGCTTCTACCGTTGCAAAAACGTCCGTGTGGAGGGAGTGATCCTGCGGGATGCCTCCACCTTTGCCCTCATTCCCGCCAACTGCGAGGACGTGGTGCTTGAGGGGATCAAGACCATTGGTATGTGGCGGTACAACGCCGACGGCATTGATCTGTTCAACTGCCGCCGCGCGATTATTCGGAATTGCTTTTTGCGGGATTTCGATGACTGCATCGTGCTCAAGGGCATCTGTGGCTGGGATGCGTGGGATATGGAGGACATTCTGGTGGAGGGATGCGTGACCTGGTGCGACTGGGGACGGAATCTGGAGATCGGCGCCGAGACCAACGCCCCCGCTTACCACGGCATCCTGTTCCGGGATTGCGATTGCATCCACGGTTCTACCATCTTCTGCGACATCCAGCATCACAACCGCGCCGAGATCCACGACGTGACCTTTGAAAACATCCGCTGTGAATATACCCGACACCAGCTCTCCGACACCTACCAGCACGACATGGCCGCCCCCTTTACCCCCAGCGAGCCCGTACGCCATCCCTGGCTCCTGGCGGTGCCCATGTACGCCATGGGGCTGTTCTCGAAGGACGGACTCCACGGCTGTGCCCACGATATTACCTTCCGTGATATACAAATTCTGACCGACAGCGCAGATATCCCCTTGCCCGTATCCGTGTTCGCGGGGCTGGATGCTGATCACAAGGTCAGCCGCATCCGCATCGAGAACATGACGGTCAACGGACGAAAGCTTACCCGCGAAGAGGCCAATTTGCAGATCAACGCGTATGCGGAGGAGATTGGGTATGAATGATCGAAAGCAAAATCTCGTCATTCTCTCGGCCGCCTGCGGGGTGGGGAAATCCACGATCAAAAACGCTTTGAACGAACTGGGCTTACTTCCCGATTTCGCCTGCATCGACTCCGACGAGGTAAGACTCAACTGGTGGAACTACCAAGGTACGCCGCGAGAGAAGGACTATACAGCCGATTGCCTCGCCAGAGCCCTTGAGCTGGCAGGCGGGCGGCATCTGCTCTTCGGCTCCTGCTGCGCTCCCACGGACTTTTTCGCCCGCATCACCCTCCCCGCGAACGTAGCGGTCACCTATATCAGCATGACATGCTCGGATGCTGAAGTACGGCGGCGGCTTCTGGCACGTCCCCCCGAGCGAATGTGCTCGGACGAGGCCTTCATCGCCTCCCAGATCGACTACAACGACTGGATACGGAATCATGCAGAGCTATACGATCTGTCCCTCGACAACACCGACATGACCGTAGCCGAGACCGCTGAGGCGGTAGCGGCATTCGTGAGAGAACGCTGATGCATCCGCCTTCATTTTACATCGATTTTACACCATTCCCCATGCGGGCGTAACAATTCCCTGCTATAATCAATGGAAAGATGCAAATCCCCTTTACGAAAGGAATCCAAATGGCAACCAAACCTCTCATTTTCTGTGTTGAAGACGACGACGGTATTCGTAACATGATGGTCTACACCCTCCGCGCCTCGGGATTTGAGGCAGAGGGCTTTCCCGAAGGGAGAGCCTTTTTCGAGGGCTTGTGTACAAGCATTCCCGACCTCATTATGCTGGACATTATGCTCCCCGGAGAGGACGGCATCCGTATACTGGGACGGTTGCGGGAAAGCCCGAATACGGCTCACATCCCCGTCATCATGGCCAGCGCCAAGGGTACCGAATTTGACAAGGTCATCGGGCTGGACACGGGGGCTGACGATTACCTGGTCAAGCCCTTCGGCATGATGGAGATGGTCTCCCGTGTCAAAGCCGTTCTGCGCCGTGTTCAACCCAAGGCACAGCCGGATCACCTGCAGGCTGACCGACTGATTCTGGATACGACCGCGCACACCGTGACCGTGGGCGGTGAGCCCGTAGCCCTGACGTTCAAGGAATACGAGCTTCTCCGCTTGTTCATGGAGAATCCCGGCCAGGTCTTTTCGCGCGACCGCCTGCTCTCTGCCGTCTGGGGTATGAATTTCGTGGGCGAGTCCCGTACCGTAGACGTCCACATTGCCACTCTGCGGGATAAATTGGGTGAATGCGGCGAGTTGGTAGAGACCGTACGGGGCGTGGGCTACCGTATGAAGCGGCCCTCCAACGAAGCTTGATCCGTTATCCCTGCATACGGAGGTTCAAACATGACCAAACGTATATTCCGCTCCATTTGCGTGGTATCTCTGGCCGTACTACTGGTATCCTTGGTGCTGGTCATCGGAGCACTATACAGTTATTTTACCATGACCCAGCAAAGTCAAATGCGTACCCAACTGGAGCTGGCCACCCAAGCCGTTGAAAACGAGGGTGCCGCCTATTTCGACGGGCTTGCTCCCGAGGGGTATCGGGTGACGTGGATCGCCGCCGACGGCACCGTGCTGGCAGACACCGCCGTTGATGCCCTGGACATGGACAACCATCTGGATCGTGAGGAGATCCGCGAGGCGTTGGAAATGGGCAAGGGAGAGAGCGTTCGTTACTCCGACACCTTGACCGAGCGTCAGCTCTACGCCGCCTCCCGCCTCTCTGACGGATCGGTGGTACGGGTATCGGGAACGGTACTCTCCCTCTTTACCCTCATTATGGGAGCGTCCCAGGAAATTGCCATCACCGTAGCCGTGGCACTGCTTCTGAGCTTTCTGCTGGCACTGCACGAATCCCGTCGGTTGGTCCGTCCGCTCAATGAGTTGGCACTGGATCAGCTTCCCGACGATCCCTCCTGCGAGTATGAGGAACTGAAGCCCCTTCTGCGGCGCCTGGTTTCCCAGCAAAACCAACTGCGCGGACATGCCGCTGAGCTCCGCCGCCGACAGGACGAGCTCCGCGCCATGACAGACGGACTTTCCGACGGTCTGATCCTCTTCAACGAGCGCGGCACCGTCATTAGCATCAACCGCATGGCGGCCGTGCTGGTCACCTCTCCCGAACACATCGGCGGCGCAACGGAAAAGCCGCCCTACGCGATCGGCCGGTCGGTATCCGATCTGGCACCCGCCCTGGGGCTGGAATCCTTGCTCTGCGCCGCAGAAACCGCCGGAGGAGCCGAATCCACGGTGCGGCTTCACAACCTCTCCTACCGCCTCCACGCCGCTCCTGTGGCCTCTGACGGCCGTATAGTGGGGTATGTCATCCACATCGTCAACATGACCGAAAAGGAGCAGAACGAGCAAATGCGCCGCGAGTTCACCGCCAACGTCTCCCATGAGCTCAAAACCCCCATCCATTCCATTGCGGGATGCTCCGAGCTTCTGGCAAACGGGCTGGTAGCTCCCGAGGACGTGCCCCAATTCGCCCGCCAGATCTATGCCGAGTCACACCGCATGATCCGTCTGGTAGAGGACATCATCAAGCTGTCCCACCTGGACGAGGGAGCTCAAGATATGCCAAAGACCGACGTGGATCTGTATGCGTTGGCCGAAAGTGCGTTGCAAAGCCTCACCGCCGAGGCAGACGCCGCCCGGGTGACCATCACGCTGTACGGAGATCGGAACATGACCGTCCACGGGATCCCCCAACTGCTCAATGGCATCATTGTCAATCTCTGCGACAACGCCATTAAGTACAACCGCAAGGGCGGAACCGTGGAGGTGCGTTTGGAGCGGGAGCGCACTCCCGACGGAGCCTTTGTTCAGTTGACCGTAAGGGACACCGGCATCGGCATTTCCGAGGAGCACCACAACCGTATCTTTGAGCGATTTTACCGCGTGGACAAGAGCCATTCCAAGGAAGTTGGCGGTACGGGTCTGGGGCTGTCCATCGTCAAGCACGCGGTCAGGCTTCACCATGCCACCATTGACTTGCAAAGCCGCGTGGGCGAGGGTACGACGGTCACGGTTCGCTTCCCCTCCGCGGCGGATGAATAATTTCAAAGAGTCGGTTCACGGGTGTGTGTGAATCGGCTCTTTTGTGGAAAAACTTAATCATATTAAGATTTATGGAGATGTATTGACTTTTGAGGGGAACTGTGATAGTATATACTCGTAGAGATTTTGATCCCACACAATAAAACAGGTATACGTATTATGAATCAAACCATAACTCCTCCCAGACGCCACAGCCTCACCCTGCGTGACCGCTTCGCGACGGTGTGGAAAACGGTGTGCGACCCCGATCGGTTGCCCCTGTATTTCGTACTGGCCGCCGTCCTTACCTTGGCGGTAGAAGCCCTTTCCCGCCGTTCTCCCTTCGCCGCATTGGTTTTTCTCGTTGAAAGCCCGCTTGCCTTCCTCACCAACTACGGCATCATCCTCTTGACTCTGCTGTTTTCACTTCTCTTTCGCAAACGCACAGCCGGCGTCGCACTTTTATCCATGGTCTGGCTGGTGCTGGGCGTGGCCCAGTGTATCGTACTTTTGTCCCGCGTCACCCCCCTGACCGCCGTAGACATTGCCATCGCCCTCAGCGTCATCACCATCATTTCAGCCTACCTGACCCCCATCCAGATCGTGCTCATTTGCCTGGCGCTCGTGGGTATCATTGCAGGGCTGATCTTCCTCTTTATCCGCGTACGCAAGCACAGCATTCTGTGGAAGAAGTTCCTTTTGGCCTTCCTCCCCGCCCTGGCGGGCTTTGCCCTGGTGATCTGGGCAGGCTTTGCCACCGGCCAGCTTTCGGATCACTTCCCAAACCTGGCTAACGCCTACAACGACTATGGCTTCCCCTATTGCTTCGGTCTCAGCGTGATCGACAAGGGAGTAGACAGACCCACGGAATACGGTGAAGAGCTCATCACCGACATTCTAGAGGAGCTCCCCACCGAGGACGAGGATCTCCCCGCGGAGGGAGCTCCGGAGGTCCTGGGCCCCAACGTTATTTTCGTTCAGCTTGAGTCCTTCTTTGACGTCAAGTACATGGAGGGCGTTACCTTTACGGAGGATCCCATCCCCACCTTTACCAAGCTGAAGGAGCAGTACCCGTCAGGACTGTTCACAGTTCCCGTCATCGGTGCGGGTACGGTAAACACCGAATTTGAAGTGCTCACCGGTATGCGGGTCGCGGATTTTGGCGCGGGCGAATATCCCTTCCGCTCCATCATGACTGAGACCACCTGTGAGACCATCGCCTATGATCTGCTGGCAAGCGGCTACCGCACCCATGCCATCCACAACCACGAGGGCTCCTTCTATCTCCGCAATGACGTCTACAAGAACGTAGGCTTTGAGTCCTTTACCTCCATCGAATATTTCAAGGATCCTACCTTCAATCAAAACAACTGGGCCCACGACGCCCTCTTGACCGACGAGATCCTCTACATTCTAAGCTCCACCGAGGAGTCGGATTTCGTCTTTGCGGTATCGGTACAGGGACACGGTAAGTACCCCGACGAATACGTCCCCGCCGAGGACGATATTCTGGTCACCGAAGGATTGGATGATCCGGCCGTCCGCAGTCACTACAACTACTTCATCAACCAACTAAATGAGATGGACGCCTTCATCTCCGCCCTGTACGAGGCAGTCATGGCCATGGAGGAGGATACGGTTCTGGTATTCTACGGTGACCATCTGCCCAGCATTGCCCGCGACGAGGGTGTGACCCTTTCCACCTCCGATTTTGAAACCGAATACGTCGTCATCGCCAATTACGAAACTCCCGCCCCCATTGACGACGGTGACCTCTTCGCCTTCCAGCTCTTCCCCACCGTTATGGATATGATCGGCAATAACGAAGGCGTTATGAACCGGTTTCACCGTGCGTATCGGGATGATCCCGAGTATCTGGCCTTACTGGAGGCGCTGGAATACGACGTGCTTTACGGCAAGCGTATGGCCTACGGAGACACCAAATACCCCGTCATGACCGATATGGTCATGGGCAGCCGCCCCATTTCCGTCACGGAATGCTACGCCCGCGGCGAATACCTGTATGTCAAGGGCACCAACTTTACGAAGTATAGCGTAGTTACCCTGGATGGCAAACACCCAAAGGAGACCGAATTCGTGGATGCCACCACCCTGCGGGTGCGCCTATCCAATGCGGCTGAGGAATTGGCCGAGCTCACAAGCGTCACGGTACGTCAGATCTCCGCCAAGAACGATTTGCTCTCTGAAACCAAGCCCCTGATCCTTCACCACACCAAAACAAACGATCCCACCCCCATGTCCGCCGCCCGCAAACACATGGAGCGGCTTTTAGGAGCGGATCTCGGTTGAATGACGTCCGGATCAAGTCAAAAGGTTGCCCCACCGCTATGGTGGAGCAACCTTTTTTGGTATATCAGATGGGCAGTACGGAGGATGCGATCGCCACGTAAATGAGCAGGGTCAGGGTATCCACCACGGTGGTGATGAAGGGGGAAGCCATGACAGCGGGGTCAAGACCCACCCGTTTGGCACCAATGGGCAGAAGAACACCCATCAGCTTGGCAAAGATCACGGCACAGAACATGGTGGCCGATACGATAGCCGCCACTTCAATGGTCTCCAGGGTGAAGACCAGCTTCAGATCCACCAGCATGGTTTTCGCAAAGCAAGCGGCGGCGACAGTCAAGCCGCACACGGCGGCTACACGAAGCTCCTTCCAGAGCACGCGCAAAATGTCCCGCATTTCGATCTCACCCAGGGAGAGACCGCGGATGACCGTAACCGAGGTCTGGCTGCTGGCGTTACCACCTGTACCCGTCAGCATGGGCACGAATACCGCCAGGCTCAAGGTAGCGGCATCCAGGATGCTCTCGTAATGCGCCAGGATGGTACTGGTGAAGGTAGCCGACAGCATGAGGAGAAGCAGCCAAGGGACTCGCTTCTTCCAGGTTTCAAAGACGCTTGTTTTCAGATAGGGCTTATCGGTCGGCGAGATCGCCGCCATTTTTTCGATATCCTCGGTGGCCTCGGTCTCCATGACGTCCATAGCGTCGTCGACCGTGACGATACCCACGAGACGGTATTCGCGATCCACAATGGGAATGGCCAGAAGGTCGTACTTGGACACCGTGTTCGCCACGGTCTCCTGGTCATCCATGGTGGAGGCGCAGATGATGTCCTCGTCCATGATATCCTCGATGAGATCGTCGGCGGAGGAGAACAGCAGATCTTTCAGGGGGACGGCACCCTGGAGCACACGGTGGTCGTCCACCACGTACGCCACGTAAACGGTCTCCTTATCCACACCGGTCTTGCGGATACGGGCAATGGCCTCAGCGCAGGTCATATCCCGGCGGAGATCGATGAACTCGGCGGTCATGACGCTGCCCGCACTGTCCTCGGGGTAGGCCAGGAGGCGATTGATGTCGGTGCGGGTCTCGGGGGTAGCGTTCTTCATGATACGGCGCACCATGTTGGCAGGAAGCTCCTTCAGCATCTCGGTGGTATCATCCAACGCCAGCTCCTCCACCATCAGAGAGATCTCTCGGTCTGTCATGGCGGTAATAATGCGCTCTTGCTCCTCGATCTCCAGCTCGGCAAATACCGCAGCAGCGGTATCCTTATCCAACAACTTGAAGATAGACGGGATTCGCTTGGGCTCCAGCTCGTCGAAGAATTCGGCTGCGTCGACAGGATTCAGTTCAGAAAGCTCGTCGCGGAAATCGGCGTAATGACGATTATCCAACAGCGCCTCCAGGTACTCGAACCTTCGCTCCATTTCCTGGGGACGCTGTTCAGCCAGGATCTCCTCCTCCTCCTCGATGTCAGCGGTGACTTCCTCGATGGCCTCCTCAATGGCTTCGTCCACGGTCTCCTCGGTGATCTCCTCCTCCGCGTCCAGGATCTCATCCTCATCGGCACTCTCGTAGAGCTCTGCAGGCTCTGCGTAAATATCCACGTGCTCCCCCCCGTCCTCGGAGGTTGCTATTTCCGGCTCATGAGCCGGACTCGGTTCCGGGGGATGATCGGCGGCACGATCTGCCGTGACAAGGGTCTCGGCGTTGCGCGCTGTTATTTCGCTGTTGGTTTCATGGGCGGAAGGGTTCTGACCTGCGTGGGTCTTATCGGACTCACCAAGATCAAACAAATCCTTTTCATGGCTCATAAGATCATCCTCCTAACTCTCTGCATGATTTTGATTCGCCGTCGGTGCAGGCGCCGGGCGGCGGGCGTGCTCGGGTGGAGATCCTTCCTCTTTCCCGATGGCTTCAGTATAGCACAGAAACGCCCTTTTGTCAACCATTTTCCGTTATTTTTGGCGAATTTCTTTGATTTTAACGAGGATTGGGCAAAAGAGTGTTCAAAATCTTTGATTTTGACCGATTTTCGGGTGCGGACGCGATTTTTCGGCGTTTTTCAACGGGCAATGAAAGAGCAAAGAACGGACTTCCTCAATGCGGAAGCCCGTTCTTTTGAATAAGGGTGGATCAATCCTTCTTTTCCTCATACTCTACGTAAATATGACCGTTCTCGGGCGCCTTGATCTCCTTGGCCGTGGCGATGCGGATGATCTCAACGACACCGAAAATGGTGGAAAGGGCAACGACCACCCAACCGCCAATCACCAGCAACAGATGAACCAGCGTGAAGGCGGCGCCGACCAGCGAGGGCACGAAGACCAGCAGCACCACACCTAGGATGATGCGGATCAGCTCACGCTTGAGCTGCTCTCCCTTCTGGTTGGCCAGAAGCACGCGGATAATGGGAAAGATAATGAGATAGGCTGCCACCAGGGCCACCAGGATGGAGCCGTGGTAGAAGATCATAACGATACCAAGGGCAATGCCCAGGATGGAGCAGATGAGATCAAACACACCTGCAGCCTTGTTCACATTGGCAATACCCGAGATCAGACCGGGGATATTGCCAATGATGATGATGACGCCATAAATGATGAGCCCCCACTTGATGATGGTCTCCACGGTCTCGGGCTTCAGGATACCGCCCAGTACCAGGAGGAGGACACCGGCCAGGATCCCAATGACCATGACGACGATGCGGGCAATGAGAAGATTCTTTTTCATGGTAATCAACCTTTCTTACAAGATGATGTATGGCACACCGCTCACAGGCGGGAATGCTCGGATAACCAGCGAATGACGGCCTCTGGAAGATAGCCGTCCAGGGATTCCTTGGCACGGATCCTTTCCCTCACCAAGGTGGAGGAAAGTCCGTCAAAGGCAGGGTCGGCGGGCATATAGAGGGTCTCAGCGCTGGGATCGTGGGCGCGGTTGTAAAGGGCGTGCTTCTGCTCGTACTCAAAATCAGCGGCGGAACGTACGCCTTTGATGATCCAATCGGCGTTCACGCTGTCAAAAAGACGAACGAGCATACCGCCCGCCGCCACCACCTCCACGTTGGGCAAATGGGCACAGGCAGCTTCCACCATGGCTCGCCGTTCGGACAGAACAAACATATAGGACTTGACGGGAGCGTCTTGCACGTACTTTTGCATATCGTTGTTCATCACCGCCACGATCACCTTGTCAAAGCGGGACGCGGCGCGGGTAATGATGTCCAGATGCCCCAAGGTAATGGGGTCAAAGCTGCCGGGAATGAGGGCGGTACTCATTTGCTTCCCTCCTTGATGGCAATCGGCGTCAGAATATTGACGTAGGCCACCCCGTAGCGGGCTGATTTCAGCACCTCGAATTTCTCGGAGATGGGTGTCCCCACGCCCAACGGATCAGCCTCGCCGCTCTCCAGCACCAGAATGCCGTGGGGCTTGAGCAAACGGTTGTCCAGAATGGACTCCACGGCGGCACGGCAGGCGTGCATACCGTAGGGGGGATCAATAAAGACAATATCGAAGGAATCACGCCCCCGTCTCTGGCGCAGAAACTCCGCAAAATCCGAGCAAACGATGGTGCAGTCCTCCTCCAGTCGGGTCTTTTCCGCATTCTTACGGATCACGCGGACGGCGTCCTTGGATTGATCCACCAGCACCGCATGGTCGGCACCGCGGGAGACCGCCTCCAGACCCATCTGTCCCGAGCCTGCAAAGAGATCCAGGACGCGTCGACCCTCCAGCTCGAATTGCAGGCTGGAGAAAATGGCCATTTTGGCGCGTTCCGAGGTGGGGCGGGTCATGTCGCCCTCCAGGGTTTCCAGTTTGATGCCGCGGGCGCGGCCGGTGATGATGCGCATCATGGTGAAGTTTCTCCTTCGTGTATATACTTGATTTCAAATTTGGGTTTGGCGGTGGGTTACGTCTATGTACTTTTCTCTCCTTGTCGAGAGAAAAGTACCAAAAGAGCGCCACTTAAGGAAAGTACCCACGGTACTTTCCTTAAGGATCCTTTCGCCTGATCAGCGCGCCATTTCGCTTTTGCGAAATGGCCGATGCGCTGGCAAGTCGCAGTTTTCCATGGAGCC
>JAZSBH010000106.1:0-5830 GCA_045602325.1 Eubacteriales bacterium | reverse complement strand
TTTTAAATTTTTTTGGTATTCTTATCCTCTTTTTCCCAAAAAGGGT
The DNA here is from genome assembly GCA_045602325.1 of Eubacteriales bacterium. Taxonomy (GTDB): domain Bacteria; phylum Bacillota; class Clostridia; order Oscillospirales; family CAG-272; genus CAMEON01. The sequence goes on along the minus strand of JAZSBH010000106.1, from coordinate 5,784 downwards.
TAAAGCCGCCGGAGGCCGCTCTCCCGGGCCCCTATAAACCCAAATTTGAAGGTTGGCCGAATCGTTTTGCCCTGAAATATCACGACCAAATCAAAGGAGGCTCACCATGCAAGATAAATTCATTATCCGAGAACTCGCCAAACGCTATATGGCCGAGGCTCTCTCGGAAAAACAGCAGAAGGCCAATCAGCGCATGAAGGACACCAACGATCTCAAAATAGTCCGTCCTCCCGTGCTGATCGACGAGATCCCGTGGCACGAGCTGGCCTGCGACGAGCTGGCACTGATGTGTCAGGATGGCCGTGCCCGCCACGCCGAGATGGTTCTTCGCCGCGCGCTGTATCAGAAGAAATACTTCAAGGCCGACCTGCTCATGCCCGCCGAGTGGGTGGTGCGTATGAGCTACTCCATGAATCCCCTGGGGCTTGCCGCTGACGAGACCCGCGCCCACGGCAAGGGCATCGGCTACGCCGATGTCATGGCCGACGAGGCCTGTCTGGAAAAGATCAACCCGCCCGTGCTCAAGGCTCACCCCGAGAACGATGAAGCCAATATGGCCTACTTCACCGATCTCTTCGGGGACACCATGCCCGTCCGTTTGGCGGGTGTGGATTACCTGTATTCGGCGTTCTGGGATATTCTGACCCGCCTGCGGGGTGTGGAGCCCATTTTCGAGGATATGTACGACCGCCCCGAGTATCTCCATGCCATCATGGAGAAGATGGTGGCGCGCACGACTGCCCAGCTGGACTTCATCGAGGCGCATTTGCACGTGGATCCCCATATTCAGTACCTTCATTGCACCCCCGGTGCTGTGTCGGGACTGGCCGAAGATGGACTCAAGGCTACGTGGTACCGTGGTATGGCGCAGTCCTTCTCCAGCATCTCTCCCGCCATGTTCAAGGAGTTTGAGCTGGACTACATCCTGCCTTTGGCCTCTCGCTTCGGCTACACCTACTACGGCTGCTGTGAGCCGCTGGACGACCGCATCGAGCTGCTGAAAACCATCCCCAATCTCCGTAAGATCGGTGTGTCCCCGTGGGCGAACCCCGAACGTTGCGCTGAGCAAATCCGCGGAAATTACGTGGCTGCCCGCAAGCCAAACCCCTCCCACGTTGCTCACGCCACCGACCCCGCCCTCATCCGCCGCGAGGCTGAGGAATCGGTCAAGGCCTGCCAAAAGTACGGCTGTCCCATGGACTACGTGCTCAAGGACATCACCACGGTGTCTCGCAAGCCCCAAAATCTCATTGTCTGGGCACAGACGGTCAGCGACGTGATGGACGAGTATTATGGCGCGGATTAACTCCCGAGTCTGAAAGGAGAAACACATGATGAGCACCCCTATGACTACTCGTGAGCGCATCCTGCGCACCATTCATCACCGGGAGACCGATCGTATTCCCATGTTGGACTATCCGTGGGGCGGAACCCTTGCCCGTTGGTATCGGGAAGGCTTGCCTCAGGGCGCTGACTGGTGCGACTATTTCGGCTTTGACCGCATCGTCCAGTTGGGACTGGATAACAGCCCCCGCTTTGAAGGAAAGGTTCTGGAATCCACCGACCGTTACTCCATCGTTACCACGGGCTGGGGGCAGACCTTGAAGGTGTTCAATCAAATGGACTCCACCCCCGAGGTGCTGGACTGCTACGTCAACACCCCTGAGCGCTGGGAGGAGGCCAAGGCGCGGATGTGGAAGAATCTGGACAGCCGCGTCCCGATGGAGCTCTTTAAGCAGCAATACGACACCTGGAGAGCGAACGGCGAGTTTGTTCGCGTGGAGTTTTGGTTCGGCTTTGACGTGACCCATTCCCACATGGCGGGCACCGAGACCATCCTCTGCGCCATGTATGAGGATCCCGATTGGGTCAAGGATATGTTCGAGACCTATCTGGCCATTGACATCGCCATCATGGATCGTCTCTGGGATGCGGGCTACAAGGTTGATTCGGTGCGCTGGCCCGACGATATGGGCTATAAGGGCTCTCCTTTTTTCTCCCCCACCATGTACCGCGAGCTTCTGAAGCCCTACCACAAGCGTGCCGTGGACTGGGCGCATGAGCACGGAGCCGTGGCCGAGCTGCACTCCTGCGGCTATATCCAGCCCCTGGTGCCCGATCTGGTGGAGATCGGTATTGACTGCCTCAACCCCCTGGAGGTTAAGGCGGGCATGGATCCCGTTTACCTCAAGAGCACCTTTGGTGACAAGCTGGCCTTCCACGGCGGCATCAACGCCCAGCTGTGGGATCAGCTTGACCTGGTGACCGCCGAGATGGAGCGCATCATTCCCCTCCTGAAGGAGGGCGGCGGCTACATCTTTGCCTCCGACCATTCCATTCCCAATTCGGTGTCCTTCGAGAATATGAAAGCCATCTCCGAGCTGGCGCACAGACTCGGAACCTATTGATACATAAGGAGTATCCTATGAACCGCAACATGAAACAATGGCTGGCCGATATGCTGGCTACTGATAAAAAAACAGCCCTCCCCATCCTGTCTTTTCCCTCGGTGTCCCTCATGGGCATTACCGTCCGTGAACTGATCTCGGACAGCGACCGCCAGGCGCAGGGTATGAAGCTGGTGGCCGACCGTGTCAAGTCCGCCGCCGCCGTCTCCCTCATGGATCTGTCGGTGGAGGCCGAGTGCTTCGGCGCCACCATCCGCGTCTCCGATGAGGAGGTCCCCACCGTCATCGGTCGTCTCGTGAACGACGAGGACGAGGCCAACGCGCTGGAGGTCCCCGCCGTGGGTACCGCCCGTTCGGGACTTTACGTGGAGTCCATCCGCAAGGCCGTGGAGATCATCACCGACCGCCCCGTGCTGGCGGGCATCATCGGCCCCTTCTCTCTGGCCGCCCGTCTTCTGGACGTCACCGAGATCATGATGGATTGCTACGACGAGCCCGATATGGTGCACACCGTACTGGAAAAGTGCACCGCCTTCCTCATTGAGTACGCCAAGGCCTACAAGGCCGCAGGGGCTAATGGCATCATGATGGCCGAGCCCGTGGCGGGCCTGCTCTCGCCTGCCCTGGAGGAGGAGTTCTCCTCCCCTTACGTCAAGCAGATTGTGGAGGAGGTACAGGATGACAGCTTCATCGTGGTCTACCATAACTGCGGCGACAACGTCCTGCGCATGACCGAGTCCATCCTCTCCACGGGGGCTGATGCCTACCATTTCGGCAACTCCATCGAGATGGCCGACATGATGGCCAAGATGCCCACCGATGTTCCTGTCATGGGCAACGTGGATCCTGCCGGTGTGCTCCGTCAGGGTACCCCCGACACCGTCCGCGAGGCGACTTTGGACGTAATGAACAAGTGCTGTTCCTACCCCAATTTTGTTATTTCCTCGGGCTGTGACATCCCCCCCGCCACGCCCTGGGAAAATCTGGATGCCTTCTTTGCTGCTGTGGAGGAATATTATGGAGAATAATACTTTATTTGACCGTTTGACTGCTTCGGCGCTGTCTCTGGGCGCCTTCCGTGCATCTGTCATCCCCGTGGAGGATATCGAGACCGATGCTTCCTTCCGTGACCTCTGCGCCGCGAACGTCTGCGGAAACTACGGGCGCAACTGGATGTGTCCCCCCGACGCGGGAGACATCCACGACCTCATGGCCACTCTCAAGTCCTATTCCTACGCTCTGGTCTACCAGACTGTCTCCGAATTGGAAGACAGCTATGATTTCGAGGGCATGATGGATGCGGGTATTGCCCACAACAAGCTCATGATCGCCCTGCGGGACAAGCTGAACGCCGAAAATCTCCCCCGCGTTCTGCACCTGGGTGCGGGCGGTTGCCGTATGTGCGAGGTTTGCGGTAAGCGGACGAACGAGCCCTGCCGCCACCCCGACCTGGCGGTGGCCTCTCTGGAGACCTACGGGGTCAATGTCTCCAAGCTCGCCCCCGCCGCGGGCATGAAGTACATCAACGGCAAGGATACCGTGACCTACTTCGGCGCGGTGCTGTTTGATGTGTGAGAACAGTGAGAACGGCTGGGGGGAGCTTCTTACAAGAAGTTCCCCCCACCCCCCCTCAAGAACTTTCAAAACGAATCAAAGGAAATCGATATGGAACAGATTAAACAAACGGCTGTGGTGACCCTGAACGGTGCTTCTTACACCTGCCCTATCGGGACGGTTTTAGGGGATCTGATGCAGTCCCACAGCCACGGGCATATGCCCTGCGGCGGCCACGGCAAATGCGGAAAGTGCCGCGTCACCGTGACAGGAGAGGTCTCTGCTCCCGCCGAGGATGAAAAGAGGGCGCTGACTCCTGACGAATTGACGCAGGGCGTCCGCCTGGCCTGCCGCGTGACGGTTCTCGGTGACTGCACCGTCACCACCGCCGAGCAGGGAAGGGGACAGATTCTCATCGACGGTGCGTTTCCCGCCTCCATGGAAAAAGTTCCGCTGACCCCCTCCTTTGAAAAGTACGGCGTTGCCATTGACATCGGCACCACCACCTTGGCCGCGCGACTCTACGACCGCGCAGGAAATCTCCTGTCCGAGACCTCCCGCCTCAATCCCCAATCCGTGTGGGGTGCCGATGTTATCTCCCGTATGGAGGCCGCTATGGCAGGCAATGCCGAAAAGATTGCTGATGTTACCCGGTATTCGTTGAACAAAATGCTTTCCGAACTGGCAGAGGATGCCGGCTTGGAGACCGCTGACATACAGGCGGTGGTGATCACGGGCAATACCGTCATGCTTCATCTGCTTACCGAAACCGATGTGGAGCCCTTGACCCACGCCCCCTTTGCCGCCGAGCGGCTGTTTGGAGAGAGGCTTGATGCGTTTGAGTTGGGGTTGACCGCCCTCCCGCCCGATGCGGCCGTGTACCTCCCACCCTGCATCGCCGCTTTCGTGGGGGCGGATACCGTCACCGCCACCTTGGCTTCGGATCTGTGCGAGATCCCCGAAACTGCTCTGCTCTGTGACATTGGCACCAACGGAGAGATGGTCTTGTGGCATGAAAACACCCTTTACGCCTGCTCCACCGCCGCAGGCCCTGCCTTTGAAGGGGCAGGCATCTCCATGGGCATGAGCGGCCGCATGGGCGCTATTGATCGCGTGTGGATCTCGGGCGGTGAGCTCCAAGCCCACGTCATCGGGGAAGCCGATCCCATCGGTCTTTGCGGAAGCGGTCTGGTGGACGGCGTGGCTTGCCTTTTGGATACCGAGATGCTGGACGAGACCGGCTACCTGGAGGACGCCCCCGCCGTGATCTCCGAGCCTGTGACGGTCACCCAAGAGGATATCCGCGCGGTACAGCTGGCCAAGAGCGCCATCCACGCGGGGATGCGGACACTCATCCATACTGCGGGTCTTTCCTGCGACGGGGTGGACACCCTTTACATCGCGGGGGGCTTCGGCAGTTACCTGGACGTGAAGAACGCGGGCAAGATCGGGCTTCTCCCCGAGGAACTGACCGACCGTGTTACCGTTCTGGGCAACGCGGCCCTGACGGGGGCCGCCATGCTGCTCCTCTGCGACGACCTCCGCCCCGTTTGCGAGAAGCTTGCGCGGGAGACCAAGATCGTGGAGCTGGCCACCAATCCCGTGTTCGTCAGCGAGTATATGGAGCGGATGATGTTTTGATATGAAAACGAGGCATGATGCAAGTTTGCATCATGCCTCGTTTTTGGCATCCAAATAAACCCCCAGTTCTACTGGGGGAGCCGAAAGCGAGCGAAGCGACAATAAAAAGGGCGAGCTACAAGCAAGCCCGAAGCAAAAAGTATTGAAAAGAGTTAAACCTCCGAGTATAATGTAACTGGGT
>JAZSBH010000105.1:0-43504 GCA_045602325.1 Eubacteriales bacterium | reverse complement strand
TCCTTCGGCTACAACGTTGATCCCATCGTTTCCTCCGATATCATCGGTATTTCCTACGGTTCTCTGTTCGACAGCACCCAGACCATGGTTGCTAAGATCGACGACGATACCTACCAGGTTCAGGTTGTTTCCTGGTACGACAACGAGAACTCCTACACCAGCCAGATGGTCCGCACCATCAAGTACTTCGCTGAGATCTAATTTTAGACTCAATAGAGAAATGCCTCGCCGTGGGTTCACGGCGGGGTTTTTCTCTATGAGTTCTACAATTAGATCTCAGCGAAGTACTTGATGGTGCGGACCATCTGAGAGGTGTAGGAGTTCTCATTGTCGTACCAAGAAACGACCTGAACCTGGTAGGTGTCGTCGTCGATCTTAGCCACCATGGTCTGGGTGGAATCGAACAGAGAACCGTAGGTGATACCGATGATATCGGAGGAAACGATCTGATCCTCGTTGTAGCCGAAGGAAGCGGAAGCCTGAGCCTTCATAGCAGCGTTGATGCTGTCAACGGTAACGTCGGTGCCCTTAACAACGGCAACCAGGATGGTGGTGGAGCCGGTGCAGGTGGGAACGCGCTGAGCGGAACCGATCAGCTTGCCGTTCAGCTCGGGGATAACCAGACCGATAGCCTTAGCAGCGCCGGTGGAGTTGGGAACAATGTTCTGAGCACCTGCGCGAGCGCGGCGGAGGTCACCCTTTCTGTGGGGGCCGTCCAGGATCATCTGGTCACCGGTGTAAGCATGAACGGTGGTCATGATACCGGACTGGATGGGATATACGTCGTTCAGAGCCTTAGCCATGGGAGCCAGGCAGTTGGTGGTGCAGGAAGCGGCGGAGATGATGGTGTCCTCGGCGGTCAGGGTACCCTCGTTAACGCCGAAAACGATGGTCTTCAGATCCTTGCCTGCGGGAGCAGAGATAACGACCTTCTTAGCGCCTGCGTTGATGTGAGCCTGAGACTTCTCGGTGGAGCAGTAGAAGCCGGTGCACTCCAGAACAACGTCAACGTTGTTGGCAGCCCAAGGGCAGTTGGCAGCGTCCTTCTCAGCGGAGATCTTGATGGTCTTGCCGTCCACGGTGATGGTGCCGGCCTCGTCGTCAGCGACAACGGTGTGACCGTCGTAACGACCCTGAGCGGTGTCGTACTTCAAGAGGTGAGCGAGCATGGAAGGCTTGGTCAGGTCGTTGATGGCAACGATCTCATAACCCTCAGCGCCAAACATCTGACGGAAAGCCAGACGGCCGATGCGGCCAAAGCCATTGATAGCAACTTTTACGGACATGGTAGTGATCCTCCATTTTATATATTTTTTTATTTACGAATACGGCGGTCGGGGAATTTCCATCCCTTTCCAAGTATATATTTTATACCAAAACTGTCAAATATGCAAGAGGTTTGAGAAAAATTTTTCAAAATCGTTGTTTTGCATTTTCTCATTAAAACGCCGAGAGCATTTTCGTGCATTTTGACATGGTTTTTCAGCCCCGAAAGGGATTTTTCGGGGATAACCATGGTCTTTTTGCGGGTGACGGTTGACAAACGGGGGTGAATATGGTAGAATAAACATACAAGATTTGAACAAGAGAGAGGTATGGGTATGAAAGCCGCGTGGCTGTTTTTCGATATGGGCTCCACCATCATGGACGAGACCTCCGCCTGTGAGAAACGCATCCGCGACTCCATCGCGGGGACGGATATCACTTACGAGCAGTTTGTCGAAAAGATGGCGGAATTTGCTCGCCTGAATATGCGGGAAGATTTAGCCGCCTTTGCGTATTTCAACCTCAAAAAAGCCCCCTGGTCGAAGGACGCGGAACACCCCTATCCCGACGCCGACCGGGTGCTCCGCTCCCTCAAGGAGCGGGGCTACCGCCTGGGCATCATCGCTAACCAGCTCCCGGGCTCAGAGGCTCGACTGGCACGGTTCGGCCTGCTTTCCTACTTCGAAGTGATCTGCGCCTCTGCCGAGGAGGGAGTGAACAAGCCCGATCCCGAACTCTTCCGCCGCGCGCTATCCCGTTCCGGGTGTGCTCCCGCCGACGCCGTCATGATCGGTGACCGCACCGACAACGATATCGCCCCCGCCAAAGCGCTGGGGATGCAGACCGTGCTCATCCGGCAGGGCTATGCGGGGTATCACATCGTCCATAACGAGGGCGAGGAGCCCCATGCAACGGTAGATCATCTGACCGAGCTTCTACCCCTTTTTCAAACCCCTATTTGATTTGGAGACCATCATGTCAAAAGTAACCTTTGGAAATATCACCCTCCCCCACGGCCTCGCTCTCGCCCCTCTGGCGGGGGTCAGTGACCGTGCCTTTCGCCGTGTTTGCCGCGCCTGCGGAGCAGATTTTACCGTCAGCGAGATGGTGTCGGCCAAGGCCCTTTGCTACGAGCAGAAAGCGAAGAAAGCCCGCTCGGTGTCAGGGCAGCTGGCGTCGGTCATGAAGGATGAGCTTCCCATGGCGGTACAGATCTTCGGCAGTGAGCCCGACTTCATGGCCGAGGCCGCGCGGATGCTGGAGGCCAACGACTATATCGGCTGCATGAGCGAGGTCCCTCCCTCGGCCATCGATATCAACATGGGCTGTCCCGTTCGCAAGGTGACCGGCAACGGCGAAGGGAGCGCCCTCTTGAAAAATCCCCCACTCATCGGGGAGATTGTCTCCGCCGTGGTAAAAGCCGTATCCCTCCCCGTCACCGTTAAGATCCGTGCCGGCTGGGACTCCACCTGCATCAACGCTCCCGAGGTGGCCAAGATCATTGAAGCCGCGGGCGCGTCTATGATCTGCGTCCACGCCCGAACAAGAGAGCAAATGTACGAGCCCGGGGTGGATCGATCTGTGATCGCGGCGGTCAAACAGGCGGTATCCATTCCCGTGTTGGGCAACGGTGATATCTACGCCGCCGCCGACGCCCTGTCCATGATGGAAGAGACAGGATGCGACGGGGTTATGATCGCCCGAGGTGCCATGGGCAATCCCTGGGTCTTCTCGGAGATCTGCGCCGCTCTGGATGGCACGGAATTCACCATGCCCGCCATCTCCGAGCGGTTTGAGGTAGCCCTCGCCCAGGTGCGGGAGATGATCGAAGAAAAGGGCGAGCGCATCGGTGTGGCCGAAGCTAAGAAGCACCTGGCCTGGTACTGTCACGGTATGGAGGGCGCCGCCGCCGCCAGAGGACGACTCATGCAAGCCGCATCCTACGACGAGCTGGCGGCCATACTCCGGGAGATGGGAGGCCGGACATGACGGACACCGTGAACCAAACCCAAAAAGGATGGATCCTATGCCGGGACGAACGGCTGTGCCGCCTGCTGGAGTCCGAGCTGAGCTACCTCGGCATTGCGGCGGTCTCCTATAGCGTCCTGCCGTCTCCTTCGTCAAACGCGATCCTACTGCTTTGGGACGGAGACGAATTCTCCCCCGCCGAAGGGGTAGCCCTATCCGAAGCCTGCGGATGCCCCCTTTTGGTCTTTGGGCGGGAGCTCGCCGCCCTCCCCCTCCCCGCCGATCGGCGGGCACGCCTGCGTCGCCCCTTTTCCTTGACCGAGCTGGAGAAGACCGTACGCAGCCTGCTGGCAGACCGTCCCCTGCTAGGCTCCCTTGCGGGCATGGCATCATCCACACAAGCTCCCGCTGTTCCCGCCCCTTCCACGCTCACCGCTCAAAACGGAACCGTCACCGTCGGGGAGCGTACCGTCAACCTGACCCCCGCCGAGTGGGTCGTCTTCGCGCACCTGTACGACCACCGCGGCGAGTCCGTGTCCCGCGAAGAGTTGTCCACCCTTCTGGGGGGCGGCGGCAACAGCGTAGACGTGTATATCTGCCATTTGCGAAATAAGATCGAAAAGCCCCTCGGGAGGCGCATGATCCACACGGTGCGGGGTGTGGGATATCGGATGGAAACCACCTGAAAACCCGCAGACAAAAAAACTGTCCAGCATGCCATTCGGCACGTTGGGCAGTTTTTTCTGTGCGCATTATTCGTCCTTTTTCTTCCACGCAAGTCCGACTCCGATCAGCGAGATCAGCAGGGGCGCCACAGAGACAATAGCACTGCAACCCTTTTGGGGAACGGGATCGGTAGCAGGAGCCGTGGCCACGGCTTCGGTGGGTGCCTCTGTTTGAGGCTCGGTGGGTGCTTCGGTGGGTGCCTCGGTCACCCGTTCGGTGACGGTCACGGTGTACTCACGGAGCACCTCGGTCAACTCTCCGTTCAGGCGGACGCAGAACTTAACGTTGTTCTCGCCTACCTGTAAAAGAGAGGTATCCAACACGCCCATAAAGCGTATACCCTTAGGCGCACCCATACCCGCCACAGCATCCAACACGGGCTGCTCGGCCTCCACCGCATAGGCATCGTCAAAAATCTCGGTGTCGTTTACAACGTATCCGAACTGAATGGCATCGCCGCGGTACGCGACCCAGCCCCAGTCTACCAAAGTATGTATACTTCCCTCTTCCATCTCCATGGCCTTGTTCCAACCGTCAAACTGACCGGGGGCAAAGGCCTGTCCGATCTGATTGCCGGATTCATCCAGGTAGCGGAGTTCATCGTTGGAAGTATGGATCAACTCCATCTCCGGAATCAGGGAGAGCTGATAGTACTTGGCCAGACCGTCAGCGATGGCGTAGCCCATGGCTTTCAGCTTCTCCTCGTCGGAAAAATGGTTGATATAATCCTCCTCGCAGGACAGGAAGGCGCATTCCACGATCATGACCACGTCGATCTCGTTCAGCTTGCCCTGACGGATCACCCTGAAGTGATCGGCCACCGAATTGTCGGGGAACTTGGCTGAGGTGCTGTCCTTGGTATAGATACGGCGGCGGGTCACGCCCGTCTGCTCCACCATGGTGTCCAGAATCACCCCTGCACAAGCCTCGGAAGCCGTGCCGATCTCGGCGTTATAATTCTTGTTGGGAATAATGATTTCCGCACCCTTGGCGGAAGCATTGGAGGCAGCATTGTTGTGAATGGAGATCAGCGCATCCGATCTGTGAGCCTTGGCCATGTCGGCACGCTCCACAAGTCCGGGGCAGTCCTCGTTATTATCGCGCGTGAGATACACCTTTACGTTCTGATACTGCTCCAGACGCTCCTTGCAGTACTCCGAAATGGAAAGAGTATAGAAAAGCTCGTTTTTACCACCGAACTTCTCAGCGGCGGCAGTTCCCGTCCCCGTGGATCCGTCCGCGGATTTCTTGCCTCCGTGACCGGGATCAAGGGTGATCACCACGGAGGGTCCCTCCGTGGCGTTCTCGCCGACGTTCTCGCCGACGCCCTCGTCGACGTTCTCGTCGATGAGAACGTCGATTTCCTCGGCGCCGACCGGGAGTAAGGGGAGCGCCGTGAGCAACATGGCGATTAACAGAAACACCGCCAAAATCCGAAAAATACAGGACTTAAAATGAGTCATACAGATATCCTTCCTTGTCTAGCATTACCGTTACCGTTACCATTACCGTTACCGTTACATGGCATAATTGGGATCCAGTTGCTTGAGCTCGTTGAAGGTGTCGATCTCAATGATATCCGAAAAGGTACAGGGATGGATCGTGATCTTATAGTGATCCGGATAATAGTCAAAGATAACCTGATCCCAGTATCGCTGCTTGCCGCCGGGCGTATTGTATACCTTTTCAATATCCTCTTGCAGGCGTGTGCCGTCCTCGGCGTTCCAATAGGATATGCCGTACATATGGTAACAGTTGGTGCCGCCCAAGGAAAGGCTCTTGATGTATCCCGCATTGTTGACGGTAAAGCACCAGTCCTCGGTAACCTCGGTAGGAACGCCCAGATAATTGGTCGAGTATTGATATTTTGTAATGAGCTTGGGATTGTAAAGCAAGAGATCGGACTCAAACACATAGCTGTTGGCCAGCAAATGCCGTGCACAGTAGGCGGATGAGATATTGTTGGTCTCGTTGTATACGTTGTTCTCAATAAACTGAATACTCGGATATTTCAAAAGAAGCTGATCAAATTGTTCGGACAGATAACCCCGCACCAGGTAGATCTCCTCAATGCCCACCGAAACCACCGCATCCAACAAGGAGTCGATGATCCGCTTGCCCTTGACGCGCACCAAGGGCTTGGGTGTATTGAGGGTGATGGGTACCAGACGTGAGCCGAATCCTGCCGCCATGAACACGGCTCGCTTGACTCGGTAAGGCTCCAACGCTTGTATGCCGGCCTCGGTGATCACACCGTTGGATACCAGCCCGGTCTCGGAAAATTCCGTCAGGATCTTATTGACGGTGCCGAGGGAAATATCCGTTTCAGCGGCAATCTCTCGTTGCGATACCGCAACTCGCTTACTTTCCAGATACACCAAGACGTCAAATTGCTTTTTTGAGAGTGTCATATTTTTCTTCCTTTCTATGTCTTTTTCTCACTGCAACGGCTAGCCTGATCAGGCTCAAGAGCCCCTTGAGTAATAGGTTTGTCACAAGGATCGTCAAGGACACCACAGCCGCCAGCTCCATGCCTCCCACGCTGTCTTTGAATTGAGAGATCATCAGGGAGATGGGTCTCGTGGTGGTGGTGGCCAGGAAGGATACCGCCGAGATGGTCATCATGCAGTTGACGAACAGATAGGAGAACATCTCGGTTATGGTAGAAACATTTTGAGGGATGAATACGTCTTTGAGCATACGGATCCGACCGACGCCCAGGGTCTGTCCCACCGCCTCAAGATTCTCATTCATCTTCCCAAAGGAATTGTACATCATGAGGTAGGGGGAGGACATAAAGTGCGCAATGTTGACCATGATCATGATGATCACGGTGCCGTAGAAAAACGCCTCCTTAAAGGTCATAGCGTAGGACAGACCGAGGACAAGACCCGGGATAGCCATGAAGGTCAGCACCAGCAGATGGATCAAGCGGGACAGGGAGGAGCGCATTCTTGTCGTCAGATAGGCGGTGATATAGGACAGCACCGTGCCCACCAGTGCCGTAGCCAATGCGATGACCAGAGAATTGACCAGGTATTCCGGACCTCGCTGTTCGATCATATGCCGCACCTGATCAAAGGTGAAGGTCATATCTCGGGGATAGGAAACCACAAAGGCCTGAACCGCAAAGGAGAGGATGGGCAAGATGGCCAGGCAGGAGACGAGCGAGCAAATGAGAAAGGACAGAATCCTGACGGGGGTAGACGTCTTGGCGGCGGCTGTCTTTTTGACAAAGGCGGCTGTGCCTTTATCCTTGTTGACGGCGTCGGTAATAAAGGCGGCAATGGCGGGGATCAGCAGGAAGAGCGCGTACACGATGCTTTTGCCAAAGCTGCCGCCGGTTGCCGCGGCGATCTCGGTGAACATGAGAGAGGAGACGGTGTAGGTCTGCCCTCCGATCAGGACGGGAACGCCGTAGTCGGTGATAATCAGGGAAAAGGTGCTGAAAACCGTAGCGATCAAAGGCTTTTTCAGATAAGGAAGGGACAGTCGGACAAACTGTCGTACCTTACCGATCCCCAACACGTTGGCCGCTTCATAGACCGACATATCCTCGTATTTCAGCACGTCCGATAGCATGATATACGCAACGGGAAAGGCGTACATCACCGAGCCCGCGACGATGCCCACAGGGCCATAAATGGAGGGGGTGCCCAGTAACTGGGTCATGATGCCGTTGTTGCCGAATAGCGTGGTCAGACCAATGCCGTGGGAGATGGAGGGGATCAGCATGGGCAGGGTCAAGAGCACACCAAAGAGCCGTTTTCCCGGGATATCGGTACGCACCATGCAAAGTGCCAATGCATACGCCAGTAAAACGCTGATGGTGGTAGCAATGAGAGAGAGAACGATAGAGTTTTTCAGCGCATCGCCAAAGAGAGGGGAGGCGAATACCGTTTGAAAATCCGAGAGCCTGATCCCCGAAAACATACGAATGATGGGAAAGATCACAAGGGTCAGAAGGATCAGTGCGACGGCAAGCTTAACAGGCGTACTGAATGCTGCTGACCGATTATTTTTTGTCATAGGGCGATCATTCCTTTCATCCGTTATTCATCCCGAGGGCCCGAGACGGCATACTTGGAAAGGGATGCGATTTTCTTGTACAGATTGCCCACCACAAAATCCTTCACGTATTCATTGGCAGGGTGGCCGATGATCTCCTCAGGGGTACCGATCTGGACGATCTGCGCCTTGTCCATGACCATAATGCGGTCAGACAGGGCAAAGGCCTCCTCCTGGTCGTGGGTGATGTAGATCATCGTGGTACCGAAATCCCGTTGGATCTCTTTGATAACGTCCCGAAGCTGGAGTCTGGTTGCCACGTCCAGAGCAGACATGGGCTCATCGAACAGCATAATGGAGGGATTATGGATGAGGGTCCGCGCGATGGCTACCCGCTGTTGTTGACCGCCCGACAGCTCGCCGGGATATTTGTTTTTCAGCTCGGCGATCCCCAACAGCTCCAGCATACGGACAGCCCGCTCGGTGATCTCGGCCTTGGTGGCGCTCTTTTCTTTTTTGGCCTTGAGGTACGCCGCATAGACCACGTTGCCAAGCACCGTCATATTCTCAAACAGGGCATAATTCTGAAAGACGATACCCATGGAGCGTGCAGAGGAAGGACTCTGGGTGATGTCCTTGCCGTCCAGATAAATACTGCCCTCGGTGGGCGCCAGGAGACCGATGATGATGCGGAGCAAGGTCGTTTTTCCACAACCCGAGGGGCCGAGAATGGAGAGGAATTCTCCTGCATAAATATCTGCGCTGATGTTATCCAGTGCGGGAAGTGATGAGCTTTTATCGTATCTTTGGGTGATGTTCCGCAGAGACAGCTTAACCTTCTTGTTTTCCATCAGCTGAGTGTCCATTTGCCCAGAAGCTGGGCTTTCCTTTCAGGGGTGTTATTGCTCATGTCGGAGTAGGTGACGTCGGTGGGGAAATTCTTGATGGTGAAATTCTTGTCCTTATAGAGCTTTTCGGGATAGAAGCGCTCACACATCTCGGGGGTGATGTGGTTGACCAGGAAATCAAACACTTCCATGACGGCAGGGTTGGTCTCATTACCCTTGATCACAGCCTGTCCGTACAGGGAGTAGGGCGCACCCTCCTCAAAAATCAGGATCTTCAGGTTCTCGCCCTCATTGATCTGCTGAACGGCGTGGGAAATCATACCGAAACCGATAGCGACTTCCTTGGTGATGAGCTTGTTGACGGGACCCGAGCCCGAGGATTCAAAGGCCAGGATATTGTCCGAAAGCGAGGTAAAGTACTGCAGAGCTTCTTCCTCTCCCCAGGCGTTGGCAAGGGACAAAAGGAACATATAGCCCGTACCCGAGGTCTTGGGGTTGGGCATGGAAATCAAGCCCTTGTACTGGGGATCCAACAGATCCTCATAGCAGGTGGGCTCGTCCAGTCCCTTCTCATTGATCACATCCATGTTGAGAATGATGGCGCCGCCGTTGCGAAGCTCGGGGGCGTAGAAGTTACTGACAATGGTATCCTCTGCAAAACCGGAAAAATCAATGATACCCGTCAGATCAGCGAACACGCCGAGGGAAACCAGATCGGCGGCGTTTCCGTATTCCAGATCATGGGTAATATGGCATTCCACGTTTGCACCGGCGGCCTTCATCAACGAGGCTTGATCGCCACTGGACTTATAATCGATCCGAATGTCGTAATTGGGGAACTGCTCCTGCATACGCTGTCTCATGTAGTCGATCCGGAAGCTTTCGGCACTGGTATAGATGACGATGGTCTCCTTCTTGGAGCAGCTCGCAAAGGACAGGCAGCTTAAAGCCATGACGAGCGCAAGCACGAACACCATGGTAGATTTCATCATTTTCTTCATAATCAAATTCCTTCCTTCATTGAACGTAAAATTGTTCGTTTTCTATTTTCACAAAGCCGATTTTGAACAGAAAGGCTTTGCAAAAAGACGCAAAACAGCAAATTCCGCCCTCTGTTCAAGCCAGAGGGCAAAATTTGCGATTTTGAACGGGTCAAACGAGTCAAACGGCTCAAGGGTCACTGGGAGTCAGCGTTGGAATCGGTATTGATGACCAATTCCTCCTCTACCTCTTTGTTTGCATTTTCATCGATGTGAAGAGCGGAGGCAACCTTTTTCTTGGCCTTTCTCCACAGGATCACGGCGGTAGCGCCCACGGCAATGACAATACCGCTGATGGAAGTAATAATAACCGTTGTGGCCGCGGGATCGATATACATCGCAGTAATGGGAATTATTGTCATATTCATTCTCCTTTATCATGCAGGTGCTATATAATGGCTGTACGGCAAAAACGTCCGTTTCACACCCGATACGGCTATTATAGCACACATGGTTCGGGATGTCAAGACCTTTTGCGTTTTTCGACCAAGGATGTCAGCAGGTAGTTGGCACCAACCTCGGCAGCTTTGCCCTGGTTGTAGATATGTGCCTCCAAAACCTCACCGATCTTGGCCTCAAATTCATCGGCTCGGGCAAACAGATCCTCGGCAATCGCGCGGCTGTCGGCCAGCTTGTCCTTGTCCACAGACACACCCACGGTATCACGCAGCGTGATCTCGGTAGGGGTGAGCCCGATCCGCTCCCAGTTGGGATTCATGCACTTCATCTTGGTGTTGACGAACAGGGCAGGACGGCGGGTGGCAAAGCAGTATTCCAGGGCGATACCCGACCAGTCTGTAATCAGCAGATCGGAGGAATAGACGGATTTGTTCACCGTGAAATCCAACTCAAAGGTCAGGCCGTCACCCACCAGGTGGGCATACTTTTCGGTAATGGCCTGCATCCGCGCGCCGTACCGCTTCACATACTCGGGGTGGGGGCGGATGGTCAGGTGGTACGCATCACAGTACAGAGACTCGATCAGCGCGTCAATGCAGGAATCCAGCAGGTTGTCCTCCTGCCACGAGGGAGCAATGAGGATCTCCTTGCGGGAACCCGTTACGTGCGTGGCACGCTCAGCGGCCCCTGCCTCGATCAGCTTGTCAGCCAAGGGATAGCCGAACTCAACCAGTTTTTTGGCAGGCAGTCCGTACACCTCCTCTGTGGCACGCACCTCACGAACCACGTGAGGGCCGGTACAGAAAATGGTGTCAAAGGCATCCAGGGCGCCCTCGCGGAAGCCCATGTGTACGCTCATCATGTCGTGGGGGATATATACGTACTCGATATCTTTTTTCATGATAGAGCGTTTGATATAATACTTGTCCAGATCGGGAGTGGTCATCACGATAATGTCAGCCTCGGCCTTCATCATCAAGGGGATCATTTTCTTAAGACCAATGTAGTAGGGCTTGATGCGGGGCTCCTTTTCAGAGAGAGCAAAGATGGCGTCGTCGGGGTCGTTGGTCACATAGTGGATAACGATGTTGGATCGAGCCAGCAGCTCCTTGATCACCGCCTCGAAATACTTATAGAATCCGCTCTTTTCGGAGTAGATCACCAGGTGCTTGTTGACCACAGAGAAGAATCGCTTGTAGTCCTTCTTTTCTCTGATGCGGTTTTCCCGGTAATGGGGATCCTTCTTTTTTCCTTCCTCCAATGCCTCAATGTCGGCCAAAGCCTTGCGGCTTCGCTCCAGGGCATCGTAGTCCACGTACTTTTTGGGATTGATGACGGCGTTGAGAATGTACATCTGTACGATGGAGAAGATATTACTGGCTACCCAGTACCAGGCGATACCGGCAGGTACACCGATACCGAGGTAGAGGGAGATACCCACCGAGAGGATGGTCATACCGTGCTGGTTGAGCTTGCTCTGCTCGTGCTGGAGCACGTTGGAGAGGTTCTGGGTAAAGCACATGATCCAGGAGGAAAGTCCCGCGATGACGGGCATGAGAATGTAGATGCCCCATACTTCGGAGGGAATGGTGGACAGGTTAAAGCCCAGGAAGTGTCCGTCAAACTCCTGGATGGCGCCGATGGAGAAGTTGGCTGTGGTTTCGAGCCCGTTCAGTGCGCCGCCCTTAATGGCTTCAATGAGAGCGAGCTGGTAGGAGGAGGTGCTCATGTCGATGCCGCAGAGCTCGGCAAGACGGCGGATGGTGTCGGGATCCATGGCGAACAGGTGATCCAGGGGGTGGTAGATGATCTCCACCACGCCCAGCAACAGAATGATCTGCGCCGCCAGGGGTACGAGGGAGAGCATGGGGCGGTATTTGTGCTTCTTATAGAGCTTAGCCTGCTCCTCGGCAATGGTATCCATGTCGCCGTAGTGGTTGGCCTTCAGAAAGTTGATCTCGGGCTGTATCTTGATCATCTGAATGGAATTCTTGTGGATCCAGATCGACAGGGGAAGCAACACGATCTTGGTCGCCAGGGTAAAGAGAATGATGGCCCAGCCGTAGTTACCGACCAGCATCCAGCACCATTTCATCAGGTATCCCAGGGGAATACAAATATAATGCAGTATTTCGTCCATTGTTTCACTCCTTGTGGGGAATCAGTCGTAGATATTCTTTTGAAGATCGATCTCCTGGCGCAGATGCCAGTTGTCCAAATTCGTACCGGAGCCGGTGATCTCATACACCGCGTTGGTGTAGTTACCCTCGTACAGGGAACCGTCTACCAACTGGAAGAGGTAGCGGCGGGTGCGGTTCTCATCCTCGGGAATATCGAAAATGTTTTCTCCGAAATCCGCAGCCTTGTCCGAGCCTGCGGCGGTCAGCACGGTAGCCAACACATCCGACGCACCTACCTGCGCCTTGGATTCCTTCAACGCTCCCTCGGACACACCGGCAGGCTTAGCAATGAGGGTGGTGACGTGAGGCTTGTTGGGAAGATCAGAATCCGAGCCAATGTTGCAGTGGTCGCCCAGGATGATGATGGTGGCGTTCTCGTAGACCCCCATCCGCTTCATTTCGTTGATATAGGTGGAAATGATCTTGAAGCTGACCTTCATAGCCACGTTGGAATCGCTACGTTCGTCGGAGGTGGCGGGATCGAAGGCGGGACCGTAGTGATTGGGTAGATGGCAACCCGAAACGTGGATATAGGAAATGCCGTTTTCGGCCTTGCGGAAGGTGAACTCGTCATCCGAGAGAACGTCGTAAACTCCCTTCATATCCGTGCTGTATTCGGGCTGCTCCAGATCGTAGTCCACGTACTTGTCGTACATGGGGGTGCTGACGTTACCCAGCGTGTGCCGCACGAGGAAGGGAACGTAGCGGTACAGGGAAATGCGGATCATATCCATGGAGAGGCTTGCTCGTTTGATGATCTTGTAGCTGACGTTACCCGATGTGTTGGAAACGAAATCCCGCATATGGGTAGCGTTTACGTAGCCGTAATAATCATCGGTGTACACGTTGATGTCAAAGTCCTTCTCCTTCAAGGCTTGCAGGTAAGGAGACTCACTGTACGCCTCCTTCATATAGGAGTGGCGGGTGCCGCTGAAATCGTTTTCCACACCCGTCACAATGTGCGGCACACCGGGATAGGTTCTGGGGTAGAGGGTGATATAGTCGTCGAAGTGGGTAAATCCCTCCAGATCGTCAAAGATCTCGGGGCATTCTTTCAAGGCCTTGTCCATATAGGTGTGGTCAAAGCGATCCACGATGAACACCACGATATTCTTGTCAGTCGCCAAAGTGTCCAGGTTTTTGACCGTCAGCACCTCGTTCTTGATGGAAAGATCACCCTGATAGCCGTTTTTCTCCGAAGCGTATACGTCAGTGGTCAGGGAGATCACGATGAAGGAGATCACCGTCATACCCACCAGCGCAACTACCGCCACCGTAGCGGCCAGGCGAATGATCTCTTTGTACTTGTGAAGCAGCAGCATAGCCACGATACAACCGACTGCCACCACGATCCAGATCGCAAGATTGATGATGTTCTGCGCCATGGAAATGGTCTCACCCACACCGTCGCCCGTCAGCGCGCCCGCGCTGAGACTCAGGTAGTTGCCCTGAACAAAGAACATCAGGGACAGACCGAGGATGAGGCCGAAGCATACGTCAAAGGCACGCCCCCGCAGAAGCATGAGCAGGCCGAAGAGCACGGCAGCACCGGCTAAAGCGACTAAGCCGCACAGAACCCAGAAATCCCACAGGACGAACTTGAATTCATCCATGTTGTTTCCGTAGATCTCAAACGGGCCGAAGAAGCATAGGGTCAGGGGAGCGAACAAGGAGAGCAGCAGGCTGACAAGCCACTTTTCCTTCATGGTGTAGCCCTTGCAGGGGGGCTTTGCCTTGGGAGCCCCGCTTTCAACACGGGAGGCATTTTTCGGGGGAGCCGCATGCTTGGCTCCGGATATCTTCTTGGGTGTGCTCATAATACATCTCCGTTCTCAAATTTAACCAAATCAACGTTATAGCTTATGTCATAACTGAATAGTAGACCGACAAACGAAAAACCTTTGATTCTCATATTTATATTATACCATATCTTTGTGCGCATTTCAAGTGATTTGTCCAAAACATAATATAATTAAGTTTTTCTTAATAATTCGCTCCTGATTATGTTCCTTTTGCACCCGTTAAGTAAGAGGTACCCCATCCATAGCCTCTTTACAAGCATGGCACAGCACCCGAAAAACAGCGTTCATGTGTGACGCCCGGAATTTCGTGTCCCCTGCGCGAAACGGTGAGCATCTTAAATCGTAGCATCGCGCTTTTGGCATCTAAATTGCGGTTACATCACAGCAAAAAGGAGTACTCACGCACTCCTTTTTTGCCGGGTTATGTGTCCGATTTAAATGCACGGTTATTTTGCCGAGGGTAGACTAACTCCTTAGCGATGATGGGAGTTGCACTTGACCGCTATCTTCCGGGTGCTGTGCCATGCTTGCAACGAAACCTATGTATTCTTAAAAAATATCGTGTTTTCCTTCCATTGCAAACAAGTTGCCAAAAGTGATTTTTTTGAAAAGACCGATTTTATAGGGTTCACCAACAATAACAGAATAATCGTCTTTGTGTTCCAAGCTTACGATAATAGCATCGGTGGGTTTGCCATCTGCGGAAGCTATACCAGCATTCCAAACGATACCGCTGGCTTTGATTTTTCCTTCGGCAACCAGTTGCTTGTGTATCTGTATCAAGTCAGCAAGAACGTCTTTTGATTGGGGATGTTCGTTACCGTCATAGCTGCCGGTCAATTCTATGGTATCATCCGTAAGAATAACAGCCGCAAACGGATAAAATTCACGATACTTTTTCATCTGATCTTCTGCAAATGGGAGCAATTTATCTAACAATACTTCACATTGTTCTTTGGGGGTCATGGTAGTTATCCTCCTTGCTTTTTCTTTATTGTACCACAATTTTGTTAATATTTCAAGTGTTTCGGTGGTTCAAATCTATCCAAAATGCCGTTGCATCTATGGCTTTGTAAATAAATTTCGGCTAGTAGGGGCGACCTGTGGTCGCCCGCGGGCGTTCGCAGAACGCCCCTACGGGTGTGGCGGTTCGAATCTGTCCACAGTTTCGGTGCTGTAGAGAATCTATATCAAAAAATGCATTTCGCTGGTTCGAATCTGGCTACAGACCGAAAACAAATGAAATCGTGCTACGCACGATGAAATCCTCACTCTGTTCGGATAAAATCTTCGGCGTTCCGCCTCTCCTCTCCCCGCGAAGTGGGATTTCATCGCGAAGCGATTTCATCCACCGAAGGTGGATTTCTTCCGCCATCGGCGGATTTAGTTGAAAAAAGCACTTGCTCACGCAAGTGCTTTTTTCTGTGACATGTGTCCAATTTAGATGCAAAGCCGTGTGTAGCTGATTTAGATGCAAGCTGATTTTGCAGAGGGTAGAGTAACCCCTTGGCGATGATGGGAGTTGCACTTGACCGCTGTCTTCCGGGGTGCAACGCCATGCTTGGGAACGAAATCTATGTATTCAACAATTTAGAAATTTTGCATAAGAATATCGTAGGCCTCAATTGTGCAAAGATAAACTATATTATCTTTATGTCCGTATGTATATTCTTTGGTGGATGCTTTTTGATGCTGTACTATCTTAAACCAAGGAATGAAAAGTTCGACATATTGTTCCGCATCCGAAGGTGTTTCAAAGTAAAAAATCATTATCGATTCATAGGGGGCGTTTTCGTACATTTTGGTATGATTAGCCTTGCCTGTTATTTTCTCGCAAACCTCTGGCAACTTATTGAAAAGAGGTTCACAATCCGAGAACCTCAACTCTGTGCCCTCTATGCGGCCACCTGACTGTACAAAATCTTTTATAATTTCGTTGAGTTGCTCGTATATTTCGTTGCTGTCTGTAAAGACAGAGGTTTCATATCCCACATTTTCGAATTTCAAAGCATCATCTTCGATATTGAACATCTTTTTCGGGCTTGAGCATCCTACCAATGCTAATAGGAATGTAACTGCCAAAATGATTGCTAAAATCTTTTTCATAGAAAATCTCCTTTTTCGGTTTTTAGATTCGTCCAATTGATTTTGATTATTCGGACTAAGCTATAATTTATTATATCACAAATTTGTGAGGAGCGCAAGGGCTATACCACAATTTTGTAAACATTTCAACCCTTTCGCTGGTTCGAATCTGTCTACAGACCCGAAATGATGCGCGAGCAGAGCTCCGCGCAGAAATGCATCTACATAATTTCGAAAAACTTCAGAGTCGAAAAAAGCGGAGAAATCTCTCGAAATCTCCGCTTTTCTCGTTTTTTCGTGCCTGCATCTAAATCAGACACTCATGATGGCTGGGATGGCCGGATTTGAACCGACGAGTGCGGGAGTCAAAGTCCCGTGCCTTACCGCTTGGCGACATCCCAATGTTTGGATACCCGTGTATTATACCACAGTTTTTGGGTTTTGTCAACAGAAAAAATGTCGTTCGGATGTTTTTTCCACAATTTGTTTCGTGTTTTTTATAAAACACAAATAGGGGTTGACTTTTGAGAAATCATCCGTTATAATAGTGCTTGCGTATTCCTCAAGGAGGTCTCCATGCACATCTCTCTATCCGATCATTTCAACTACCGCAAGCTCCTGCGGTTTACCTTCCCGTCCATCATCATGATGATCTTCACGTCGGTCTACGGCGTGGTGGACGGGCTTTTCGTGTCCAATTTCGTAGGCAAGACCCCCTTTGCCGCCATCAATCTCATCTGGCCTTTTCTGCAGATCCTGGGCTGCGGCGGCTTCATGCTGGGCACAGGCGGCTCGGCGCTGGTATCCAAGACTATGGGGGAGGGGAATCGCGACAAAGCCAACCGCTACTTTTCCCTTCTGATCCTGGCTACGGTGGCACTTGGTATCACCATTACCATCCCCGGAATGTTCCTCATGGAGCCCGTGGCGATCCTGCTGGGCGCCGACGAAGCCATGCTTCCCTACTGCGTTACCTATGGCCGCATCATTCTGGCGGCACAGACCGCATTCATGCTCCAGGGTGTTTTTCAGAGCTTTCTGGTCACCGCCGAGCGTCCCTCTCTGGGGCTGATCGTAACGGTGGGTGCGGGAGTCACCAACATGGTGCTGGACTACCTTTTCATCGCTGTCTTTGATTGGGGTTTGGTGGGCGCGGCACTGGCTACCATCACATCACAGATGGTCGGTGGCCTTGTCCCGCTGGTCTATTTCCTGCTCCCCAACAAAAGCCCCCTGCGGTTCAAGCTCCCACGCCTCGGCGCAGGCACGAGTGCGCGGGTGATCGGCAAAGCCTCCGCCAATGGCTCCTCGGAGCTGATGACCAACATCTCCATGTCTGTGGTCAGCATGCTTTACAACTACCAGCTCATGCGGCTGGCGGGAGAGGACGGCATCGCGGCCTACGGCGTCATGATGTACGTCAGCTTTGTCTTCGTATCGGTGTTCATCGGGTACGCCATCGGCTCCGCTCCCATTGTGGGCTTCCACTACGGTGCAGGCAATCACGGCGAGCTGAAATCCCTGCTCCGCAAGAGTCTACTCTTGACCACCGCGGCGGGTATCTCCATGGTGGTTTTGGCCTTTACCCTCGCCACGCCTCTATCGAGTATCTTCGTGGGTTACGATGAAGGGCTCTTTGAGCTGACCCGTCGTGGATTCATGCTCTACTCCATCTCCTTCCTGCTGGCGGGCTTCTCTATTTTCGGTTCGTCCTTCTTCACCGCCCTGGGAAACGGCGGCGTGTCGGCCTGTATCTCCTTCCTCCGCACCCTGGTCTTTCAGGTGGCGGCGGTGCTGATCCTCCCCATTTTCTTCGACATCGACGGTGTCTGGCTGGCCATTTCGGCGGCGGAGCTGCTGGCGCTGACGGTCACGGCGGCTTTCCTTTTCGGTATGCGAAAGAAATATAAGTATATGTAACAGTCCGAGGCGGTTCATCGCGGTTTCCCGTGCGTGAGCCGCCCATTTTTTACGGAAGGACTCCCCTTGCTCCGTTCAACACCGACGCAGGATCTTCGGCAATGACCAAGAACACGTAGCAGCCCTCCACCGTTACACGTCCGTTTGGGGCAACAGCCGCCCATTCGGTTTCCCGATACCCCCGCGCCACCGTGTCCAATCGGGTGCGGCACAACCCCGCGACCGTCGCGGCGGCGCGAAGATCCGAGCAACGGAACACGGCCAGTTCACAGGGATAGGGTGCGACGGACAGGAAAATGGCGGCATCGCTGATGGGGGGGGAGCTCTCCCCGTCCACCATGTCCTCGGGGACGAACAGGCCCCGTGCCGCCTCACCGTACAGTGCTGAAAAAAGCGTGTCGGTCAAATAGTCGGGAGCGGACGGGTCTGCCGCGCGGGTATAGGTCAGCCCGTCGGGTAAGGTCTGGGCAGACTCGGTCATGGCCGTTTTCATGGCGGTCAGTACCTCTCTGGCCGGAGGCGGCGGGCTCTTTCCTCCCATACAGGCGGTAAGCAAAGCAAGGGTGAGAAACAGGGCAAGGCAGGACAGGGTGCGGCGCATGACGGTCTCCTTTCGGGGGATTTCCTTTTATTTTATGCACCGGGCGAGGGAAATATCTGCAAAAGCCCTTGCAAGGTTGACGGTTTTATGGTACAATAGAATGGAAAATAAACCACCGCGAGAAGGAGTCCGCCATGGCAAATCCACTGATGCCCGATTATATGTTCCGCACCTTTGACGAGATCACCTCGGAGTTTCTCACGGGGCTGGGTATCCGCGCCATTCTGGCGGATATCGACAACACCCTTGCGCCCTATGAGCAGCCCGAGCCCGACGAGCGCATCAAAAGCTGGATTGCTTCCCTCTCCGAGGCGGGCATCGGTATCGCTTTTGTGTCCAACAATGATTGGGAACGGGTGGAGCGTTTCAACCGCACGTTGGGTGTGCCCGCCTACGCCAAGAGCGGCAAGCCCTTCAAGAAGAATCTGGTCAAGGCTATGAATGCCCTCGGCGGCACCTTGGATACCACCGTCATGCTGGGCGACCAACTCCTCACCGACGCCCTGGCGGGGCATAACCTGGGTGTAAAATGCCTCATCGTCCCTCCCATTCGGGACAAGAAGAACGCGTTTTTCAAATTCAAGCGGTGGTTGGAGAAGCCGACCGTGAAGAAATTTAAGAGGAAGAATGGGATTGAGTGGTAACACTTCCGTGTCCTGCTGCAGGGCAAAACTCTCTGATTCATATATATTTGAACCGGCTCACCCGCTAACGGGCGGGTCGGTTTTGGTTTACTATTGTGCTATTTTTATTGCCGCTCGTGCTTTGACAACCCCATTTCGGCGTGTTATAATGAAAGCACGAGCTCATAATCGACAAGAAAGGACTCCATCATGCAATACTCCCCCGATCTGATCCGCATTTCCACCGAGCTAACGGTCGACCCGCAGATGTTCTCTCTGTATCTGGTTCATGGGGATGCCTTCGCCTGCGAGCTGTCCGGGGTGAAGTGTTATCTCAACGGCTACACGCTCTTGTGCCTGAACACCACCGACACCTTAACGGTACTCGGCGGTGGCGGAGACATCCTGGGCTTTTGCTTCCGTCCCAATTTTTACAACATCGGACTCAGTCATACCGTCATTGAGAGTGACCGCTATCCCGATCTCCGCGCCCGCTACAGCTATCCCGATTTTCACCTGTTTCTGGCGCGCGACGAACGGTACTGCGGTGTCTTACCATTGACTGCCGACGCGTACCGCTCCCTGCTCGTCCATTTCCGTGCCACCGAGCAGTTCATCCATGCCCACGGTACCGATCCCATGTGGTCCTGCCACGCCCGTTCCCGTCTCATTTCGGTCATGTGCCTGGCCGAAAGTGCCTACCAAGGCGAGAAAGAAGGGGATGCGGACGCCGTGATCCGCTACATCCGAGAGCACGTGGAGCGCCCCATGTCGGTGGAGTCCCTCTGTCGGATGTTCAAGACCAACCGCACCACCCTGACCAAGACCGTCAAGGCCGCAACGGGGCTGTCCCCTATGCAGTTCGTTCTGGAGGAACGGCTCAACCAAAGCCGCCCCGATCTCTTGTTCACCGCCCTGCCCATTGGCTTTATCGCCATGAAATACGGCTTTGCCAACGCCAACTACTACATCCGCGCCTTTAAGCAACGGTTTGGAAAATCTCCCTTGCAATACCGCAATGAGCAGATCGAAAAGTGGCGGGCGAACAAGGAGTGAGTTTATATCTATCGGGGGCTTTGCCCCCCCCCCCCACCAAAGGGACTTTTGCAAAAGTCCCTTTGGAATCTTCAAAACCTTCAAAAGGTATCGTTAAGCGTCCCGTTACACTGTAATCCAAACGCGCAACCGGCGATCAAGCAGAATGATAAATGTATATCAATAATAAAGATTAGAGGAGATCCCATGCACAACCGTTACGACGCGCCTCCCGCGCAAACCTACCGCCCCGAAAAGCCCAATCATGTAAGAACAGGCGGGAGGGCTCTGTTCTTCATGGTCATTTATCACGCCGTGACCTGGCTGCTCTATACCATCATCATGACCCCCCTGGAAAACCAGATGGTCGGAGACGAGCACGAGCCGCAGTATCGCTTGGTCATGTTCGGGTTTTCTCTGATCACCTTAGCCATCATTTCCATCGTCATGACTGCGGTCTATTTCAAGAACGGAGACCGCAAGCGTGCCTATCTCGCCGCCACCTCGGTGGAAATACGGGGCGAAGAGAACGTGGCAGAGGGCATATCCTGCTACCGCAGACTGGCGCTTACCGAGGCCATCGTGTCTACCGCTGTGGCCGCCGTCCTGTGGCTGATTCCTGCGTGCTTCTACACCGCCGCCATGAGCCTGTCGGGTCAAGGCTACGGCTACGCCGGAGCCTGGGGGATCGAGACCTTTTTCGTGGGAGCCGTGGGACTCTTCCAACCCTTTCAGAACGCCTGGGCAGGTTGGCTTTTTGGACTGGCTATCCTCTTCTGTGTCCATTATTTCGGGAGGCTATTCTCGCACAAGAATTGGGAAAGCAACCGCATTCGGCGTTGATGGTATCATACCTGTTGAGATGCGCTCCCCGAATGGTTGCTTGACTTTTACACGCATTTGTGGTATCATACAGTAAAAGCTGAACACTGAGAAAGGAGTCTTTTCATGATCTTCCGCTTTGCCGATTACGTTCTGGACGTAGACGTAGAGCGTACCCGCGCGTTTTACTCCCGTGAAGACGTCAAGGTAAGCAGCGCACAGTGCGTTTGCCAAGGCTGTCAGAATTACGACGGTGCCATCCTCTCCGCGCCCGAGACCGTGTTGGACTTCCTGCGGAGTCTGGGCATTGACCCCCGCAAGCCCGCCGAGGTCTACGACGTGATGGGTCAGCTTGACGAGGACGGGAAGGTGCGGTATAACGGCTTCTACCACGTTTGCGGCGTACGCCTGCAAGGGGAGAATGCGTGGGTGAGCATCGTCAAGGATATGATGCATCTGGACGAGAATAGAATGTACGCGGTTGATGAATCCTTCAAGGTCTCCTTCGAGGAAAAGGCTATCATGATTCACCAAGCATTTCCCGAGCCCGTTTTGCAGATGGAGATCGACGCCCGCCTTCCGTGGGTGCTCCCCACGCCCTACCAAGCCTGACCTCAAACAGTTTTGTCCGTATTCGATACAGCACCGACCAAGAAAGGAGAACGCCATGAGAACCGCCGTTATTTTTCTCGCCGTCGCCATTCCCGCGCTTGTCCTCATGTTTCTCATCAACCTTCCCCGCGTGGCGCGCTTGCGGGAGCTCGCCTCCCACCGCTTTGTTTGCCCCACATGCGGCGAGCGGTTCCGCGTCAAGTGGTTCCGTTTGCTGTTTGTCCGGTGGCAGGTAGAGACCACAGACAAGGCGACCTTGACCTGTCCTGCGTGTAAGAACCGAGACGTTTGCCGGCGGGAGACATCGATCTATGAGGAGGAAGAACGGATATGAAACAGACCCCAGCAGTCACAGTCATCAAGATCAGCAGCTTGATCGGCATAGCCGCCGTGGCACTCACGGTGCTGGCGGCAATACTGGGCAAGAATGTGACCTGGTGGCTCACAATCACCCCGCCCCTGTACCAAGTCGCCCTTTTGATCGTAGCCTTTTGGGGGTGGACACCCGAGGACCGCGACCGCCTCGCTCTGCTGATCGTGGGAGTCATTCGTCTTATCGCAACGGCAGGCATGGGCTTCTCCGCCCTGCTGGCCATGTTCCGTGAGGCATCCCTGATCCAGGTCGGTTCGCTGTTGCAGCCGGCCGCCGCCGCGCTGTTCGTAGTCGGTGTCATCATGTACGGAAAGGAAAAGCGAACATGAAAAAGAACGCCGATCGTATCATGCTTGCAGTCAATATCGTCAGCTTAGCTCTTTGCGCCGTGACCCTATCGTGGGTGCTGTTCAGCGGTTTTACTGGGTGGTGGCGGGTCATCTCCAATCCCCTCACACAGCTTCTATATATCGCCGTAGCCCTATTTTGTCTCCGCCCCACAGAGCGGAGCGTAAAGTGGCTGGCTATAGCGGGCATTCTGCGTGCCGCTGTAGCGGGATGGCAGTTTTTCCATACCCTCCGCTACTTTGTGGGCGTAGACATTCACAATATCGGAGAATTTCTTCAATTCCCCGCGGCGGTGGTGTTCTTGGTTGTCCTCGGCTTATTTTGGCGGATAAAAAACAAGGCGTAGAAGCAGAGCGAAAACAGGTGTTTCCATAACGGAAGCACCTGTTTTCGCATGTATGCGGCATGTATGCGGTTTATAATTTCTTCTGCATGATGAAATACCGCCCGTCCTGATTTGAGAGATCTCGGATCACGGTAAATCCCGCTCGCCGGTAGCAGGACAGCCTGGTCTCAAATTCCTCCTTGGAGAGTGTCATCCGCTCCAAGGGGTAGACCTCGGCGTGGGTGTAGCCCTTCTTTTTGGCCGCCGTCAGCGCATGATCCAACAGCTTGTCTTCGATACCGCTGTTTTGGAAGAAGCGAGAGACCAGTATGTCCGCGATGGCAAGGATCTTGGAGCCTTCGGGAGCGGTGGGGATGGCCCGCTCCTCCTCGGAGATGGCGAGGCATTTGTATTTTTCCTTGTCACCGCAGTTGCAATAAGCCAGTAGGTCATTTCCGAAATAAGCGGCGTAGCCTCCCATGACGCCGCCGCCCACCAGCTCCTCCACCGCGGCTTTGTAGAAGCCCAGCATGGCTTCTTGGGCATAGCCGGGATAGCGTTTCATCCATTCCTTGAGGGTGTCCTCGTGGTAGGGCAGATCAAAAGCGATACTGAAATTGAAATAATTCGATTCGCATATGTGCCGCTGACAGAATTGGAAGTAGGCCAGCCACTCATGGCGAAACAGGGGATGGCAATCGACCTGCTCCTCCACGATGCGCCGCCGCAAGCCATCGGCGGCGGGATCGGCCAGCAAGGGAGCCCCGGTATCGTCCATGAGGGAATACATCAAACCGAGAAGGGCTCCGTGGAAATTCACCTCGTGGGTCAGAAGATCAAACAGAGGCGCACGGTATGGATAGCTGCCGAAGGGGATCTTGTCATATTTCTTGGCCGCCTCGTAAGCCTTGGTCAGGGCGGACATAAATCCTTCGGTATTCCCTTCCTCACGGCACAGCTCGGCCTCCCATGTGTATGCGCAAGAGAGGCAATTGGTGTAGATGATATCCTCGCCCAGCAGGGCGTCCATAAGAGTGCAAGCGGCCGCCAAAGCCTCACGGCTATGGTCGGCGCACAGCCTGCCGTAAAGAACCATCATGTCCTGATGGAGCTTTTCCTGCAGATAACGGCGTTTTTCGTCTCCCTCGCAGAACCCGGCCGGTATCATTTGGGGATCCATGCGGGTACCCGCCAGCTGCATGGCCTCCTCGCGGCTTCCCATAGCAAAGAGAGTTTCCGCCAGCATGGAGGTATAGCTCTCGTCTTCGGGGTATTCGTTGTGTAGCTCGCGAAAATGGATGGCAGCGCGGTTGAGAAACAGATCGCGAGTGTGACGGGACGTGGCACGCTCGCCGAGGATCTTCTCATCACAGGCAAGACGGTAACGGAAAGTCTTGTCGTTGGGGAACTCCTTCAGGGCATCCAAGGACACCAGCAAGGTAAGCTCCTCACCCAGCGGGATCGCCTTTTGAAATCTTTCCTCAAACTCCTTGCGGCGGTCGCCGCCCAGGAGCAGATCGACCCCGATCCCCAGCTCCTTGGACAGCGGCAGCAGCAGGGTAATGTCCGGCATAGTCTGCCCCGTCTCCCACTTAGAGATGGCTTGGGGGGACACGCCCACGGCTTGGGCTAAGGCCTCCTGGGTCAAGCCCTTCTCGCGGCGCAGGCGGCGGATGGTAGCGGCGACGGCGGCGGGCTGGGTCATAGGCGTGGGTACGGACATGGCGGCTCCTCCTTCGGGTGAATTTCTGCTTTTATTATAGCACATCACGGGGAAAATAGCAAGTGAAAAAACGGATATGGGAGGACAACCGGAGGTTGAAACCGATGAAAAAACAGGTAATTCCACGGTCGGAAGCACCTGTTTTCGTTATTACAGCTCCTTTTGCAGGATATACAGCCGCCGATAGGGCTTCTCACCTTCTCTATCCCATTCATTGTGGAGGAAATGACCGCCCGACAGGTCGCGGATGACCGAAAAGCCCATCTTCTCATAGATCGCGAGGCGGGTATCGTACATTTCGGGCAAGCAATCCTCGATGGGGTAAGCCTC
Organism: Eubacteriales bacterium; assembly: GCA_045602325.1. Taxonomy (GTDB): domain Bacteria; phylum Bacillota; class Clostridia; order Oscillospirales; family CAG-272; genus CAMEON01. Next base: position 18,470 of record JAZSBH010000105.1, on the reverse strand, counting down.
CACGTGGGTGTAGCCCTGCCGTTTGGCATTGGTCAGCACGAAGTCCAAGAGCTTTTCCTCCAGACCGCAGTTTTGGAAGTTGCGGGAGACTAACAGCTCGGCGATGGCAAGGATCCTGGAGCCCTCGGGGGCGGTAGGAATGGCTCGCTCCTCCTCGGGAATGGGGAGACGCTTGTACTCGCTCTTCTCCTTGCAGTTGCAGAAGGCCAGCATGATGTCGCGGTAGCTCGCAAAGACACCCGTCAGAGTCCCTTCATTCACCAGCCGCTCGGCCAACTCGCCGTTGCGTACCCGCCATTCAACGGGTCTGTACAAGGAGGCGTGGGGGTAGCGCAGAGAGGCCTCCATGGCGGCGATCTCCTCCCGCGTCGTGTCCCACGCAGTACTGAAATTGAAGTGGCAGGAACCGCCTACCTGCTTCTCGCAGAATTGCAGATAGCTTCGCGCGTCGCAGAGCAGGGCGCGACAACGGATCAGCTCATCCGCTATACGCCGCTTCAGCCTCTCGGCGGCGGAGTGGGCAAGCAGATCATGATGAAACAGCAGAAACAGATAGGTCTCGCTTTCCCCCATCCTTGCAGTAGCGCGTTCGCGGTACAAGCGGTCAAAGAGAGGGTTTTGGTAGGGGATCTTCTCATGGGGCAGAGCATCCGCGGCGCGTACAGACTCATAGGCCTTGGTGAGGTGGCGGGCATACCCCTCATCATCCCCCGCGTCGCGGCACAGTAAGGCTTCTTTGACCGACAGCTCACTGAGCCCCAGCCCGTGAAGGTCCTGCTCCTCTCCCAAAAAGGAATCCAGCAGGGTATGGGCCGCTGTCATGGCTTCGGGAGAACCGAAAGCGAACAGAGCGTTATACAGATCGCAGAGGGCGTTCTTGACAGCTTGCTGCTTTTGGGCGATTTGGGTCTCCTCGTCCAGAAAGCGCCTCATCACTCTTTCTTTTTCGGGACCATTGTAGGCTAAAGCTTCGGCATAGGCTTGATCCCTGTTCCCTTGGGTCAGATAGGCCTCCGCCAGCACGGAGCGGTAGGTGGCCCAGTCGGGATCCTTGCGACACAGGAAGTGAAGTCCCAGAATTGCCCGCTCGATGAAACGCTCCGCCCCGATGGACTTGGTCTTTCCGATGGACAGCTCGTCCCAGGCGCGGCGGTACAGAAAGTCCTCGTCATCAGGAAACTCCTCCAGAGCCTCCAGCGTGACCATCAAGGAGTATTCGGGTCCGATGGCGCAAGCCTTTTGAAACCGGTTCTCCAGCTCCTGCCGTCTGTTGCCCCCCAGCAGTTGGTTGACCCCGATGCTCAACTCCTTGGACAGGGGGAGCAGCAGGGTAATATCCGGCATGGTCTGCCCCGTCTCCCACTTGGAGATGGCTTGAGGCGACACGCCGATGGCTTGGGCTAACGCCTCCTGGGTCAGTCCCCGCGCACGGCGGAGGCGGCGGATGGTAGCGGCGACGGCGGCGGGCTGGGTCGCGGGGGTGGGGGTCGGCATGGCGGCTCCTCCTTCGGGCGGTGTAATTTCTGTTTTCATTATAACATATTGCGGGGAAAATAGCAAGTGAAAAAACCGAGAGGGCGGGACAACCAACGGTTGAGGTATTTAAATTGGGGTTTAGCGGTGTGTTCCGATTCGTAGGGGAGGGGGTCTCCCCTCCCGCTATACTCTAAAATTGCCGGATATCTTTCGTCTTTACAGATCTGCGGGAGGCGAAACGCCTACCCTACAGAAGAATAGAGAAGCCGCCAACCCCAAATTTGAAAATCTTTCTCCACCCCCTTGCAAAATCCCGCTTAATCTGTTAAAATAATAGTAGAAACAAACCCCGATTGGCAGGATGACTCCATCCCCGTCAGAAAGGAACCCTATATGATCGACTTTAGTACCATCACCACCCCCACCTTCGGCCCCGGCGGCAACGGGGAGTGGTTCAAGCAAGAGGGCGGCAAGGCCACCGTCCAGGCCCCCGGTTGGCTGAAATCCAAAGGCCTCGACGCCTACGAATACGAGGCGGGCAAAGGCATCACCGCCGGCGAGGGCGCTCTCACCGCCATCGGCCAGAAGGCTCACGAGCACGGCATCCTCATGTCCCTCCACGCCCCCTACTTCATCTCCCTGTCCTCAGTGGAGGAGGAGAAGCGCGTAAACAGTATTGGCTACATTCAGAAGTCCCTGTGGGCGGCCGAGCTTTTGGGCGCGGACACCATCGTCATCCACAGCGGCAGTGCGGGCAAGATCTCCCGCGAGGAGGCTATGAAACTGTCCTGCGATACCCTGTACCGTCTCATGGAGACCGTGGGGGACACCCACATCCGCCTCGGCATTGAGACCATGGGCAAGCGCAATCAGCTGGGCACCCTGGACGAGGTCATCGAGCAGTGCAAGGTGGATCCCCATTTCCATCCCGTGGTGGATTTCGGCCACCTCAACGCAAGAGGTGTGGGCGGGCAGTTCCCCGACCGCGACAGCTACCGTCGGGTGTTCCACACCATCGCGGACAGGCTGGGCGGAGAGTATGCCTCCCATCTCCATTGCCACTTCTCCAAGATTGAGTTCACCGACGCGGGAGAAAAGCGCCACGTCACCTTTGAGGATACCGTCTACGGCCCTGAGTTTGAGCCCCTCATGGAGGCCATCATTGTGGACAACCTCTGCCCCCGCATCATCTGCGAGTCGGACGGCACCATGCCCGAGGATGCGCTGGCGATGAAGAAGTATTGGCTGGAGCACCGTTCCCTTTAACCGTAATATGAAAATTACCGATTTTCAAATCCTCACCCCCATCGACTATGGATGGTCGGGGGACAAGAAATACCGCGCCGTCACACCCGACGGCACGCCCTATTTCCTCCGCATCACCTCCCGCGAGCGGGGCGATCGGTTCACAAAGCTCTTTGATCTGCAAAAGGCGGTGGCCACCACGGGGATCCCTATGTGTGAGCCCGTAGCCATCGGAGAGTGCGACGGTGGGATCTACGCCGTCCACACCTGGATCAACGGGGTGGATGCCGAGGCCAATGTCCCCACGCTCCCCGCCAAGGTGCAGTACAAGTTAGGCCGCAACGCGGGGGAATACCTGACACGCATCCATACCATCCCCGCCCCCGAAGATCAGCCCGATTGGGAGCCGCGGTTCAACGCCAAAATCGACCGCAAGATCAAAATGTACGCCGACTGCCCCATCCGGTTCGAGGGAGATCACCATCTCTTGCGCTACATCGAGGAGAACCGACATCGGCTGGCGAACCGTCCCCAATGCTTTCAGCACGGAGACTATCACATCGGCAACATGATGCTGGTGGATATGGAGATCGACCCTAAGATCGTCATCATCGACTTTGATCGCTACGATTTCGGAGATCCCTGGGAGGAATTCAACCGCATCGTCTGGTGCGCCCAGGCCACCCCCGTCTTCGCCACAGGGCTTGTGGACGGCTACTTTCATGACAACATCCCCATGGAGTTCTGGCGGTTGCTTGCGCTGTACATCAGCAGTAATATGCTCTCGTCTATCCCTTGGGCGATCCCCTTCGGGGAGGCCGAAATTACGACCATGCTCAATCAAGCCAAGGACGTTTTGGCCTGGTATGATGATATGAAAAACCCCGTACCTACGTGGTACCGTCCCTCACCTTTCCGCAAAATCTAATCAAAAAAGGAGACTCTGCCATGTCCCTTCCCTACCGTCAGATCCACCTCGACTTCCATACCTCCGAGTGCATCGAGGGCATCGGCTCCCATTTTTCCCGGGAGAACTTCGCCGCCGCGCTGAAAGCGGGTCACGTCAACTCCATCACCCTCTTTTCCAAGTGCCACCACGGCTGGTCCTACCACCCCACCGAGGCCAACCTTCCTCATCCCCACCTGTGCTGTGACCTGCTGGACGAGCAGCTGGCCGTCTGCGAGGAGCTGGGGGTACGTACCGAGATCTACATCTCCGCCGGCTTTGCCGAGCAGTACGCTCACCGCCATCCCGAGCATCTGCGCTGTGAGCGGGGCGGCTATTGGGGTAATTTCGACATTGACGTAGGCTACCACCGCCTCTGCTTCGGCACCGCCTACCTGGATCAGCTAACCGCCGAGATCGAGGAGGTGCTGACCCGTTACAAGGGCCGCTTTGACGGTCTGTTTCTGGACATCATCGGTATGGTTCCCTGCTGGTGCCCCGATTGTGTGCGAGGTATGAAGGAGCTGGGGCTTGACCCCGACAGCGACGCTGACGCATGGAAGTACGCCCGAGTGGTCTACGACCGCTACACGGGGCGTGTGGCCGAGGTGGTGGAGCGCATCATTCCCGGCCTCCCCATCATCCACAACGACGGCGGCGCTATCTTCCAAGGGCGGGATATCGCCTTCAAGAACCAAGGGCACTTCGAGCTGGAATCCCTGCCAACGGGCGGTTGGAGCTACGATCACTTCCCCCGCGCCGCTGCCTACGCCCGTACCCTGGGGCGTGATTTCCTGGGTATGACGGGCAAGTTCCACACCACCTGGGGCGAGTTTGGCGGTTTCAAGCACCCGAATGCCCTGCGCTATGAGGCGGCTTTGGCCAACGCCTGCGGCGCTCGCTGCTCGGTGGGCGATCAGCTTCACCCCGACGGCGAGTTCGACCTCGCCACCTACAACCTCATCGGCGCAGCCTACGCCGAAGTAGAGGCACGGGAGACGTGGCTGGAGGGCTCCAAGCTCACCGCCGATATCGGTCTCTTGTCCGCCGAAAACTTCCGCCGTATCTGCCCCAATGCCCTGCCCGACGGTATCAAGCAGGATCTGGGTGCCAATCGCATCATGCTGGAGGGACACTACCTCTACGATATTCTGGATCCCGAGGCTGACTTTGACAGGTACCGCCTGCTCATTCTCCCCGACACCATGGAGATTCCCGAGGGCGAGCTCCGCAACAAGCTGAACGCCTACCTGGCTTCGGGTGGTAAGCTTCTGCTGACGGGCAAGTCGGGTACCTATGAGGGTAAGTTCGTCTTTGACTTCGGCGCGGACTTCGGCGGCGTGGGTCAGTTCCGTCCCGCTTACCTGCGCCCCTGCTTCGACCTCTCCCCCAACGGCGAGACCAATTACGTCACCTACAGCCAGAGCTACGACATTACCCTCAAAGAGGGCTTTGACGGTGAGGTGCGGGATCTGAAGACAGAGCCCTACTTCAACCGTGCCCCCCGCCGCTTCTGCTCCCACCAGCACACCCCTTACGATCGCGACAAGACTGCTCCTGCCGCCGTTGTGACGACACAGATCGGGTATATCGGCTGGGATATCTTCACCGAGTATGCGGACAAGGGCTCGGTGCACGTCAAATACGCGGTGCTGGATGTGATTGACCGTCTGCTGGGGGATGACAAGACCCTCACCACTTCCCTGCCCTCCTGCGGCGTGACCTCGGTGGCGACCAAGGATACCGACAGCGGTGTTCAGCTCATCCATCAACTGGTCTACGCCATTCCCAAGGTACGGGGCAGCGGCATCGAGATCATCGAGGATCTGCCCTTCACCCCCGACGTGACCTGTACGTTGGCAGTTTCCTCTGCGCCCAAGCGGGTCTACCTCGCTCCCGCCATGACCGACCTGCCCTTCGTCTACGAGAACGGTAAGGTGACCTATACCGTGCCGAGCTTCTCTTGCTCGGCGATGGTAGTTGTAGATATGTAACCCACCAAAACATGAATATCAAAACACAAGGAGATATTATACCATGTCCCATTTGAAAAAGCTCCAATCCGCCATGAAGGCCGCTCAGACCGAAGCCATCGTGGTCTCCTCCGAGATCAACCAGCGCTACCTATCGGGGCTGAACTACACCGACGGCTTCGTAGTCGTCCTGCCCGAAAAGGCCTTCCTGCTGGCCGATTTCCGCTACATTGAGGACGCCCGCACCCAAGTGGATGCCCATGAATTTGAGATTATCATGCCCGACCGCTCCATGCTGGCCTACGTAGCCGCCATCCTGAAGGACTACGGCGTGAAGGTCGCCCTTTTCGAGGAGGCCACTCTGTCCTACTCCCTCTTGGAGCGCTTCAAGAAGACCTTCGAGGGCGTGGAGATGGTCAGCGGCGCTTCGGCTATGATCGACGGTCTGCGCCTGTACAAGGACGCCGCCGAGATCGAGAAAATGGCCCGCGCCCAAAAACTGACCGACGACGCCTTCGCTCACATTCTGAACTTCATAAACCCCGACCGCACCGAGGTAGAGGTCGCCCTGGAGCTGGAATTCTACATGCGCGCTCATGGCTCGGAGGGTACCGCCTTTGACACCATCGCGGTATCGGGTACCCAGTCATCCCGTCCTCACGGCGTGCCCCGCCCCGTCAAGCTGGAAAAGGGCTTCTTCACCATGGATTTTGGTGCCCGCGTGGACGGCTACTGCGCCGACATGACCCGCACCGTGGTCATCGGCAAGGCCGACGAGGATATTAAGAAGGTGTACAACACGGTTCTGCGCGCCCAGACCGCCGTCATTGAGTCCCTGCGGGTTGGTCTGCCCTGCGCCGAAGCCGACAAGATCGCCCGCGATATCATTGACGGTGCCGGCTACAAGGGGCTGTTCGGTCACAGCCTGGGTCACGGCGTGGGTCTGTATATCCACGAATCCCCCCGCTTTGCCGCATCCGTCCCCGCCGACGTCCTCCTCGCTCCCGGTCACGTGGTCACCGTAGAGCCCGGTATCTACATCGAGGGCAAGTACGGCTGCCGCATCGAGGACATGATCGCGGTGCTGGAGGATGGCACCATCCATGACTTTACCAAGAGTCCCAAGGAGCTCATTGAGCTTTGCTGATAAGATAATATTGAAAACGTCTGTGGGGGGAGAACTTCTTGAAAGAAGTTCTCCCCCCACACCCCTCTCTCAAGAACTTTGAAAAGGGGTTATTTCTGCAAAATACGTTGTTTTTCTCTTTCCATTTCCTTCACGGGAGCATCATCCTTGGTGTAGCCCCATTCTTCCTTGAGACAAGTGATCAATCGGTCGTAGGTATCAGCGGCTTTTCGGTATTCGCCTTGGATTTCGTAGATGAGGGCAATGCCGTGAAGCGCATCCGTGTAGCGCGGTTTTTGATCTTCTTCCGAAGACCAGGAAGCCTCATAGAATTCAATTGCCTTTCCGTACTCGCATTTACGGGCGAAGTACTGCGCGGCCTCAAAGAGAAATCCGCTGTCCTCCGAACAGGTCTGCGCGGCTTCAGCTATAATAGCATCTGCCCCTGCCTCGTCATATTCAGCCAGGGCAATATACGCCCGGTAAACAGGGATCAAAAAAGGCCTATGCGCCGGAAGCGTCTGACAAATCTCCAGATATTCTGCCGCCTCCTTCGTGCGGTGATCCGCAATTAGGTTGTCTATGAGGTAATAGTATGGGAGCGGGGACTTTGGCGTGACAGTGTCCCGTTCGATCACTTCCTTGTAAAACTCAATGGCCGTCGAATGATTGACTATGTTCCAATCCCACGCAGCGTGCCCTTCTGCCTTTTGCAACAACCATTGGCAATCCTTCCGGGCGGGATTCTGGCAAATGGATGCCCTCGCATACTTACTGACCCGCTTGGCATCCGACTCCATGCGATGGTGGTAGAGGCGAGCAAGAAGACCGAGGATCTGGGCACTGTCCGGATGTTCGGTCAATTGTTCCTGCATAAAATCCTCATATTCCTTGAAAACATCCGATGTCAGCTCCTCCTCGGTGTCCAGCCGATGCTCGATACGGCGAAGACGTTGCTCTGCAGTCAGGTCGAACAAGTCATCGATGGTCACACCAAACACCTCCGCCAAAGCAGGGAGTAACGTAATATCGGGATACCCGCCGCGCTCCCAGTTGGAAACGGCTTGTGGCGTAACGTTTAGCGCATTGGCTAATTCCTCTTGGGTCAGTTTTAACTTTCTTCTTTCACGGAAAATCACTTCCGCAATTTTTAACTCAGCCATAAAAAACTCCTTATGATGGATGTAGAGGCGCGCACCTTCTGATCATATGATAGCACAGGCGGTACGAAAAGTCAATAACTGCGTGCTTGTGTCCTCTCAAGTACTATTTGTAAAATACAAATTACACTTGACGCCAATCCGGTTGAAAGTTCTTGAAAAGGGGTTCGGGGAAAAACTTCTTGAAAGAAGTTTTTCCCCGAACGTTCTTTTCGTTCCTAAATTACAGATACTTCTTCAGCGCGTCAATGTGATTCTGCTCAAACTTCGCCCAGTCGCGGCAGTATTCGACCAGCTCCTCACAGCCTTCCTTGCCTTCGGCGTGGTTGGCCAGCTTTTCGGCGGTGGTGATGGACATGGTGGCACCCTCGATGAGCATCTCGGTGATGTGGCTGTTGGTGTTATCCATGGCGGTGTTCATGACGATGCCTGCGTGGGCGGCCATGCGAGCCATCATGCCCCGCTCCTCAGGCTTGGCACCGTGATCCAATAGGAACTGCTTGATCTTGCCGATGAGCTTTTCGTAGTAGCACATGGCGGCGGTCATGTCGGTCTTAATGCGGTTGTCCTCCACACGGGGAAGCATGTGCAGGTAAGAGTCACAGCCCATGGTGAGGTTCTTGTACATCTCCTCGGCCAGCTTCTCGGCGGCAGGAGGCAGGGTGCAGCTGCGGTTTTGGGCAACCTTGACCTCAGCGGTCACCACCTCGTCGGCGGTGGCTACGGGGGTAGCCTGATCGGTGATATCGAACATAGTCGGAATATTCCTTTCAAATTTCATGAAGCGCCGAGCAAATTCATCTGCAGACGCTTCTACCCATAGTGTGCTTCCTTTTTATCGGTAAATATCGTGAATTTTTTTGGAAAAATAATCGGATCGGGGCAAAAAGATTTGACAAACGCGGCATTTCGTGCTATAATAATATGGATTATAATTTCAACTGAAAGGAGGGTGACTCTGTGGCTCACGGAATCCTCACCGGAAGCGGCGAGCGCGTCTTTATCACCGTGCCTTCCCGCTACCACGCCTATACGTCCGACGGGAGCAAGCACTCCCTGACCGCCGCCGCCGATTTTCTGGCCGATGCGGGCTTTGACGGAGCGGATCTTTCCCTGGATCAACTGGAGCCCGACGGCGACGACGTGCTCCGCTCGGTGCTCTACAGCTTTGGGAACCGTGCCACCGCACGCGGTCTGGTTCTGCCCATGTGTCACCTGCCCTTCTTTATGCCCAGCCCTGACGACGGCATGGCCATGGCTCGCTTCTTCCGAGAGATCTCCTGCGGTATCCGTGCGGCGGCCATGCTGAAGATCCCCGATGCGGTGATCCATCCCATCGTCCGCCACGAAAGCCGTCGATGTCGGGACTCGTGGCTATCTGAAAATATTGCGTTTCTCTCCCCTCTCCGCGAGCTGGCGGGACGGTTAAACGTACATCTGTGCATCGAAAACATGACCGGCAAGCCCTACGCCAAGCACCCCTCCGAGGCCGTTTTCGGCAGTACCGCTGACGACGTGCTGGAGCTGGCCGAACGTCTAGACGCCGATATCTGTTGGGATTTCGGTCATGCCAACCTCACGGGACTCTGTCAATCCGTCGAGCTGGAAAAGCTCCGAGGGAAGGTACGATGTCTCCACATCCACGACAACGATGGTGTCAACGATTCCCACCGCATCCCCTTTGAGTGCGCCGATCACGCCCTGCTGGGCGGAGCGGTGGACTGGGAGGATGCCGCCGAAGGTCTGCGGCTTTGCGAGTTTTTGGCTACCTCCAACCGCTGTATCAACCTGGAGCTCAAGACCTCGGATCTCCCCGCTGACCGCTCGGTCCGGCTCTCCCATGCGGCAAGAGCCGTACACGCCGCGAAAAAACTGGCCAATTTGTTATAAAATCATATACGCTGATATAGAAAGGCAACGTCATGCAACTTTACAACTCTGCAACCCATAAGAAAGAAGAATTCATCCCCCACGTGCCCGGCAAGGTAAGTATGTACACCTGCGGCCCCACGGTCTACCACTTTGCCCACATCGGTAACCTCCGCACCTACATGATGGAGGACGTGCTGGAGAAGTACCTCCGCTACGCCGGCTACGACGTCACCCGTGTCATGAACATCACCGACGTAGGACACTTGTCCTCGGATGCCGACGAGGGTGAGGATAAGATGCTCAAGGGCGCCCGCCGCGAGAAGAAGACCGTCATGGAGATCGCTAAGTTCTACACCGACGCCTTCTTTGCCGACTGCGAAAAGCTCAACATCAAGACCCCCGATATCGTTCAGCCCGCTACGGGTTGCATCGACGAGTACATCCACCTCATTGAGACCCTGATCGAAAAGGACTACGCCTACGAGGCCGGAGGGAACATCTACTTCGACACCGCCAAGCTGGAAAAGTACTACATCTTCAACGACTTCAAGGAAGAGGATCTGGACGTGGGCGTCCGTGAGGGCGTGGAGGCCGACGACAACAAGCGCAACAAGGCCGACTTCGTCCTCTGGTTCACCAAGTCCAAGTTCGATGACCAGGAGCTGAAGTGGCCCTCTCCCTGGGGCGTGGGTTATCCCGGTTGGCACATCGAATGCTCGGGTATCTCCATGAAGTATCTGGGTGAGTACCTGGATATCCACTGCGGTGGTATCGACAACGCCTTCCCCCACCACACCAACGAGATTGCCCAGTCCGAGGCGTATATCGGCCATCCCTGGTGCAAATACTGGGTACACGTCCTGCATCTGAACACCACGGGAGGCAAGATGTCCAAGTCCAAGGGCGAGTTCCTTACCGTTTCCCTGCTGGAAGAAAAAGGCTACGACCCCATGGTCTACCGCTTCTTCTGCCTCCAGTCCCACTACCGCAAGTCCCTGGTTTTCTCCTGGGAGAACATGGACAACGCCGCCGTGGCATACAACAAGCTTATCGCTCGCATCGCCGCCCTGAATCCCGAGGCTGGCGAGGTGGATGAGACTGCCACCGCCACCCTCAAGGAGGGCTTTGTCAAGGCGCTGGACAACGATCTCAATACCTCCCTGGCTGTTACCGCCATCTACGACGTGCTCAAGGCCAAGGTAAACGATGCCACCAAGCTGGCGGTATTGGCCGATTTCGACACCGTCCTGTCGGTGGGTCTTCTGGATCGCGCCGCTACCCTGCGAGAGAAGCTGGCCGCCGAAAAAGCTGCCGCCGAAGCGGCCAAGAAGGCAGCAGCCGAAGCAGAAGCTGCTGCGGCCGCCGCAGATCCCTTTGTTGCCGAGATCCTCGCCGCCATCGAGGCACGCAAGGCCGCCAAGAAGGAGAAAAACTTCGCAGAGGCCGACCGCATCCGCGACGAGCTGGCAAGCAAGGGCGTGACCCTGATCGATACACCTCAGGGAACCACCTATAAGATCAATTAACGAAAAGGAATCCAACATGAAGGAATTGTTCAAAAAATACCGTGAGATCATCATGTATCTCATTTTTGGGGTACTGACCACCGTGGTAGGCTTTGGCACCTACTTCCTCATCATGGCAGGCGCGGAGCATATCCTGGGAATTCCCATGGACAACGAGACCTCCGGCCCCTATATCGCAGTCTACATCACCGCCCAGGTCATTCAGTGGATCGCCGCCGTCCTGTTCGCCTTTTTCACCAATCGCAAGTGGGTCTTCACCGAGGCGGATCGCTCCGAGGGCACCTTCCTGCGGCAGTTGATCCTCTTCGCGGGCTCCCGCGTGGCTTCCTTCCTGCTGGATCTGGCCGTGACCTACGGATGCACCCTGCTCCTGGCTCTTTGCATCACGGTGCCCCCTGTGATCCTGGGTATCGCCCTGACCCCCGGCGTCATTGCCAAGCTCATCGCCGCCGTTCTGGTCATCATCGCCAACTACGTGCTCAGCAAGCTGATCGTGTTCCGAAAAGCCAAGCAGGAATCCGCGAACCATTAAATAACCATGAAACAGGCAGTTCAAAAGCACCGCGAGGTCATTTTGTACTTCGCGTTCGGAATCGTCACCGTCGTTGTCGCCCTAGTTACCTACCTGGCGGTCTTTGCCATAGCCGAGCATCTGCTCCACGTTTCTATGAACGACAAGACCGCCGGCGCCTACACGGTTACCTATATCAGCGCCCAGATCCTACAATGGCTCATGGCGCTCCTGGTCACCTTCTACACCAACCGCCGCTGGGTCTTTACCGAAGCGGACCACTCCAAGGGCTCTTTGTGGAAACAGCTGATGCTGTTTGCAAGCTCCCGCGTGGCTACATTTTTCCTGGATCTGGTCGCCACCTACGCAGTCATCCACCTTCTCAGTCTGTGGCTGACTCCCGACAACGCCCCCGTATTTCTGGGGCTTAAGCTGGACGCCGAGCTGTGGGCCAAGGTCATGGTCTCGGCGCTGGTCATTGCGGTCAACTACGTACTCAGCAAGCTCATTGTTTTCAAAAAGAAAAAACAATAAATCACGTGCAAACATCCGCGGATGAGGCGCACCGTAGGCTTCCGCCCGATGCGGCGACCTACGGTGCGCCTCCTTCTTTCAACTCTGTGACGGGGATTCCCCGAGAAAGGTTATTCTATGGAAAATCTGGGCTACTACAACGGCAAAATTTCCCCCCTTGACGAGCTGACGGTTCCCTTCAACGACCGCGTTCATTTCTTCGGGGACGGTGTCTACGAGGCCACCTTCACCCGCAACCACAAGGTGTTTGCCCTGGAGGAGCATATCGACCGCTTCTATCGGAGCGCGGCTATGGTGGACATCAAGATCCCCATGGAGAAGGCCGAGATGGCCACCCTCATTCGTGATCTGGTGGAAAAGGTGGATTCCCCCGAACAGCAGGTGTACTTCCAGACCACCCGCGGCACCCAGATCCGCAACCACACCTACCCCGAGGATATGGTGGGCAATTTCTGGGTGGTGCTTAAGCCCATGCCCATCAAGGACATCGGTGCGGAGGTCAAGGCCATTCTGCGGGAGGATATCCGCTTCCACCAATGCCACATCAAAACCCTAAATCTGCTCCCTGCCGTCATGTACAGTCAGGAGGCCGCCCGTGCAGGGGTCTACGAGGCCATTCTGTACCGCACGCCCACTCAGAGCGGCTGTTGCGGTGATCTCTGTAACGGTATGCCCACTCGCGTCACCGAGTGCGCTCACTCCAACGTCCACATCATCAATGAGAAGGGCGAGTTCCAGACCGCCCCTCTGGATAACCTCATTCTCCCCGGCATCGCCCGTGCCCACCTCATTACCGCCTGCCATGAACTGGGTATCCCCGTGAACGAGACTCCCTTCACGGTTGACGAGTTGATGAACGCAAAGGAGGTGCTGATCTCCTCCTCCTCCGCGCCCGGACTGCGGTGTGTGGAGATCGAGGGGAAGACTGTAGGAAAGCAGGCCCCCGAGATGGTAGCCGCCCTGCAGAAGTGGGTCAGGGATGAGATCTTTGCGGCAACCGAGAAGAGCTAAGGGGAGCGGAAAAGAGGAATTGGAGTTTAGCGTCCCTTTCTCTCCGTGGCGAGAGAAAGGGAACGAAAGAGCGCCCCTTAAGGAAGAAACCCACGGTTTCTTCCTTAAGCATCCATCATCCTAATGTGCGCACTTCTTTCGCCAGTAGGCGAAAGAAGTTGACCGCGCGTAGGGTCGCCAAGACCCGGAAACCCGCACGAACGGCGGAACGCCGTCCGCGCGGAACTCGCCGCCTTGCTTCTGCCCAAAGTCGTTTTTTAACTTGCCGGATAACGAAAAACCGTGGGTTGCCACCAAACGGACGGCCAACCACGCGGTCGTCACTCTGACGACCGCGTGGCTTCATGGCAAACTGCGACTTGACAGCGTGTTATCCCATTTGCCCACTGGCAAATGGGCACGCAGATCAGGGGATAGGATTCTTAAGGAAAGTACCGTGGGTACTTTCCTTAAGTGGCGTTCTTTGGGCACCTTTCTGTCGCCATGGACAGAAAGGTGCAATCAAACACACCGATAAACCCAAATTTGAATCCCGGTTCTCGTAAAAAAAGCTGACCTCATAAAGGAGAACGAAGTATGACATCGGACACCATTATAGCCCTTGGGATCATCGGCCTCTTTTTCGTCGCTGTCATTGTCCTGACGGTCATTCTGGCCCGCCGTGCACCTAAGGCAGAGCACATGGCCAAGCCGTGGGTCGGAAATATGGTTATAGGAATTGTGATCATGGCATGTATGACGGGTATATTCGTACTGTTGATGATCCAGGATCACGCGCCGTGGTGGTCTACCGTGTTCATCATTCTTTTCGATCTGTTGGGGGTCAGTCTCATCGTATCGTATTACAACTGCCGTATGTGGGTGACAGACACCTGCCTGATCCAACAGAACTTCTGGGGTCGCAAGAAGAACCTGTACTACCACGACATCGTGAAGATCGTCGAGCAAGACTATGAGGTGATCTTTTGGTTCCGCGATACTCCGAAATGGCTGATCTACGCCAGAGACCCCAAGGCAGACGACCCCATGCTGGAGGCCATTCTGGAAAAGATCCCCGAGGGACAACTGGATCCTGACCTGCCCGAGCCTCCCGTACGCCTCTTTGCAAATGCTGTATACGGCGGTACCGCCGGGTATTACATCATATGGAGCATTTTCTATCTGCTGACCTTGCCTATTTTGCTGATGGGCATTGTGGGGCGGTTCTGGGTAATGACCTTAATCGTCCTTGTGATCATGGCGATCTGGACGGTGTATCTCGTTTTGGCCGTCTATTCCGCCAAGCGTGCCCACGCCTCCGAGAAGTGGGCCAATGTAGCCAAGCATTGCTGGAAAAAGGGCGCATTGAGGCCATAGTACGTAGTACACCCTTCGTCAGATTGCACACAAGTGCGGAAGCGGCGAAAGCAGCGCAAAAAAACATAGCAAAATTGGCCGAAAAACGCTAAAATTACGGTGTTTTGAGGGTGGCAAAAGCGAGGACGACCGGCGTCTTCGCGCGTCTTGTGCAACATGACGAAGACCTCTGCCCATCAGAGCAAAGAAATACCGCACACGGCGGGAGGGGTAACCTCTCGGGTGTGCGGTGTTTTTTACTTCTTCCACTGCAGCATCACGTCACAGATGGCGTCAGGGGAGGGCTTTTCGATGCGGCCACAACGTTGAGCCTTTGCGAGAATAGGAATGAGTAGGTCGGTAAAGTAGCGGTGACACATACGGTCAGCATCCTCTGCCAGATGGGCGGGAAACAGCTTTCTATAGCCTACGAGGAACCGATCCACAGCGGCGTTATACTCCTCCATCAGCGGAGCCAGATGCTTTTCTGCCAATGCGTCAAAGGCCTTTTTCTGTTCCCAATTCAATGCAGGGCAAAGCACGCGGAAGATGCCGTTCTCCAACCGCTGGATATATCCCCCCTGAATGCCTAACGCCACCGCCGTTGTATCCTCGGAGGAGCCGGTGAGCAGTATGTCCTCGCAAGCATTGATGATCCAATCCCCCATCATGGGACGGAACCCAAACCCACTCCAGTTTCCGTACACAGAGTGGCTGTAATGCCCGCGGCTACCGTTGTTTTGGGAAACATTTTTGTTTATATTCATGCGGGGATGCATACCCGTTTCCATATCGGCGACGTATCTCCAGTGATACCCGTCATACCGCTCGGTTATGGGCGGATAGGGGAGACGGTCATGGATCTCCTGCATATGCTCCATAGCCAGAATGCTGTACAGGTAGAACAAGTCTTCCTCGGATCTCTCAGCACGATAAAAATCCAAGAACTTGACCTCCTCCGCCAGCCCTCGGAGTGCCCGGAGCATCCTGTCTGCGACGGGAGCTACGGCAGGCTCTGCGTTTTCTTCCCAGTAGATGCCGTATTGATCCGACCAGATCAAAAAATCCGTGCGGTAGGTGTGCTTGGTGGGACAGATGACCGCCTCTCGGCGGATCAGATTGTCCATCCGTTCCTCCACATAGTAGGCGGGCACACCGCAGAGCTTGGCCAACTCCTCAATGGTACAGGGCTTCTCGTAGCAGTAAAACAAAATATTCTGGGACAGGGCATCATTGATATACGCCGAGGGAAACGGAATGGTTTTCCCATCGTAATTGCCGCTCCCGTAAATATCCACATACATACGGACGGGGCGCAGGGCAGTTTCTTCCATATTCGTACACTCCTTTTTCAGTTTTCTCCGTGCCTCGGCCAACCGCCAAGTGACCGTTCCCTCGGGGAGGCTCAGCCGTTCGGAGATTTCTTTCGTGGAAAGGCCGTCGTAGTAATGAAGAATGATGATATCCCGATAGATAGCCGACAGCATGGCGATCTTCTTCCGCAAATGGGCGTAGAGGGCTTGCTTTTCCTCTTCCTCCTGCGAGTCATCCTGGTCTTCCATGTCCTCGGGGATGGCCTCGCCGTAGAAAAACATCGCGCGCTGTTTTCCCATGCGGCGGCGGTAGGATCTGGTGACGTTTTCAGCCACGCCCCACAGCCAGGGCTCGAAGCGGTCGGGATCCCGAAGCTTGGGCAGTTCTCGCAGGACGGTCAGCAGGATCTCCTGGGAGAGGTCTTCCGCCTCGTCGTCGGTAAAGCTGCGCTTGAACGCATACGCGTAAATACGGTCAACGTAGTTCTCCACCACCGAGGGGTCAAGAGGGGTGCTTGCGGGGGTATCGGTCATGTTCTTCACCTGCCTTTCGTCTATTAAGTGTCGGGGAATCGGTACTCATTGGGTACTTTGGAAAATAATTTTGAAAAACGCGGCTAACCGAAGAGCACCGCACACGGCGGGAGGGGGGAACCTCTCGGGTGTGCGGTGTTTTGCTATTGATTTTGCAGCCATGCCATGATAGTCTCCCAATCATCTATGGTTTCCAAGCCATGGCTTGCTGTTTCACGGGTAATCAACTCGTAGGTCTTTTCCGCTTCCTTCAGCTTTTCTGCAAAAGCAGTGGCTTGGCTGTAATCCACCTGTTTGTCTCCCTTGCTATGGATGAGCAGGATGGGCACCTGCAGCTCACCCGCGAAGTTGACGGCACTCCGGGCGGCGTAGGCCTCGGGAACGGTGGTGGGCGTGCCTCCCAATCGACGGGTCAACATATCACGCATATCCTCACGGCTTTCGTAATTAGCCGCCAGATCATATACGCCGGACACGCAGACCGCCGCTTGGATCACATGGTTTTGATCCGCTTGCAAAGCGAGGCAGGTCTGCATCCCTCCACGGGACACACCAACCATATAGACCCTTTGGGTGTCAACAAAGCCCATGTCCTTTACACGGTCTACCCAGAACGTAACGTCAGCCACATCCGCACCGCCGAATTCATCCGTGCCCGTACCGGGCTTGGTCTCCCGATACTGGGAGGCAATCACGACGCAATCGGTGAGCTGTGCCATCATGGCGATCTCCAATGCGGTGGAAGCACCGAAATTGCCGTTTCCGCCGCGGTTGTAGATCAACAAGGGACGCGTACTGTCGGTGTAATCGTCCGGTACGGATAGAAAGGCAGCTACGGTACAGCCGTCTACATGGTACAGTAGCTCATAGGTTCGGATGCGGTCACGAACCCCTGTCAGAGCGGCGGCGTAATTTTCGGGCAATTGGCTCATGTCCATGCTTTCCAGCTCGGTGTAAGTCACAGGCTGAACACGGGTAACTGCCTCGTCCTCCGAGATCTGCTCAACGGTAGCGTACAGGATAGGCGGGATGGATGCGTCGGTCTCGGACTCCTCGGCGGCTTCGGTTGAAGGGAGTGTGTTCGCCGTTTCGGAAGCCTCGGTGGGAAGCGTGCCATCTGCCGGATCCGAACCGCCGTCACAGGCAATCAAGGTCCCGAGAAGCAGTCCAACCAAGCAACACCATACAAGCGTCTTTTTCATAATCTGATTCCCCTTTCATGTATACAACGGAGATAGTAATCTACACGTACAGTATACCATGCTTCGGTGGATATGGTCAATCAACCGTTTTAAGAGGATCCCTCAACAGGAGCGAGAGGGGGCGCCTGTGTCCACGGGGGAGTGCGTCCCTTCCGTGCCGATGAACACGGAGGGGCAGAATGGTTCTTTTCGGTAATACCATGGCCATTACCGAGAACCGTAATCTTCCTGACGGGTCTCCTTTTGTGATACCATGTAGCCGATTGCATAATTAGGAAAATTGGAGTTTGTCGGTGAGTTTCTTTTCTGTACTTTTCTGCCCATGGCGGCAGAAAAGTACCAAAAGAACGCCACTTAAGGGAGACACCCACGGTGCCTCCCTTAAGAAACCCACCACCTAAACAGCGCACACATTTCGTCAGCAGACGAAATGTGTTGATCGCGCGCATGGTCGCCAAGACCCGGACACCAGCACGAACGGGGGGGCGCCGGCCGCGCGGGACTCACCCCTCGGCCTCTGCCCCAAAGTCGCTGTTTTTCTTATTGGGCAAGAGAAAACCTTGGGTAGCCACCAAACGGGCGACCAACCGCAATGTTGGCGCTCCGCCAACATTGCGGCTATACGGCAAACTGCGACTTAACAGCGCGTAAAGCCATTTCGCAAAAGCGAAATGGCGCGCAGATCAGGGGGATGGATTTCCAAGGA
>JAZSBH010000104.1:0-5644 GCA_045602325.1 Eubacteriales bacterium | reverse complement strand
GACCCGATTACCCGCACGAACGGCGGAGCGCCGTCCGCGCGGAACTTACCCCTTTGCCGTAGCCCCCAAGTCACTGTTTTACTTGTCGGATAATGGAAAACCGTGGGTAGCACCAAACAGGCAGCCAACCGCGCGGTCGTCACTCTGACGCCCGTGCGGCTTTATGGCAAACTGCGCCTTGACAGTGCGTGGGCCATTTTGCCTCCTGGCAAAATGGGGCGCTGATCAGGGGGATAGATACCGAAGGAAGGTACCGTGGGTACCTTCCTTCGGTGGCGCTCTTTTGGTACTTTTCTCTCGACATAGAGAGAAAAGTACAGAGAAAGAACCCACCGACAAACCCAAATTTGAACACATAAAACAACACACGCAAGAGGAAAAAACATGATCCATCAATACAAGCTCGGCGGCTACAACATTGTGCTGGACGTTTGCTCCGGCGGCGTTCACGTGGTGGACGACGTAGCCTACGACATCATTTCTTTATTTGAAACCGAGACCCGCGAGGATATTCTCGCTGTCATGAAGGACAAGTACCTCGGGAAAGACAGCATCACCGAAGCCGATATCGAGGAGTGCTACGACGACATCTCGTCCCTGCGGGACGAGGGCAAGCTCTTCGCCCCCGACACCTTCGAGCCCATGGCGGGGCATCTCAAGGCCAAGACATCCGGGGTCATCAAGGCGCTCTGCCTGCACATCGCCCACACCTGCAACCTAAACTGCTCCTACTGCTTTGCCAGCCAGGGCAAGTACCACGGCGAGCGGGCGGTTATGTCCTTTGAGGTGGGCAAGCAGGCACTGGATTTCCTGATCGCCAATTCGGGGAGCCGCCGCAATCTGGAGGTAGACTTCTTCGGCGGTGAGCCTCTGGTGAACTTCCAGGTGGTCAAGGATCTGGTCGCTTACGCCCGGAGCATTGAAAAGGAGCACGGCAAGAACTTCCGTTTTACCCTAACCACCAACGGTCTGCTCATCGACGACGACGTCATCGAGTTCGCCAACCGCGAATGCCACAACGTAGTGCTTTCCCTGGACGGCCGCAAGGAGATCCACGACCGTTTTCGCGTGGACTATGCGGGTAATGGCTCCTGGGATCGCATTGTCCCCAAGTTCCAGCAGCTGGTAGAGGCCAGAGGCGGTCAGGGCTACTATATGCGCGGCACCTTTACCCACGCCAACCCCGATTTCCTCAAGGATATTCAGGTCATGCTGGATCTGGGCTTCAACGAGCTATCCATGGAGCCTGTGGTAGCAGCACCCGACGATCCCTCTGCCCTGACCGAGGCCGACAAGGCCATCGTCATGGAGCAGTACGAGAAGCTGGCCATGCTCATGCTGGACAAGGACAAAGAAGGCAAGCCCTTCACCTTCTACCACTACATGATCGACCTCACGGGCGGTCCCTGCATTTACAAGCGCATTTCGGGCTGTGGCTCGGGCACCGAGTACATGGCGGTAACCCCCTGGGGCGATCTTTACCCCTGCCACCAGTTCGTGGGCGAGGAAAAGTTCAAGCTGGGTGACGTCTGGAAGGGTGTGGACAACCCCGAGATCCAGTCCGAGTTTGCCGAGTGTAACGTCTATGCCCGTCCCGAGTGCCGTGACTGCTGGGCACGGCTCTACTGCTCGGGCGGTTGCGCTGCCAACGCCTACCACGCCACGGGATCCGTCAAGGGCGTCTACAAGTACGGCTGTGACCTTTTCCGTAAGCGCATGGAGTGCGCCATCATGGTGGCGATTGCCAGACAACTGGGGGAGTAAAGGACGCGTAAGGGGCTCTGCCCCTGGTCTCGCTTCGGCTCGGTCACGCCGCGGCTCTGACTGCCACCGGCAGTCATTCACTACCGCGTCGCCACTTCGCTACCCCGCTTAAGAACCCTTTTAAAAAAAGGGTTCTTAAGAATCTCCTAAAACTTTAAAACAGGAAATTTTCTTGAAATACACAGAAAGGGATCCCCAAGGGGGAATAGGTCTGATAAAATGAAGATGACAACCCCCATTCGGGATTTCGTGGAGAAATACGTGGAGAGCGATCCCATGCGGCTGCATATGCCGGGGCACAAGGGGGCTTCTCTGCTTGGCTTTGAGGCCTACGACATCACCGAGGTTTCGGGGGCCGACAGCCTGTATGAGGCCGACGGCATCATCCGGGAGAGCGAGCGCAATGCTTCCCTTCTGTTCGGATGCCCCACCTACTACTCCACGGAAGGATCGTCCCAGTGCATCCGCGCCATGCTGTATCTGGTGACCCTCTATGCCAAGGAGCAGGGCATGAACCGCCCTCTGATTTTGGCGGGGCGCAACGCCCACAAGACCTTCCTTTCGGCAGTAGCCCTGCTGGACTTGGATGTGGAATGGCTCTATCCCGCATACAAGCATGGGTATCTGGACTGTCCCGTAACGCCCGGTGGCTTGACAAGCGAGCTTGTGCGGCTGGAAACCGAGGGCAGACTCCCTATGGCGGTTTATTTGACCTCCCCCGATTATCTGGGAAATATGGCAGATATTGAACGGTTGTCGGCGGTGTGCCATAGCTTCGGTGTTCTGCTGGTGGTAGACAACGCCCACGGCGCCTACCTGCATTTTCTCCCCGATTCCCTTCATCCCATGGACTTGGGAGCAGATCTCTGCTGTGATTCGGCCCATAAGACCCTGCCTGTTCTGACGGGCGGCGCGTACCTGCATATCGGTTCCCATCTACCAGCGCTGTTCCGCGATCATGCCAAGCAGGCTCTTGCTCTGTTCGGATCCACCAGTCCCTCTTATCTCATTCTGCAATCTCTGGATCTAGCTAATGCAGTAATAGCCGACGCGGATTTTGTTCCTTCCTTGTTGGCAATGGCGAAGCGGGTGGAAGCCTGCCGGATCAAGCTGGCCGAAAACAGCTTTACCGCTCACAACGCAGAGCCCTTGAAGCTGACCCTTTATCCCAACGACTACGGATACACGGGGATGGAGGTTGCGGATTATCTGCAGCAGAATCGCATTGAATGTGAGTTTGCCGATCCCAACTACGTAGTGCTCATGTTTACCCCTGCCATATCCAACCAGGATATGAAGCGGCTGGTCGAGGTGCTGTTATCCCTTCCCCGCCGCACGCCCCTGCTCCTCTGTCCCCCTCCCTCGGTACGCCCTAAGCGGGCTATGTCGGTGCGCGAGGCTCTGCTGTCCCCCTCCGAGGTACTGCCCGCACAAGAGTGTGTCGGGCGTGTAGTAGCGGCGTCAACGGTGGGATGTCCCCCGGCTGTGCCCATTGTTGTCAGCGGAGAGGTCATTGACGAGAGGTGTCTAGAGTGCTTTGATTATTATGGGCTTGGGACTTGTTCAGTTGTAAAATAAAGAAAGCAATATATAAAGAACCGCGGCAAGCCGCGGTTCTCTTTCTATTCATAAAATTCGATTATTCGATTATCTGTTCAGAATCAGCTTGGTCAGCTCTACGGGCTCTACAATCGTATCCCCCTTGTAGACGCGCATATTACCGGATGCGATCTCGTCGATGAGCACCACCTCACCGTCCTTGGTATAGCCAAACTCAAACTTGATGTCCCACAGATCCAGACCGATGGTACGGAGGTCGTCGGCCACGATGTTGGTGATAGCGATGGTCTGCTTCTTCATGGTCTCAAACATTTCGGGAGACATAACGCCCAGCACGGCCAGACCCTCACCGGTGACCAGGGGATCGCCCTTCTCGTCGTTCTTGAAGGTGCACTCCACGTAGCCGCCCTCGATACGGGTGCCGTTCTTGATATACTCGCCGTAGCGGCGGATGAAGCTGCCGGTGGCGACCAGACGGCAGATGACCTCCAGGCCGTTACCACCCTGTGCCTTGCCAAAGTTCTGGGCGGGCAGAACCTCCATGGTGGCGTTCTCCACGTCAGCGGAAACATAGTGGGTCTTGATGCCGGCGGCCTTCAGCATCTCAAAGTAGTAATCAGAGGTCTGGAGATTGGCACGGCCGATGCCCTCGATGGTCAGTCCCACCGAGTTCTCACCGGGATCGAACACGCCGTCCTTGCCGGTGCAATCGTCCTTGAACTTAAGGAGAACGTTGCCGTTTTCCAACTCGTACACATCCTTGGTCTTGCCTGCGTAAATCTTCTTCATAATCTTGCTCCTTTTAGCAAATTAAAATCTGGATCAACGATTCTCGGACGCACCGACACGGCGAAAGCCGCTTGGGAGGCTTATGAACCTTACCTTGTTATTATAGCACTTTATAGGGAATTTTGCAATATTTTTTGTGAATAAATCTGTCTCTCTGTGCAAAAAAGTTTTTAGGTATTTTGCAATATCCGCATCAGAGAAGGGGCACGCCTGCGGCCTCGCATGCAGCCACGGTCTCGGCGTCCCAGATGGAGGACTGCACCTCGCCTATGTGGCAGCAGCCCATCATGAGCATACAGAGTCTGGACTGGCCGATACCGCCGCCGATGGTGAGGGGGAGCTCATCATTCAAAAGCATCTTATGGAACGGCAGGTTACGACGGTCGTCACAGCCCGAAATGGTGAGCTGGCGATCCAAGGATTCGGCGTCCACGCGGATACCCATGGAGGAGATCTCCAGGGCACGACCCAACACCTCGTCCCAGAAGAACAAATCTCCGTTGAGCTGCCAGTCGTCGTAGTCGGGGGCGCGGCCGTCGTGGCGGTTGCCCGACTTCAGCTTACCGCCGATCTGCATGATGAAGGCCGTGTGATGCTCCTTGACGAAGGCCTTTTCCCGCTCAGAGCCGGTCTTCAAGTCAGGGTACAGATCCTCCAGCTCCTGGGAGGTGATAAAGGTAACTTCCCGCTCCAAAATCGTGGTGAGCTGGGGGAAACGGACGCGGAGCTGGTCGTTTGTATCGCAGATAGCACGGACGATGGCGCGGACAATGAGCTGAAGATACTCGATGGTACGGGTCTCACGGGTGATGACCTTCTCCCAGTCCCACTGGTCTACGTAGATGGAGTGGATGTTGTCCAGCTCCTCGTCGCGGCGAATGGCGTTCATATCGGTATAGAGACCGTGACCCACGGTAAAGCCGTAGCGCTTGAGGGCCAGGCGCTTCCATTTGGCCAGGGAGTGCACCACCTCGGCCTCCACGCCGATGGCGGGGACGTCAAAGGAAACGGGGCGCTCGTAGCCGTTAAGGTTATCATTTAGACCCGAGGCATCGGTGACGAACAGCGGTGCGGAGACGCGCTTGAGATTCAGGGCGTTCTGGAACTCGGTCTGGAAGTGATTTTTAATATAGGAAATGGCGCGCTGAGTATCGTAGGCGTCCAGCACGGGCTTGTAGCCTGCGGGAATATAGCATTTGTTCATGGGTGGTTCCCTCCTCGGGAAAAATAGATGGAGATATTATAGCACATCAGCGTAGGAAAGTCAAGTTTTTTCGGAGGATTCTTCAAATTGCAGTTTATCGGGATGTTTGGTTTTGCACCTTTCTCTCCGTGTCGAGAGAAAGGTGCCCAAAGAAAGTCGGAGGCCAAGCGGTCTTAGGAAGACAAGTTAAGGTGACAACTCCTTGGCTCACAGAACGACATGGCTACGATCCGACTTAGTTTTTTCGGAGGATTCTTCAAATTGCAGTTTATCGGGATGTTTGGTTTTGCACCTTTCTCTCCGTGTCGAGAGAAAGGTGCCCAAAGA
>JAZSBH010000103.1:0-3463 GCA_045602325.1 Eubacteriales bacterium | reverse complement strand
GGAGAGTGCGCGAGTTAAAAGCCTAATTCTCTTTATCGGGAAAAAGCTTTTTACTCTATGCACGCGGGCTCCCCCACCGCTGCGCGGAGCCCCCTCCCGGAGGGGGCCTCATAGAAAGTGCCCACCGATAAACTGCAATTTTCCAATTATGCAATCGCCTATTTTTTATACAGATTATAGCATATCCACGTCAATTTGTAAAGAGGATTTGAAAAATTTGTCAAAAAAGAGGCAACTTTATCTCCCACAGTCAAAAACCGCCGCACACGCGTGCAGCGGTTTTGGGGTGGATCAGCGGTCTCAACCGCCCATAAGCTGAATGGTTTTATCCAGCCAGGCGGCGGTGGTGGCACGGTTCATGGTTTGGCCTGCGTGGGCGTTGCCGTCGGGGCAGGTGAGAATGCCCAACGCACGGAGAGAGGTCAACGCTTCTCCTGACCAGGCGGGCATGGCGTCAGCGTCGGCAAAGGCGGTGACGGTGTCCTCCACGGCGTAGCCGATGATGTTGGACAGGATGACCGATGCCTCAGCACGGGTGACGGTGTCATGAGGCTTGAAACAGAGCTGACCGTCCACGGTTTTACCGCTGATGTAGTTCTTCTGCGCGGCATAGGCAACGAAGGGACGCATGGCGGCGGGAATGTCGGCGGCGTCGGCAAAGGCGGGATCACCCGAGGAGGCCACGGCTTCGGCGGTGATACCGGCGGCCTGCATAGCGGTGACCAAAAACTCCACCCGGGAGATGGATTCGGTGGGCTTGAAATAGGTCTCACCACCCACCTTGGTGCCGTTCATCAGCCCCATGGCCGAGATCGATAGAATGGCGGCGGCATTCCCCTCTCCATCGATGTCGGCGTAGGTCACCGTGGCAGGGCGAGCCGTGACGGTGATGCTGACCGTGGCCGAAGTGCTGTAATTGCCGTAACGGTCGTAGACCACGTAATCAAAGCTGTCCTGTCCCACAAAGCCCGCGTCTGGAGTATAGATATACGCGCCCGTATGGCGGTCGGTGAGGGACACCCGTCCGTGGGAGGCGTAGCGAGCGATCTCATAGGTCATCTCGTCCCCCTCGGGGTCGTAGGCCGAAACGGTGCCCGTAGTGGGCAGTCCCTTATAGGTCTCAATATTCAGGGAGATCGAGGGTGCCAGGGCAACAGTAGGGGTGTAGTTGAGGCGATCCAGGAAGCAGAGACGGCAGGTGACCGTGTAGTCGCTACCGTTGACCGAGATCGCCATGGTAGCCTCGGAGGGCTTGGTGTCATCAGCGGCCGCAAAGGAAAGTAGCGAGAGACTGCCCGCCGAGATGACCTGCCCCTCGGAGGCCCCCACAGAGCCCACGAAGAGGGTTCCCTCCCCCGGCTCGGGAAGTGCCTGTACCGTGATGTAGTTGAGCTCGGAGAGGTTCATGGCGCGGCAGATATCCTCGGCGGTAAAGGAAATCTCATTGCCGCAGAGGCCGGCGAAGACCATTTCCTCCCGTGCGGCCATAACACGCAGGCCGTAAGAGACGGCAGGGCCGATCTCCCGATTCGGAAGGTTCAGATTCCCCACCGAGGTACTGTTGTTTGGCTGGGTGGTAGGCTCGGAGGCCTGGGTCTCGGAAATGGGAATGATCCCCCACGGAGAGGCGTCCTCCGCGGAAACCGACAGGAGCAGAGCACAGGATAAGCATGCGGTCAGGAGCAAGGCGGTCAGCAAGCGAATGCAGACCGGTTGCCGTGTACGGCAAAACAGGTGTTTCATGGATGGTTCCCCCTTGGATTTGGTAATTGCTGCATTCTATGTTTCTTTGGGAGAAATTATGATACCTACCGGCAGTATCTATTGATTTTCCGGAGAAAATATGGTATAATAGTTGTATCATGCCGAAAGGAAGCGGAAGTCTTTATGAAGCTCAAAACCGTCTACGTCTGCACCGAGTGCGGTGCCCAGTCCTCCAAATGGTTGGGGAAATGTCCCCATTGCGGGAAATGGAATACCCTCATGGAGGAGGTCATCGACACCTCTCCCGAGGAGGTCAAGACCCCGCGGCGCACCTCTCTGACGGGACTTGGCGGAGAGAACAAGGCCACCAAATTCGGAGAACTGACCCTCCCTGCCTACATCCGCACCGACACGGGACTGGGAGAACTGGACCGCGTGCTGGGCGGCGGACTTGTGACCGGCTCGGTGGTGCTTCTGTCGGGCGAGCCCGGCATCGGCAAGTCCACCCTGCTCATGCAGATATCCGACGCTCTGGGGCAGAACCGCAAGGTGCTCTACGTCTCGGGCGAGGAGTCTGGGGGACAGCTCAAGCTCCGCGCCAAGCGGCTGGGGGTGACGGGCGAGCATCTGTACATCCTCACCGAAACCAACCTGGAAAACATCCTGGAGGAGGCGAAGGCGGTAAAACCCGACGTCATGATACTGGACTCCATCCAGACTATCTACTCCGACAAGGTAAACTCCGCCCCGGGCAGCATCACCCAGGTGCGGGAGTGCGCTCTCACCTTTATCAATAAAGCTAAGAGCGAGGGCATCTCCATGCTTCTGGTGGGTCATGTCAACAAGGAAGGCGGCATCGCGGGCCCCAAGGTGCTGGAGCACATGGTAGACGCGGTGCTCTACTTTGAGGGCGAGCGTCAGCAGGCCTATCGCATCATCCGCGCGGTCAAGAACCGCTACGGCTCCACCAACGAAATCGGCGTGTTTGAAATGACCGACAAAGGTCTGGAGGAGGTAGCCAACCCCTCGGAGATGCTGCTGTCGGGTCGTCCCAAGAGTGTGTCGGGCAACTGCGCCCTCTGCACCATCGAGGGTACCCGTCCCCTGATCGCCGAGATCCAGGCGCTGGTGACCCCCACGGTCTTCCCTGCCCCCCGTCGTACGGGCAACGGCGTGGAGTACAACCGTATGTGCCTCATTCTGGCTGTACTGGAGAAACGGCTGGGACTGAAATTCTACCAAAACGACGTCTACATGAACGTCATCGGCGGTCTCTCCATCGGAGAGCCTGCAGCGGATCTGGCCATCGCCACCGCCCTTGTGTCCTCCCTGACCGACCGTGTGGTGCCCGACGATCTCATTATCATCGGCGAGTTGGGTCTGGCGGGGGAGTGCCGCGCGGTGACCAACCCCGAAATGCGGGTGCGGGAGGCCGCACGTCTGGGCTTTACCCGCGCCATCGTCCCCTACCGCAATGTGGAAAAGCGCCCCATTGAGGTGGAGGGCATGAAGATCATACCCGTGAAAAGCGTGTATGAGGTCATCAAGGAACTCAAGAGCATCGAGTGATCCCCATTATGAAAAAGAGCACAAGGTTCAATCCTTGTGCTCCAGATTACTGACAAAGGGTTCAGGACTACAGTTCTGAACCCTTTGTCGTCTTTACAAAGAAAACGAAATATGATATAATATAGGTGTAAAAAGAAGTATGGAGGAACACCTATGTTTACGGAAAGAAGCGGAAAGCAAAACAGACTTG
>JAZSBH010000102.1:0-21492 GCA_045602325.1 Eubacteriales bacterium | reverse complement strand
AGTTCCTTGAGCGGGTTCCAAGGGCAGAGCCCCTTGCGTTCTCCGTATCTTAGTACATTCCACCCATACCGCCGCCCATGCCGCCGGCTGCGGGAGCAGCCTCCTTAGGCTCGGGCTTGTCGGCGACCACAGACTCGGTGGTGAGGATGACGGACGCGATGGAGGAAGCGTTCTGCAGAGCAGAGCGAGTCACCTTGGTGGGATCCACGATACCGGCGGCCATCATGTCCACGTAGACCTCGTTGTAGGCGTCGAAGCCGTAGCCGATCTTGCCGGAGGGCATGATATTGTTGACGATCACACCGCCGTCGAAGCCTGCGTTGGCGGCGATCTGACGGACGGGCTCCTCCAGAGCCTTGAGTACGATCTTAACACCGGTCTTCTCGTCGCCCTCGACGGTCTCCAGTACACGCTCCACGTCGGCAATGACGTTCAGGTAAGCGGTACCGCCGCCGGCCACGATGCCCTCCTCAACGGCGGCCTTGGTGGCGTTCAGGGCGTCCTCGATGCGGAGCTTCTTCTCCTTCATCTCGGCCTCGGTAGCGGCGCCGACCTTGATGACGGCTACGCCGCCGGCCAGCTTGGCCAGACGCTCCTGGAGCTTCTCGCGGTCGAAGTCGGAGGTGGTGGTCTCGATGGCGGCGCGGATCTGGGCTACGCGAGCCTTGATGGCGTCGGGATCCCCGGTGCCGCCCACGATGATGGTGTTCTCCTTGGAGACCTTCACCTGGCGAGCCTGACCCAGCATGGACAGGTCAGCGTCCTTCAGCTCCAGGCCGACCTCGGAGGAAACCACCTCGGCACCGGTCAGGGTAGCGATATCGCGGAGCATCTCCTTGCGGCGGTCGCCAAAGCCGGGAGCCTTGACAGCCACGCAGTTGAAGGTGCCGCGGAGCTTGTTGAGTACGAGAGTGGTCAGAGCCTCGCCCTCCACGTCCTCGGCGATGATGAGGAGCTTGCGGCCGGACTGAACCAGCTGCTCCAGAAGGGGAAGGATCTCCTGGATGTTGGAGATCTTCTTGTCGGTGACCAGGATCAGGGCGTCGTCAATGACGGCCTCCATCTTGTCAGCGTCGGTGACCATGTAGGGGGACAGGTAGCCGCGGTCAAACTGCATACCCTCGACCACCTCGGAGTAGGTCTCGGCGGTCTTGGACTCCTCCACGGTGATGACACCGTCGGCGGTGACCTTCTCCATGGCGTCAGCGATGAGCTGACCGATGACCTCGTCGCCGGCGGAGATGGTACCCACGCGGGCGATGTCCTCCTTACCGTTGACCTTCTTGGAAGCGGCGACCAGGGAAGCCACGGCGGCGTCCACGGCCTTCTTGATACCCTTGCGGAGCACCATGGGGTTGGCACCGGCGGTGACGTTCTTCATGCCCTCGCGAACGAAGGCCTGAGCCAGCAGGGTTGCGGTGGTGGTACCATCGCCTGCGGCGTCGTTGGTCTTGGTAGCGACCTCCTTGACCAGGGAAGCACCCATGTTCTCGGCGGCGGCCTCCAGCTCGATCTCCTTGGCGATGGTCACACCGTCGTTGGTGATGAGGGGAGAGCCGTATTTCTTATCCAGCACCACGTTGCGTCCCTTGGGACCCAGAGTGATCTTGACCGTGTCGGCCAGCTTATCCACGCCGCGCGCCAGGGCGTTGCGTGCTTCGATTCCGTACAGAATATCCTTTGCCATTGTAGTTTACCTCCAAAAAATACTGTGTGGAAATCAGTCCACGACTGCGAGGATATCGTCCTCGGAGAGAATGGTGTACTCGGTACCATCCAGCTTGACGGCGGTGCCGGCGTACTTGCTGGCGATGACCTTATCGCCGACCTTGACGGTCATGGGAGCCAGGGCACCGTTATCGGTGACTTTACCGGGGCCGATGGCGATGATCTCGGCGATCTGGGGCTTTTCCTGGGCGGCGGCGGTGAGGAAGATACCGCCCGAGGTCTTTTCTTCCGCCTCGACGAATTTGATGACGACGCGGTTGGAAAGGGGATTGAGTTTCATATTATGCCTCCTATTACTGTGCGTGATACGCATTTTCTACTGTTTTTCGCGTTCCGCGGAAGGGAATTCCGTCGGGTTTTAGCACTCTTGTGTTTTGAGTGCCAACCACATACCATATTTTACACGATTTCGGAGAAAAGTCAAGGGCTTTTGCGTATTATTCACAAAGTATTAACATAAGAAATGTTCAATTTACCGAACGAATTGGATTTCATGATGTGAACTTCAAATTTGGGGTTGTCGGGTTGTTGTCTGACAGAGGAAGCGGTGTAACCCGAACCCCGCGCTTGCGCGGCGCTCATCACGTCGCCGCCGCAGGAGCTGGCGACACCTTCCCACGCGGGGAAGGCAAGAACTATATATGTTTTCGTTCTCTTTATAACCGAAAACATATTGATACCTAAAAGTTTTCAGATAACAAAAAACATGAGACATTAGCCTTCCCCGCGGGGGAAGGTGCCGCCCAGCGAATGCGGCGGGCGGCGGATGAGGGTTACGCTACACCGCATTTTCCGTCAGACAGTAGACCGCTAAACTGCAATTTCCCGTACCGTTCTTTTTTTTCTCTAACACACATACAATCCCTCGAGGTGATGTTTGTGTCGGTTCTGCTATCCACTACGCCCATTCTTTTGTTCGGCGTTGGCCTTTTTTATATCCTTCGCCTGCGGGGCTTCTACCTGCTCCACCCGTGGCGATGCTTCAAGCAGCTGTTTGCCCGAAAAACCGCCGACGGGATCTCCCCCTTCCGCGCCCTTACCGTAGCCCTGGCGGGGACGCTGGGTGTAGGGAACATCGTGGGGGTGGCCTCCGCCCTCTATTTCGGCGGTGCGGGAGCGGTGCTCTGGATGCTGGTCAGTGCGCTGGTCGCCATGGTACTCAAATACGCCGAGATCACCCTGGCGGTTCGCCACCGCCGCCTGTCCCCCGACGGTCAGCCTATGGGCGGCGCGCCCTACTACATCGAGGATGGCCTGACACGGGTGGGACTCCCCCGATTCGGGAAGCTCATGGCTACTGTTTTTGCCCTTCTATGCCTGCTCAACGCCATCACCATGGGAAGCTTCCTCCAGATCAACGCCGTGGCGGGCGCCATGGACGAGGGCTTTTCTCTGCCGCCCCTTGTTACCGGCGTGGCGGTGGCGATCCTGTCGGTCATCGTAGTCAAAGGCGGTGCCAAGCGTATCTCTGCCCTGACCGAGACGCTGGTACCCTTCATGACGGTGGGCTTTCTGGTGGCCTGTGCGGCGGTTCTGATCCTGCGCCGTGAGCGTATCCCCGCCGCCCTGACCGCCATCTGGCAGGATGCGTGGCACCCCCTCACCGCCGGGGCAGGGATCGGGGGATTCCTCCTGTCCAAGGGGATTCGGTTTGGAGTCATGCGGGGGCTTGTCTCCAACGAGGCAGGATGCGGTACCGCGCCCATGGCTCATGCCGCTGCCAATACAGACTCCCCCGCAAGGCAGGGGCTGTTCGGGCTGGTGGAGGTCTTTGTGGACACAGTGTTGCTCTGTACCGTCACGGCTCTCTGCATTCTGGTCAGCGACAGCGGACCCAATGCCTTCGGGGAGGATACTGTCCGCACCGCGGGGGCGGCCTTCTCCTCGGTGCTCGGGGACTGGGCAGGATGGTTCTTCGCAATCTCCATCCTTCTGTTCGGAGTGGCGACGGTCATCTGTTGGGCGCACTACGGTATGACCTGCGTGGGCTATCTCTTGAGGGAGCGGAGAGGGAAGCAAGCCGCCGAGACCGCCTACGTCGTCCTGCTGGCCGTCTCCCTGGTGATCGGGGCGGTCACCACCCCCACCCTGGCCTGGAGCCTGGCGGATATGGCCATCGCTCTGATGACCATGGTCAATCTCCTGATCCTGCTCCTCATGCAAAAAGAGGTAAAAACCGAGACCGATCTACTGTTTCCTCCGCACAGAGATCCGAAAAAGTGCATATCCTGTGAGGGAAAAACCATCCGAAAGGAGTAGATTCCCATGACAGAGCCCCAAGCCCGTCGCTACTTCGCCGCCTCCAATTCCTGTGGCGGCTTTCGCAACTACTACGGCGACATATTCACTGAATCCCGCGCAGACCGTCTCTACATCATCAAGGGAGGTCCCGGCACGGGCAAAAGCCACTTCATGAAGGTGGTCGCCCGCCGCGCTCGGGGACAGGGATATCGTGTGACCGAGTACGCCTGTTCCTCCGATCCGGCCTCCCTGGACGGCATTCTGCTGGAAAAGGAGGGATGTCCCACCCTCGGTATGCTGGACGGCACCGCCCCCCACGTCCGTGAGCCCGTTCTTCCGGGGGCGCAGGATGAGATCATCAACCTGGGGGTGTTCTGGAACGCCGGGCATCTGGCGGGGCAGAGCGGTACCATCCGGTCTCTGGGACTGGAAAAGTCCGCTTCCTATTCCCGCGCCTACGCCTATCTGGCCGCCTGCGGAGAGGTGGATCGGGTGGCGGAGTCCCGGATGGCGGGGTGCGTGCGCGACGAGAAGCTCAATGCCCTCGCCAAGCGTATCCTCCGCCACGAGCCCTGTGGAGAGAGGTTTACCGTCATTCCCGCCCTGCGCCGTGCCGTGAGCATGACAGGGAGGGCTTGCCTTCATACGTTTGAACGGGAATGCGCCGCGGCGGGGGGGACGCTACTGAATGTGGAGGACTACTACGGGCTTGGCTACCGCCTGACCGCTGCCCTGCTGGCCATTTCCAAGGAAAAGCGGCAGACGGTTCTGGTTTCCTATCATCCCATCTATTCCCACAAGATCGACGGGCTCTACTACCCGACTACGGGGCTGTGTGTGCTGGTGGGGCATGCCGAGCTTTCGGAGGAGATGCCTATCCGCACGATTTCCCTGCGCCGCTATGCGGATCCGGAAGCCCTTCGTTCTGTCCGCGGTGAGCTCCGCCATGCCCATACCCTACGCGACCGCCTCACCGAATCTGCTCTCCACGAGCTGTCTGCCGCCGCCGATTTTCATTTCGAGCTGGAAAAGATCTACGCCGCCGCCATGGATTTTAAAGCCAAAGAGGCGTTTACCGAATCGTTTTGCGACACGCTGTTTGAGGGGTGAATGGCGGTCGGGAGATTTGACAAATGGGGGAGGGTACCAACCACGGTAAGCCTTTCCCCTGTGGGGAAGGGTACCTAGCTCCCCTCGTTCCTGCTCTCCCCGCCGGGGAGGGGCCTATACATGAAAAAACGAGCGCTCCCCGGTTGGAGAACGCTCGGATTTTTTGTTAATAGATCACCGTGATTTCCCCGTCCAGCGCATCCAGCACCCGCCGACGGAGGATGAAAAAGTAGTGCCGCCGTACCAGGTACAGGCCGTCGGCCTCCTTGCGTGCGGTGAAGAAGTGCCCGTGCCCGCCCAATCCGCGGCGTGAGATCGGATAGGGCGTCACCACGATCACGGTGGCACCGTCCGCCGCCATGGCATGGGCGTTGCGGATGAAGAAGGAACCGTTTTTCAGGGAGCCGCCGCGGGGCGGAACCATGATGCGGATACGACGGCCGGTCAGTTCTTTCTTCAAAATGCGGTCCATACGCCGTGAACGCAGGAGTCCCAGCATGGTGAGCAGTGCCGTCCCGAAGAACAGGAAGGGAAGCACCGCCGCCGATACCACGGCAACCGTCAGCACAGCACCCAAAGCCAGCAGAATGGTAAGGATCAACTGCACTGCCCGTACCCGCCGCAGGTATTGAATGAGTTTGGACAGCACCTGCACGGGGGCTGACTCCATGACGCTCTCCCAAAGGTAGCGCAGGAAGGAGCTTTTCCGATAGTGGTGAGCCCGCCGGTTGGCTTCCTCCAGCAGCCGTATCTCTTTATGCGTTCCCCGTGCCTTTTGCTTGAGGCGGCGCAGGGGGCGCTCCTGTTCGGTCACGGCCTGGGCTTGCAGTTTTCTCTGCAGATCGGAGACCTCCCGTTCCAGCTTGGCGGTGCGCCGCCGTTCGGCGGCCAATTCACTGCGTAGGCGGGCGATCACGCGATCCTTTTGCCCTCTCGGTAATTCCCGGGAGGACTCTTTTTTTTGCTTGTTCAAAAACATCAACCTTTCAGTTCGTGGTTTCTTCGCCGGCATCCTGCCAGGTGATCTCCTTCAGGTAGGCGGCAAAGGACTCGTGCTCCAGCTTGGAGGCGGGGAGGATCTTGCCGCTGGCCACCTCAAAGAGATGCTGATAGCAGAATACCGTCACACCGACGCACTTATCCAGCTTTTCGGTGTACTGCAGGGAGCGGAGCATGATGTCCTTGTGGCGTGTCCACTCGTCCTTGCCGGCGGCTCCCGCGTAATTATCCACGCCCGACACAGCCTTGCCAAAGCTCATGCCAATGATGAGGCTGACGTAGTCGGTCTGGATGATATCTTGCCAGTCCTTGCAGGTCTTATCAAAGGCAAAGCTGGCGTGCTCAAAGCCGAAGTAGGCCTGAGGGCAGATGTAGTCGATGTAGCCGGGGTTGCCGCACCAGTTCTTGACGTCGGCGCAATGGCTGTTCATGACGGTGTTCATATTGCCTGCGGGGGAAATGCCAAAGAGGGCACGGAGGTCGTGGGTCTTGACTGTGGCGTAGAGTTCGGATACCAGTTTATCCAGATTCTCCCGTCTCCAATCAGTCAGGGACTTTCTTCCGCCGTCGGCCTTGTAGGCGTTGTAGGACTTCTGGTCAAAGGACGCGTCGGTGGTGGGATAGAAGTAGTCATCCATGTGGATACCCGCCATGTCGTACTTCGCGAGGATCTCGGCGGCACCGTCGCAGATGAGCTTACGCACCTCGGGGTGAGCCACGTTGAGATACCAGTTCTTGTTCACAAAGACCAGGTAGTCTCCCTTCTTGGCGGAATCCTTGTACCACTGCTTGATGAGATACTTGTCATCTACCTGTTGGATCTCGGCGTCGGTCATGCCGCGCATGGGATTGATCCAGCCGTGCACCGTCAGATCCCGCTCGGCGCAGAGCTCCATGATGATGGCGATGGGGTCGTATGTAAATTCAGCGGCGTAAGAGCCCGCGGAGTAGCGGCTGGGAGGATAGACCTCGGAGGGATACATACTGTCTGCATAGGGGCGGAGCTGGAGAATGACGGTGTTGTAGCCGTCGCCCGCTACGTTGTCCAGCACGGTGACCATGCGATTGCGGAAGTCGGCCTCGGGGCGCTGGGTGGAGCCGGAGGTATAGATGGACTGGAGGTCGAACTGGGAGAGCCAGATGGCCTTCCAATCCGAGCGGATCTCCTCGGGATGGGAGGGAACGAAGGGGATGGTGCCGTCGGGGACCTTTTCGGTCTCGGGCTCGGTGGGGGCCTCGGTGGGCTCCTCGGTGGTAACGGGCTCGGTCATGGGATCGGTCTCCTTTTCAGTGGGTTCCTCAGTGGGGGCGTCGGTGGCCTCGGGGGTGGCTTCGGGGGTGGCCTCGGGGGTAGTGTCCTGCGTCTTGCCGCCGTCACAGGCGGCGAACAGCAGAGTCGCCAGCAGAAGCAGGGCGCAAAGCAGCCCCGCGGTGCGGATGCGGTGATTCATAACGGTCATGTCGGTCTCCTTCCAAAATATCCTTTCCCACATTATACCACATAATGCAGAAAAAAGCAAGAGGTCTTTGAGAAGGACTTGACTCTTGTCCGTTTTCGCGCGCCACGTGCGTTTTTTATGCACGTTACTTGACAAAGAAAGAAATTCGTGGTATAGTATAGATGAAAATAACCCCTTCCGTTACCGCGGGTATTCCTACGGTATCGAGACGGGGCTGTACGATCTGTAATCGATAAAAGTAGAAAAGACAATCACTGCAGTAGAAAAGGAGTCATCGAGCGTCTTCCGATAGTATTTGATTAAAACGAAACGGAGGTAATAAAATGAGCTGGAAAACCGTAAAGGATAATCCTGCTTTTCAAAGGCAATTACTTGCTGATGAGGTTGAACAGGAAAAACAGTACTTACAATCTCACCCGAATTCACTGATCCCATTGTTTTGTCAAGAGCTTCGTGAAATTGGCTTTGAGTTTGATTTTTATCATCAAATCAAGTGTTTTCTTCCCAAACACAAAAAAATTATGTCCCCGATTGTCTTAAAGTATTATTATCAGGCTAAAGCTGCGAAAATGGAAAATGAGCAACTTTTTTTCATGGGTTTCCTTCGATATAAGGGAATGGATGAAGTTGTTCCCGATTT
Organism: Eubacteriales bacterium; assembly: GCA_045602325.1. Classification (GTDB taxonomy): domain Bacteria; phylum Bacillota; class Clostridia; order Oscillospirales; family CAG-272; genus CAMEON01. The sequence goes on along the minus strand of JAZSBH010000102.1, from coordinate 13,314 downwards.
ATTGGCTGAATACCGTTCACCCCAAAGCTCAGATACAGTAAGGTGGTTTATTTCAGATAAGCTATATGCTATTCGTTCTCCAAAATACGCGAAGGATTATATAGATATCATCAATAACCCAGACTATGGGATTAATCGGCAGATGATTGTGCTGCTTGTGGGTAAATTGCATATTGAAAATGCAATCCCGGCCTTGATAAAATTGCTAGAAGATGACAATGTTTGTTTGCATGCGATTATTGCTTTGGGTGATTTTAAAAGAGAAGAATTCAGGCCGATTTTTGAACGGTTTACTTGCGATACACATTCCGGCAGGCGAAATTATGCCAAAAAGGCGCTTGTGAAATTGGACAACAGCAAAATGCAGTAGTTTTAACAAATTGGATGGTGTTGACTTCTATACAAATTCTGTAAACGATGCGCCCGCAGAGCATATTGCTCTGCGGGCATTTTTCTTATCGTGGTGCATCCTATCCCGGAAAGCATCGCATTCGCCATTTCGACCAAAAAGCACGTGACACATCGTACGATTCTGCCACAAAGAAGGAATTCAGAAAAAATTGCGATCCCGATGAAAAAGTATGCAAAAACGGCTTGACAAAATCCTCGCTTTTATGTATAATATAAGGTATCTGTTTCCTTTGATTACATATTTATGCAAGAAAGTGTGAATATATGAAGAAAATATACATTGACGGACAAGCCGGCACCACGGGACTCCGCATCCGCGAGCGTCTGGCCGAACGGGACGACGTCACGGTTCTGACCCTCCCCGAGGATAAGCGCAAGGACACCGAGGCCCGCCGCGAGATCATGAACAGCGTGGATTTCGTGTTCCTCTGCCTTCCCGATGCCGCCGCAAGAGAGGCCGTCACCCTCATCGAGAATCCCGCCGTCCGCGTGCTGGATACCTCCACCGCCCACAGAACCAATCCCGCCTGGGCTTACGGCTTCCCCGAGCTGGACAAGTCCTTCTACGAGAAGATTCAGGCCTCCAACCGCATCGCCGTCCCCGGCTGTCACGCCAGCGGCTTCATCGCCCTGGTGCGTCCCCTTGTGGAGGCAGGACTCCTGTCCCCCGAGGCCAAGCTGACCGCCACCTCCCTGACGGGCTACAGCGGCGGCGGCAAAAATATGATTGCCGACTATGAGAATTCCGACCGCAACACCCTGCTGGACGCCCCCCGCCAGTACGCCCTGGGACAGACCCACAAGCACCTTCCCGAGATGCAGGCCTTCACGGGTCTTGAGCATGCCCCCGTGTTCCTCCCCATCGTGGGAGACTTCTACTCGGGCATGGAGGTCACCGTCCCCCTGTTCGGTACTGACGTGAAGGGCGCGACTCCCGAGGACATTCTTGCGATCTACCGTAAGACCTACGACGGCTCTCCCCTCGTCCGTGTGGCTAACGCCGACGAGCTATCCAAGGAGGGCGGCTTCCTCTCCGCCGGCTCCATGACAGGGAAGGACAGCATGGAAATTTCGGTCTTTGGCAACCCCGACCGTATGATCCTCGTGGCTCGCTACGACAACCTCGGCAAGGGTGCCAGCGGCGCCGCCGTGGAGTGCCTCAACATCCTTCTGGGCGCTGATCCCACCGCTAACCTCGTTGTATAATTATTCGTTTTTAAATATAGGAGAAGATCATGTCTACCATCACCCGTATTCCCGGCGGTGTCTGCGCCGCCCGGGGCTTTACCGCCAACGGCATCCATTGCGGCATCCGCAAGAACAAGACCAAGCATGACCTGTCGGTCATCTACTCCGACGTAAAGGCCGCCACCGCCTGCGTCTACACCACCAACCGCGTCAAGGGCGCTCCCCTGACCGTCACCAGGAACCACATTGCCGACGGCTATGCACAGGCCGTCATCTGCAACAGCGGCAACGCCAACACCTGCAACGCAAACGGCATGGAGATCGCCGAGCAGATGTCCGACCTGCTGGGCGAGGCTCTGCACATTAGCCCCGCCGACGTGGTGGTGGCCTCCACCGGCGTCATCGGTCAGACCCTGGACATCACCCCCATCGCAAACGGTATTCCCGCTCTCACCGCGGGCCTGTCCAAGGACGGCTCCCTGAACGCCGCCTACGGCATCATGACCACCGATACCAAGGTCAAGGAGATGGCTCTGGAGTTCACCGTGGGCGGTAAGACCTGCCGCATGGGCGGTATCGCCAAGGGCTCGGGTATGATCCATCCCAACATGGCCACCATGCTGGTCTTCATCACCACCGACTGCGCTGTTTCCCCCGAAATGCTGCAGAAGGCGCTGTCCACCGATATTCAGGTTACCTTCAACATGGTCAGTGTAGACGGCGACACCTCCACCAACGATATGGTTACCCTCATGGCCAACGGTCAGGCAGGGAACGAGTTGATCACCACCGAGGGTGAGGATTTCACCGCCTTCATGAAGGCTCTGAACACCCTGACTGTCTACCTCTGCCGCTGCATCGCCGCGGACGGCGAGGGCGCGACCCGCCTCTTTGAGTGCGAGGTCAAGGGCGGCAAGGACATCGACTCCTCCCGCAGGATCGCCAAGTCGGTCATCTGCTCCTCCCTCATGAAGGCCGCCATCTTCGGCGCCGACGCCAACTGGGGACGTGTCCTCTGCGCCATCGGCTACAGCGGCGTGGAGACCGACGTAAACGGCATCGACGTGGTCTTCTCCTCCCGCAAGGGCGACATCCTGGTCTGCAAGGACGGCGCGGGGGTAGACTTCTCGGAGGAGATCGCCAAGGAGATTCTTCTGGAGGATGAGATCACTGTCAAGGTCACCCTGTCCGATGGCGAGGCTGAGGCTACCGCGTGGGGATGCGATCTGACCTACGAATACGTCAAGATCAACGGGGACTACCGTACCTGATCAGTGAACTGATGTTTTCAGAATGTAAAATAAACTCTCCCACTTCAAACAACCAAGGAGACCCATCATGGACAACCTTCAATTTTCCAACTTCCAGCGCGCCGAGGTGCTGACCCAGGCGCTCCCCTATATCAAGCAGTACGTAGGCAAGACCGTTGTGGTCAAGTACGGCGGTAACGCCATGATCGACGAGAACCTGAAGCAGCAGGTCATGGAGGACATCGCCCTTCTGTGGCTCATCGGCGTCAAGGTGGTGCTCATCCATGGCGGCGGCCCCGAGATCAGCGACATGATGAAGAAGCTGGGCAAGCAGCCCGAGTTTGTGAACGGCCTCCGTGTCACCGACAAGGAGACCGTGGATATCGTTCAGATGGTGCTGGCGGGCAAGGTCAACAAGACCCTGGTCACCCTGCTCCAGATGAAGGGCGGCCACGCGGTCGGTCTTTCGGGTATGGACGGCGGCATCATCGAGGCACGCATCAAGGACGAGCGGCTGGGCTTTGTGGGTGAGATCACCAAGGTTCGCGCCAAGCCCATCAACGACCTTTTGGAGAAGAACTACATCCCCGTGGTCTCCACGGTGGCCAGCGACCATCAGGGCAACGTCTATAACATCAACGGTGACACCGCCGCCGCCTACATCGCAGGTGCCCTGGGTGCCGCCAGACTCATCATGATGACCGACGTGGCAGGCATTCTCCGCGACAAGGACGACCCCTCCACCCTCATCCCCCACGTTACCGTGGCCGAGGCCAAGCAGCTCTACGCCGAGGGTGTCATCTCGGGCGGCATGATTCCCAAGGTGGACTGCTGCATCGAGGCCATCCGCGCCGGCGTCAAGGACGTCACCATCATGGACGGCCGTGTCCCCCACGCCATCCTCATGGAGCTCCTCACCGACGAGGGCGCCGGTACTATGGTTATGGGAGTGTAAGAATATGAGTACTATCAAGTCCACCGACAAGCAATACGTCGCGAACACCTACGGTCGCTTTGACCTGGTACTGACCCACGGTAGCGGCTCCACCGTATACGATGAAAACGGCAAAAAGTACATCGACCTGGCCACGGGCATCGCGGTCAACACCTTTGGCTACAGCGACGAGGGCTGGGTAGCCGCCGTCACCGAGCAGCTCGGTAGACTCCAGCACACCTCCAATCTCTACTACCACGAGCCGGGTGCCCGCCTGGCCGAAAAGCTCTGCACCCGCACGGGCGCGAAGTCGGTGTTCTTCTCTAACTCGGGTGCCGAGGCCAATGAGTGCGCCATCAAGACCGCCCGCCTCTGGGCCGCCAACCAAAAGGGAAGCGATCACTACCACATTATCACCCTGAAGAACAGCTTCCACGGCCGCACCATCACCACCCTGGCCGCCACGGGACAGGACACCTTCCACACCGATTTCACCCCCCTCACCGAGGGCTTCCTCTACGCCGAGGCCAACAACGCCGCATCGGTGGAGGAGTTGCTGAGATCCCACAAGTGCGCCGCTGTCATGGCAGAGCCTGTCCAGGGCGAGGGCGGTGTCATGCCCCTCACCCAAGACTTCATGGAGGCTCTCCGCACCCTCTGCGACAAGTACAACACTCTGCTCATCCTGGACGAGGTGCAGACCGGCAACGGACGGAGCGGTTACCTCTACGCCTATCAGCACTACGGCGTGACTCCCGATATCCTCACCACCGCCAAGGGCCTTGGAGGAGGCCTTCCCATCGGCGCGACGATGTTCTTTGAGAAGTCCCATGGCACTCTGAAAGCGGGTCAGCACGGCTCTACCTTCGGTGCCAACCCCATCTCCTGTGCCGCCGCCTGTCACGTCCTCGACCGCATCGACGACGCTCTGCTTACCGAGGTCAAGGCTAAGTCGGCGTATATCTTCGACACCCTTACAGGGAAACCCGGCATCAAGTCGGTCAGCGGTCTGGGACTCATGATCGGTATTGAGACCGAGGGGGACAGCGGAAAGATCCTCGCCGCCTGCATGGAGCGGGGGATCCTGCCCATCAAGGCCAAGTCCAAGATCCGCCTGCTTCCCGCGCTGAACATTCCGTGGGAGGATCTCAAAGCCGCCGTCGCGATCATTGCGGAGGAGGCCGAAAAGGCGCTGTAATACGACAATAACCCCGCCCATCGGGCGGGGTTTTCAAATTGCAGTTTATTGAACCGATAAGTTCATGTCGCTTTCTGTCCATGGCGACAGAAAGCGACGGAAAGAACGCCACTTAAGGGAGTCACCCACGTGCCTCCCTTAAGAAACCCACCACCTAAGTAGCGCACTTCTTTCGCCAGCGGGCGAAAGAAGTTGATCGCGCGAAAAGTCGCCAATACCCGATAACCCGCACGAACGGCGGAGCGCCGTCCGCGCGGAAGTCGCTGCTCGGCCTCTCCCAAAGTCGCTGTTTTCCTTATTGGGCAAGAGGAAACCTTGGGTAGCCACCAAACGGGCGACCAACCGCGATGTTGGCGCTCCGCCAACATCGCGGCGCCATGGCAAACTGCGACTTGACAGCGCGTAAAGCCATTTCGCAAAAGCGAAATGGCGCGCAGATCAGGCGAAAGGATCCTTAAGGAAAGTACCGTGGGTACTTTCCTTAAGTGGCGCTCTTTTGGTACTTTTCTCTCGACATAGAGAGAAAAGTACATAGACGTAACTCACCGACAAACCCAAATTTGGAAGGTAGCTGAACCGTTACCCTCAAATTTATTCCCCGAAGCCCTTGACATTTGTACCGATTTATGCTACAATTATCGTGCGACACAACTTCATAGTTGAATATTTCAACGCTTAATTAGTAATAATGGTTTTGCCAACTCGTACTTCCTACAGTATGTTTGGTTAAGCCTTTTTCCGCTATGCGGTTATTATTGATTAAGCGAATGTATTGAGTTGTGTCGCAGCAATGTGGAAGTACTGTTGGGTGCGTTCTGCGTTGCAGGGCGCACTTTTTATTTGCGCTCCATTTTGCATTAGGAGGCTACAATGACACAGAACTATCCCCCCGCCGAGAAAGCGGTTTTGGATGAAAATATGCTCACCTGGCTCAAACTCCGCCGAGAGCTGGAGGATCGCATCACCGATCCCGAAACCAAGGAGCTGTTCCGTCGGTTTATGGCGGTTGACACTATACTTTTTGAGAAAGAGTCCCGCGAGGCCTATGAGCGAGGCAAGACCGCCCGTACGGACGAATAAAGAACAAAAATCCCTTCTCCATCAAAGGAAAAGGGATTTTATTTATTATAAGGAAAAACCTTATCTCTGCACCCGTCCCGACCCGTCGCCGCCCGCCAGCTTCTCCACCTCGGAGACGCTGACGCGGTTGAAGTCGCCCTCAACGGAATGCTTGAGCGCCGATGCCGCCACGGCAAATTCAATAGCGGATTGGGTATCCTTGCCCGACAGAATGGAATAGATCAGTCCTGCGCCAAAGCTGTCGCCGCCGCCCACGCGATCCACGATATGGAGGTGGTAGGACTTGGAGAAGCAGTAGCTTTCGCCGTTGTAGAGCATACCCGCCCAGTCGTTATCGCTGGCCGAAATGGAAGAACGAAGGGTGATGGCCACCTTCTCAAAGCCGAATTTATCCGCAAGCTGTTTTGCGACCGACTTGTAGCCCTCGTGGTTGAGCTTGCCGCCGTAAATGTCGGTGTTCTCGGCCTCGATGCCGAACACATCCTTGGCGTCCCCCTCGTTGGAGATGCAGACGTCCACGTACTGACAGAGCTTGGTCATGGCCTCACGTGCCTCGGATCTGGTCCAGAGCTTCCCGCGGTAGTTAAGGTCGCAGGAGATCTTGACACCGTGAGCCTTGGCGGCCTTGCAGGCGTCCAGGCAGATATTCACCAGTTCACCGCCCAGGGCGGGGGTGATGCCGGTAAAATGGAACCAATCGGCGCCCTCAAAGATGGCGTCCCAATCAAAATCCGTGGGCTTGGCCTCGGCAATGGCCGAATGGGCGCGGTCGTAAATACAGACCGAGCCGCGCTGGGACGCGCCTTTTTCTAAGTAATAAATGCCCACGCGGTCGCCGCCGCGCACCACCTTGGAGGTGTCCACGCCGAAATAGCGGAGGGAATCAATAGCCGCCTGTCCGATGGCGTGTTTGGGGAGTTTGGTTACGTAGGTGCTGTCCAGCCCGAAATTGGCTAGGGAAACGGCCACGTTGGCCTCGCCGCCACCGAAGGTGGCCTGCATCTGGTCGTTCTGGAAGAAGCGGTAGTAGCCGTTGGGGGCGAGGCGCAGCATGATCTCGCCGAATGTGATGACTTTACTCATTTGTCTGCCTCCATTTTTTCCAAGGATTCCTTGACGAAGAAACTGCCGCCGATGGCCGCCACCTTGTCAAAGGCCAAGAATTCGTCGATGTTGGAGCGATCCACGCCCCCCGTGGGGATGAACTTCACCTGGGGGAAAGGCGCGGACAGAGCCTTCAGCGCCTTCAGGCCGCCGTAGATGTTGGCGGGGAAGAACTTGACGGTGGTGATCCCCAGCTCCAAGGCCGCCATGATCTCGGTGGGGGTCACGCAACCGGGGTAGTAGGGGATGTTTCTCTCGGTGCAGATCTTCGCCACGGCGGGAGACAGACCGGGGGAGACGATGAAGGTCGCACCAGCGGCCAGCGCGGCCTCGCACTGCTCTGCGTTGATGACGGTACCCGCGCCGATCTTCATATCGGGATAATGCTCCACCGCGTAGGCAATGGCCTCGGCGGCGCAGGCGGTGCGGAAGGTGATCTCGGCGCAGTTGATTTTGTTGTGCTTGAGGGCAGTTAAAATCTTGTCGGTCTCGGCAAGGTCTTTGATGACCACTACGGGGATGAATTTTTCCATCATAACACCTCCTTAGACTCCGGAGTAGGCCGCAAATCCGCCGTCGATGGGCAGGACTACCCCCGTAATGGCAGAAGCCGCGCGGTCGTCGCACAGGAACAGAGTCGCGCCCAGCAGTTCAGTTGCGTCCAGATAGCGGTGGGTAGGCGTGCCGTTCAAAATCTTATTGGAGCGGGCGGTAGGAGTGCCGTCCTCGTTGAAGAGAAGCTTATAGTTCTGCGCCGAGACCAAAAATCCGGGAGCGATGGCGTTGCAACGGATGCCCGTACCCGCAAAGTGGGTCGCCAACCATTGGGTGAAGTTGGAAATACCCGCCTTAGCCGCGGAGTACGCAGGAATCTTGGTGAGAGGCGTGTAGGCGTTCATGGAGGAGATGTTCAGGATACAACCCGCGCCCTTTGCCACCATGTCCTTGGCGAAGACCTGGGTGGGCAGGAGGGTGCCCTGGAAGTTGAGCTTAAAGACGAAGTCCACGCCGTCAGCCTGGAGATCGAAGAAGGATTTGCCCCCCTCCTTGGCCTCGTGCTGGTACTCGTTGTCGGTGGTGGCTCTGGGGTTGTTGCCGCCCGCGCCGTTGATGAGGATGTCGCAGGTGCCCAGATCGGACAGCACCGCCTGATGCACCGTCTCCAGCATTTCGGGGTCAAGAACGTCGGCCTTGTAGCCCTTGCAAATAAAGCCCTCGGCGCAAAGCTCGTCGGCCAGTGCCTTGACGGCCTCTTCGTTGAGGTCAAGGGCGGCCACCTTCGCGCCCGATTGGGCAAATGCGCGGGCCATGGCGCCGCAGATCAGCCCGCCCGCACCGGTGATGACCACTACCTTGCCGGTGTAGTCGATATTCAAAGGAAGATTCAGCATGGTTGTTTACCTCGATCATTTATTTTCTCTTTGTAGGGGAGGCGTTTCGCCTCCCGTAACGTAAGATATTCAATATTTTGGACGTGCGGGAGGGGAGACCCCTCCCCTACGGTCATGGTTGATATAACCGATCAATCACGTGCAGATTTATTTCTGATCCAGCTTGTCCAGCATATCCCACACGCCCAGCATATACATGATGCCCATGGCGCGGTCATAGAGCCCGTAGCCGGGACGGACGTTACCGGGCCCCTCGCTCCACAAATGACGCCCGTGGTCGGGACGGATGTAGCCCTCAAAGCCGCAGTCGTGGTAGGCCTTGAGAATGTCCAGAATGCCCGTATCACCATCGCAGTCGCGGTGGCTGGCTTCCGAGAAATCACCGTTTTCAAAGTGCTTCACGTTGCGGATGTGGGCGAAGGCGATGCGGTCGCAATGCTTGCGCACGATGGCCGCTACGTCGTTTTCGGGATTGGCACCCAGCGACCCCGAGCAAAGGGTCAGGCAGTTGCAGGGGTGATCCACCATGGAAAGGAATCGGTCGATGCTGGGCTCGTCCACCAGGAGGCGGGGAAGCCCGAAAATGTCCCACGGCGGGTCATCCATGTGGATGGCCATTTTGATACCCGTCTCCTCGCAAGTAGGCATGATGGCCTCGAGGAAATATTTCAGATTCGCCCACAGCTTTTCGTGGGTAATGCCCTCATAAGCCTTGAACAGCTCGTCCAGCTTGGCCATGCGCTCGGGCTCCCAGCCGGGGAAGGATATGTGGTACTTCTCGGTGAAATCCAGAATGTACTGTGCCATGGCGTTGTAGTCATCCTGGATCATGTTCTTTTCGTAGAACAGAGCGGTGGAGCCGTCCCCCACGGGGTGGAACAGATTGGAGCGCGTCCAGTCGAAGATGGGCATGAAGTTGTAGCAGATCACCTTCACGCCGAATTTGGACAGGTTGCGGATGCACTGCTTGTAGTTCTCGATGTACTGATCCCTTGTGGGCAAACCGATCTTGATGTCGTCGTGGACGTTGACCGACTCCACCACGTCCATGTTGAAGCCGTATTCGTCCAGCTGACGCTTGACCTCGGCGATCTCGGACTCCTCCCAGATCTCACCGGGCATCTTGTGGTGGAGCGCCCAGACGATCCCCGTCACACCGGGGATCTGCTTGATATCGGACAGCGCGATACGGTCGTTTCCCTCGCCGTACCAGCGGAAGGTCATTTGCATGGTGTGTTCTCCTTGTCGTTTGCTTTTGCTTGAATTTACTACTTCGATACTGTGATGTTCAATTCTTTCAATGAAACAAGGCATTCCTCGGTGTCACCGTACAATGCCTTCATATCATCATGGAGTAACACGACGGAATTTCCTTGTGAATTCATTTTTTGGTGGAACAGACGATGAATGAGCTCGATCTGACTTGCATCCAAATCGTAATATTCTTGCCAAACATGCAGGGCATCCTGAAAGGGAAGTAGCTGTGTCCGGATCATATTACCGCCGCTGGCCATCAGCTCATGCATGGATTGTGTGCTGAATAGCTGTTCCCATGTTCCATAAAATGCGGCTGTGATCACAGGCGTTGCCATACCTTTGACATCGCTTAATACGTATTGCAGGGCTTCGCTTTTGGCAAGCTGAAGAATTTCCTCCGATGCGCCGTCGAAAAAGCAGAATGCGTCGGTATCTTTGTCTGCTTGATTTATATTTTGGAACACTCCGACGACATGATCATGATGAAATGTGATGGCTGCGCGGCATCCTTCGGAATCATTCGTACAGTAATTGATCTCATCCCAAGAATGCTCATAATTCAATTCGGGATACATGCCAACCGAAACGGCATGAGCGATTGCGGCCAGCACACACCCTTCGTATAGTTTACGGGGTTCTATTGGAATTTCATACATGGCTTTTAACCTCTGAAATTGGGTGGATTCGGTCTTACAGTCCCAAAAATTCCTTGACGTTGCCATAGCAAACGTCATACATCATCTTCTCGGCGTGCTTCATATCGTACTCACCGTTTTCCACCCACTCGCCGACCACATCGGCAAGGATACGGCGGAAGAAATCAAACCGCGCGTAGCTGGCAAAGGAGCGGGAGTCGGTCAGCATACCCAGATTGGTACCCAGAGCGGCATACTCGGCGGTCAGCTTGATCTGACGGCGGATACCCTCCACCGAGTCGTTGAACCACCACGCCGCGCCCACGCGGACGTTCGGGAATGCCCCCGACAGGGTACAAAGGGCAGGCACACAGGCGGGATTGAGGGTGTACAGCACGGTCCTCGGGAGCTTTCCCGCCTTGTTCAGAGTGTCCAGGAACACCACCAGACGGTCGGTGTCCACGCCACCCCGCATGATGTCAAAGCCCGCGTCCCGTCCCACGGTGGAGAACATGGCGGTGTTGACGTTACGGTAGGTGGCGAAGTGCAACTGCATGACCATATTCCGCTCGGCATACAGAGCGGCTACGAGATAGAGCAGATGGGAGGACAGGGTCCACTTTTCCTCGGCGGTCAGTTCGCTTCTCTTGGCGTACAGATCAGCCGCCACAGCCTCGCCGCAATCGGCCACGGGCAGGTAGTCCATACCGTGATCGCTGATGCGGCAGCCGTGAGCCACAAAGTAGTCCAGTCTTGCAGTCAGAGCGGCTTTGAGTCCGTCCAGCGTATCTACGGCAATACCGGATACCTCCGCCAACTCGGCAATGGCTGTCTCGTCCAGTCCGATCATGCGGTCGGGACGGAAGGTGGGAGCGACCTTGGTGCTCCCATAGGTGCCGTGAGCCGACAGATTCGACACGGGATCATCGGTGGTGGCGATGTACTCTACCTTGAATTGCTTCAAAAGGTCGCTGACCTTGATATTTGCCAGTTTCTCGTTGGCGGATTTGCGGATGCCTTCGGCGGTGTCGGGACCCAGAGGCTCGTGGATGCCGAAGATGAGGGACAGCTCCATCTGCGTCCAGTAATACAGGGGATTGCCTGCCAGACGGGGAAAGATGTCGGCGTACTTGGCGTACTTCTCTGCAAAGGATGCCTCGCCGGTTACGAAATGCTCGTCCACGCCGCACATCCGCATGGCGCGCCACTTGTAGTGGTCGCCCCCCAGCCACAGCTCGCCCAGATCTGAAAAGCCGCGGTCGGCTTGAATCTCCTTTTCGTTCAGGTGACAGTGGTAATCAATGATGGGTAGATCCTTGACTTTGTCGTAAAGAGCCTTGGCCGACTCCGAGCGGAGCAGAACGTCTTGACCGAAAAATTCTTTCATGAGGAAGATCTCCTTTTCGTTGGTTGTGTATCGAAAAATGTGAACAGTGCGGTTATCGGTTATCCTTGAATCCACGGTCCTCTCCTGTACATCTCCCCCGCTCCTCTCGGTGCAGGGAAGCACAGGGTAAAGAGTCCGTCTGCCAACTCCCCCAGTTCTCTCTGCCGTCCCTCGGGGGCGTCGGCAGGCTTGGTGACCACGGTAAAGCTGTCTTCGGCGTCACGGTTGGTTTTCTGCCATGCTTTGAGGTAAGCACACCCCCGTCGGTTGGCGGCCAGAAGGGTGGTGTAGGCGGGGGCGGCACGCAGGTCTCCCTCGGTGACCCTCACAGCCCCGAACAGGAGTGCCCGCCGTAGCCGCGCGTCGGTATATTGCTTGGTACTCAGGGATTCGAAAAAGCTCTCGGCGGTGGCAGATTCCCGCGCGTGACGACAAATATGCCCCGCAAGCCCTCCGCCCCACTCGGCGAAATGCGCCAAATCCGTGGGTGTTTTCAGGCGGTAGAACGCGTGGTAAAGGGGCATCAGCCGCTCACTCTCCAAAGGGGCATCCCCCCGTCGGATTGTCTCCAGCAGAGCCGCCAGAGACTCCGCAGGCATAGTTCCATCCAGCATGGCCTCCAGTGTCACGGGGTCGCAGGCTGCCTCGCGGAGCAGGACTCGAAGGGCGGTAGCCGACGGAAAAGCTCCCTCGGTCAATACGTCCTCCCGATACCCCGCGCCCATGCGGGTCACCACCGAGGCGGCGGGAGCGTGTCCTGACTCACCCTTTACCTGCTTCAGCGCCCGCAAATAAGCGATGCCCAAAAGATCGTTGGAGGACGGAAAGCCCTTCGGGAAAGCCTGATCTGCGGTGTCTGCCATTCGGCGCATAGCCTCGGTGTACGCCGCCGTCGTGCCCACACCCATACGGCAGAGGGTGGCGAAGGTCTCTCCAAATGTGGGGTCAGATACGATTTCAGCGGCTTGGGAGAGCAGACGATGATCCCCGCACTCACTGCCAAAGGTCAGGGTATCCACCCCCAGTCGGGACAGTATCCGCACCCCGGCGGCGGCAAAATGCTCGGCGCTCCCGGCCGACCAGGGAAAGGGAAGCTCCAGCACCAGATCGGCGCCGCCTGCAAGAGCCATTCTTGCCCGCAAATAGGGATCAGCCATAGCCGTCTCGCCCCGCTGGACGAACCGTCCGCTCATGAGGCAGATCACCCAGCCATCCTCACCCACCTCCTCCCGCATGCGGGACAGCAGATAGGCGTGTCCATTATGGAAGGGATTGAATTCGCAGATCACGCCTGACGTACGCATACCGAGAGCCTCCTTTCGTCATACGAATATTGCCGATTGCAGAGCGTTCAAATTTGGGTTTATCGGGGAGCGGGAGAGCGGCCTCCGGCGGCCAAGAACCTTTTTGAAAAAAGGTTCTTGGAACTCCAAAAACTTTTACAAAGAGTTATATATCAATGATTATTTAAAAGTTCTT
>JAZSBH010000101.1:0-6709 GCA_045602325.1 Eubacteriales bacterium | reverse complement strand
GCTAATTTCAAAAAATTATGTTCGTGAATTTCGATTATATCTCCTCGTTCCGCCTTGATTTTTGCAAATAACTCTATAATGGTTTTGTCATATTCCTCAAATGAAATATTGCGTGGATTTCTGCTTATATATGGATAAATTACCTTATTTCCATTTGATGTATTAAAATCAGGTTGATATAGTAATGTATGTCCATAATCAAAAATAATCATTTCAGGCTTTTGCATTTCAACACCTCTGCAAATTTTGATTTATCACAAATTTTGATTTATCGCCAGTTTCGCCTTTGTATTACAAAGGCGTAGGGCAAAGCCCATACCCCTATTCTTCCGAGTATAATTTGTCATAATGCCAGCGTACAGGGTTTTCGTATATGTATTTGCATATTTCGTGGTAGTCATCACGATTACGGACAATGTGGTCAAAAAATGATCGCTGAAAAATCTTATCCCCGACCGTGCCTCGTAATTGATTGATTTCTTTTGTTGCTTGATATTTCAGCCAACCAATTATCGTATCCGCCGTGGGGGCTGGGTCGCTCGTTCCGCCTGTAGGGGAGGGGTCTCCCCTCCCGTCATCCTTTACAATAGATAAGAGTATATGGATATGGTTTGGCATAATGACATAGCAATCTACAGATGCTTCCGGATATTTTTCCGGTATCTTTTGAATCCATTCGTCTACGATTTTTCCGTAAGACAATAATCGCGGGAGGGGAGACCCCTCCCCTACAATTGTTGAGAGCGTATTTTTCCTGTTTTGAGTACATATTGTTAAAAAATATGCACCTGTTTTGCCGTAATCAAAGCCCTTTAATCGAGGATCTTTTCTTTTCGGCAATTCTTTTTTGTTATCCATTTCCATCACCCATCTCATTATACCACAAATCGGCAGGGGAAACAATCTCTCTGCCAAAATTTTTTGCCCGCAAATTCTTCGTTAAGAACAACTGCGAAACTGCGGCGTCCGTTTTCTCATGGCTCAATGATCTTGCTCCATAAACTGCTTATACTGGGAAAGCTGCTCCCGCTCCTGCGCCTTGAGCTTTTCCAGAATGGCCATCTTCTCGATCATGAGTCTCACGATCTGCTCCAGGGGGGAGCCCTCGGTATAGTCGGCGACACAGACGTAATTGATGCGGTCGTCGTCCACCAGGGGACGGACGTGCTCGCTGTGGCCGGCGGGGTAGAGGGCGATGGACTTGCCGCCCCGCTCCTTGACCAGCTTCATGCAGGGAATATCGGTCATCCCGTCCCCGATGTAGATCATGTTGTGGTAGGCGATGGGGCGGAGACTGCCGTCTTGGAGGCGGTTGAGGTTGTAGTCGTCGGTGACGTCCAGGATGCCCTTGGAGATGCGGTAGATATACTGGGTCTTGAGGGTGTAGTTGATGGCCAGAGCGGGCCACAATGCCTCGCCCTTCTCGTCGTACATGTACTTGCAGGCGTAGATGCGCTTGAAATACTTGGCGATGGGGGTGCCTTCAATGATCTCGTAGGTGCCCGAGGAGATGATATAGTGCTCGATCTTGACCCCCAGGGATTGACCGTAGGCATTGATGCGGTCGAACCAGGTCAGCACGCCATCGAAAAGCTCCACGTGCTCGCCGCAGGAGCGCAGGTATTCCTCGGTCAGGGGGATGCCTTTTTCCTTGCACTTCTTGATCATAACGAACATATAGGCCAGGATCTTCTCCACCTCGTGCTGCTCGGTGATGGCGGCGGCCTCGCCCCAGAATGCGTCTGAGGTCATGCCGAGATTCTTGATGAAGTCGTACTCCTGCATATCGGTGGTGCAGAGGGTCTTATCGAAATCGTATAGAATACCGATGGTGGTTTGGGACATGGCTTATACCTCCTTGACAAATACATGAATATATTATATAATAATTTCAAAGGGTTTTCAAGGCGTTTTTGAAAAAATTATAAAAAACCGATTGTTTTTTGCTTCCGCGGCAGATTGGCCATGCAATTATCGTGTATACAGGTGAAGAAACTACGAGGAAAGGAGTTTCGCGATGGAAGACAGTACTATTATTGCCCTCTACAACGCGCGAGACGAGCGCGCTATACAGGAGACCGAAGCAAAATACGGAAATTACTGTATGAGCATCTCCCTGGGAATTCTGAAGGATCGTATGGACGCCGAGGAATGTGTAAACGATACCTATCTCAAGGCATGGAATACTATCCCGCCCAAACAGCCCTCTGTCCTCCGCACGTATCTTGGCAAGCTCGTGCGGAACCTGTCCATTGACCGATTACGCACCTTGCACCGCAGAAAGCGAGACGTAGACCTGTTGGTAGCCGCGGAGGAGCTGGAGCAGTGCTTGGGAACCGCGTCCAACGAGGCTGACAGAGAACTCTGTGACATGTTGGACGGCTTTTTGGAAGGGCTGGATGTCTGGGAACGCCGGATTTTCGTGGGACGGTACTGGTATACCTATGAGGTCAATCGTCTGGCCAAGGCCTACGCCATGACCCCCAACGCCGTGACAAAGCAATTGAGCCGTACCCGAGAAAAGCTTCGTGCCTATTTAGCCGAAAGGGGGTATACGGTATGACGAATTTTGATGCGTTGAAAAAGATCACGTACATCAATGACCGTTTCATTGAGGATGCCGCCTTGCCGCCTGTATATACAAGCCGGGAGGAGAGAACGGATAGTGCTGCGTACCATTTCTTCCACAGCGGCTGGTGGACGGCTATTCTCTGCGCCGTAGTGTCCTTGACCGTCCTGTTTGGTATTATCATAGCGGGTAGACAGGGGGACATTTTTGTGACGCCCGCAGGAACAGAGACGGATTCCGAAGAGGGAACAGTCTCTCAATCCGATAGCCAAACCGATATGGATACATCGGCTATTACGGTTACAGACACGATTCCACCGGAAGCCGAAACCCTGCGAGAGAACAAAGAACCCCTGCCGGAGGCCTGGCCGAAGGAGACCGTTGAAGCCACGGTATATCAGGCAGAGCCAACTGGGAATTCTTCTGCTAAAAACGTGGCTTGTACGATTACGCTGACGTATACCGATCTTTTGCAGGGTGACCGCCTGGCTGTGGATATTGCTATGACGATCAACGGGGAAGCCTATACCGCCTACACGGCGTATCTTCGCTCTAACGGCGGGGCGGCAACAGGTATCGATATTCCCGTAACGAATTATGCCGATATATACCTTTACGCGGATATTCCCTCGGATGCAAATTGTGGGTCGTATGATCTGGTGGTGAAGGCGGAGGCAATCGGATATGAAGGCATTCTTTCCTCTGCTGTAACGGTCAGCGCGCGGAAGGAAACAGGATTTTCCTTTGCGTATGCGCTGGAGAAGAACACCTATACCGTTCGGGAACTGGTCGGCTTCCGCATGGATCTAGCTGTGATCAATGAGGGAGATCCGTTTATTCTCTATGATAATGACTATGTATACAACGTATCTGAAGCTTACCTGACCAAAACCGAGAACGGCGTGACAGTGACGTGTCCCCTGTTCTGCGCGAATCATGACGGCATCATGTGGGAGGTTCAGTACATAGCCCACGGAGAGCCTTCTGTACAATTCTTCTTCGTGGAGCCGCAAGGCGTGGAGACGGGTATATATGATTTGGTTGTATCCTATGGCGGAAGCCAACAGATTTTTGAAAATGTCTTGAAAATTACTGAATAACGAAATCAGCCCCCGCCGAATGGCGAGGGCTGACTTTGTGTGGAAAATGTCATCGCAGTTTATATTTCAACCGCAAATTATCAGCAATCATCGCAATAAATTCGCTGTTGGTCGGCTTTCCACGGTTATTTTGGATTGTGTACCCAAAGTAGGAATTCAGCGTATCCACGTCCCCACGATCCCAGGCCACCTCGATGGCGTGGCGGATGGCACGCTCCACGCGACTGGTGGTGGTGGAATACTTCTTGGCAACAGACGGGTAGAGCACCTTGGTCACCGAGTTGATGATATCCGAGTCCTTGACGGTCAGGAGGATGGCAGTGCGAAGGTACTGATAGCCCTTGATGTGAGCGGGAACACCAATCTGGTGGATGATCTGGGTCACCTGGGTCTCGATATCGTCGGGCTCGCCGGAGGGCAGGGAAGAACTGGCGCCCGCTCCGCCGTTGCGGATGGTAAGAAGCTCGTCCATGTGTTCCAGGAGACTGTCGGTGCGGATGGGCTTGATGAGACAGAGGGCGGCACCTGCGCCCGAGGCTTGAATAAACATATTCTGATTGGCCACGGGAGAGGTCATGATGAATACGGGAGGCTTATCCGACCGAAACTCCAGGTTGCGGCAGGCGCGGATGACCCCGATGCCGTCAAGTTGGGAGAGCCAGATGTCGATGATGGCAATATCGGGGTGGGAACGGTCTATTTTGCTCAGGGCGTCGTCGCCGCCCGTGGCTTCTTCGATGTGGCGGTAGCCGGCACGGTTCAACGCCTCGCGGAGCTGGGTGCGGCCGGTGGGGTTCTCGTCTGCAATGAGTATGCGGGTATCGTGGTATTCCATGTGTTCTGTATCCTCCTGTTATTGGTAAAAAATGGAAATTAATTGCATGACATAATAATACCATAAATTGGTAATTTTTGCAAGGGGTTACGCGAAATTAAATATTACCAAAAATTGCCAGCGAAAACTGGCAGGATTGACGAAAAACGCCCAAACATTGTCCAAAGTCTCGGGGGAACTTTCGTACAGGACGAAAAAAGGGCAGAACGGTAAAAAAAACAGAAAAAAGTGCCAACATTCAAAAAAAATTGCGAATACCTGTTGCAAAAAACGGCGATATATGGTATACTGTTATGTTAGGGTATTCCTAACAGTAGAAAGATATATAAAGGAATAAAATCATATGTTAGAACTGAAAAACGTATCATACCGTGTCTCTGAGACCACCCCGTCGGGATTGGTGCGGGAGACTGACATCCTGAAGGATGTGAATTTAACCATCAACGACCGCTTCGTGGCCATTACGGGCCCCAACGGCAGCGGTAAATCCACCCTCGCCAAGATCATTGCGGGTATCATCACCCCTACCGAGGGCCGCATCTACCTGGACGGTGAGGACATCACCGACCTGTCTATCACCGAGCGTGCCAACAAAGGTATCAGCTTTGCCTTCCAGCAGCCCGTACGCTTCAAGGGTATTACGGTCAAGGATCTCATCTCCCTGGCCGCAGGGAAGAAGCTCTCCACGGGAGAGGCCTGCGAGTATCTGGCCGAGGTGGGACTCTGCGCCAAGGAGTACGTAGGGCGCGAGGTCAATGCCTCTTTGTCGGGCGGCGAGCTCAAGCGCATTGAGATTGCCATGATCAACGCCAGAGGCACAAAATTCTCGGTTTTTGACGAGCCCGAGGCGGGCATCGACCTCTGGAGCTTCCAGAACCTCATCGAGGTTTTCAAGAAAATGCACGAGCGTACCAGCGGTACCATTCTCATCATTTCCCACCAGGAGCGTATCCTGGACATTGCCGACAAGGTGGTGGTCATTGCGAATGGCGGCGTCAGCGCCGTGGGCACCAAGGAGGAGATCCTTCCCGAGCTGCTCCACGCCTCGGCAGGTTGCCGTTATACCGCAACGCCCAAGAGTGCTCATGAGAGCGGAAAGGAGGCGTAATCATGGCAGAGCGCAAGGGACTTGACCCCATTCAAAAGGAACTTTTAGCCCAGGTCGCCGACCTGCACAAGATGCCCGAGGGCGCTTACTCCCTCCGCATCAACGGCAAGCTGG
Organism: Eubacteriales bacterium; assembly: GCA_045602325.1. Taxonomy (GTDB): domain Bacteria; phylum Bacillota; class Clostridia; order Oscillospirales; family CAG-272; genus CAMEON01. The sequence continues at coordinate 983 of JAZSBH010000101.1, read as the reverse complement.
AGGGGAAGAACTCCTCCGAGCACATTCAGATCGTGAAAAAGACCGATGCCCCCGGCATTGACATCTACATCCAGCCCGGTACCAAGAACGAGAGTATGCACATTCCCGTGCTTCTCTCCCAGACAGGCCTCAAGGAGCTGGTCTACAACGACTTCCACATCGGCGCTGACTGCGACGTCACCATTGTGGCGGGTTGCGGCATCCACAACGCCGGTGACGGCGACAGCGAGCACAGCGGTATCCATCGTTTCTTCGTAGGCAAGAACGCCAAGATCAAGTACGTGGAGAAGCACTATGGCTCGGGCGACGGCAAGGGCGGACGCATCATGAACCCCACCACCGAGGTGGAGATGGCCGAGGGCTCCTACATGGAGATGGAGACCGCCCAGATCAAGGGGGTGGATTCCACCAACCGCATGACGAAAGCCAAGCTGGCCGACCGCGCTACCTTGGTCATCCACGAGAAGATCATGACCCACGGCACCCAGTTTGCCGAGACACACTTTGAGGTGGATCTGGACGGCGAGGACTGTGGATGCCACGTGGTATCCCGCTCGGTGGCCAAGGAGGACTCCAGACAGTACTTCTACTCCAAGGTCAACGGCAACAACCGCTCCTCGGGTCACACCGAGTGCGACGCCATCATCATGGACGCTGCCAAGGTGGTGGCTGTTCCCCAGATCGAGGCCAACCACACCGAGGCCTCCCTCATCCACGAGGCCGCCATCGGCAAGATCGCAGGTGAACAGCTCATCAAGCTCATGACCCTGGGACTTTCCGAGAAAGAGGCTGAGGAGCAGATCATCAACGGGTTCCTGAAGTAAATATATCTGTAGGGGGCGGGAGCGATCCTGCCCCTTTTGATTGCGGACGGTGGTTTTCAAATTTGGGTTTACCGCCCGGGGGCTCTGCCCCTGGACCCCGCCAGAAACCCTTTTGAAAAAGGGTTTCTGGACTTTCTAAAACTTTAAAAGCATTAGTAA
>JAZSBH010000100.1:0-12747 GCA_045602325.1 Eubacteriales bacterium | reverse complement strand
TGACCCGATAAGTATTCTTCTTCCCGTTCTCCTCATCCACCGCTATCGCGGTCCCCCTTCCCCAAAGGGGAAGGCTCATGAAGGTTACCTGCACCCCACCGATAAACCCAAATTTGAACATTTTGCAATCGACTCGGATATCATCAAAAAGGAGCCTGCTTATGGAAAACAAAGAGAAAAATCCCCCTGCCACCGAAGCCGACCGCCAAAATAAGGAAACAGAGACAGTACTCGACAACATCGAAAAATCCTCGTCGGTAGCCATCGAAAACGGTGAGGAATCCATCTACTGCCTGTCCATCATCGGCCAGATCGAGGGGCACTACATTCTCCCCGACGGCCAAAAGGCCACCAAATACGAGCAGATCATCCCTCTCCTGGTCTCGGTGGAGGAGAATCGGGACTTTGACGGTCTTTTGGTCATTCTCAATACCATGGGCGGAGACGTGGAGGCGGGACTGGCTCTGGCCGAGCTCATCGCATCCATGAAAAAGCCCACCGTGACCCTGGTGCTGGGGGGCGGACACTCCATCGGGGTACCCCTGGCGGTGGCGGGGAAGAGATCCTTTATGGTGCCGTCCGCCACCATGACGGTGCATCCCGTCCGCATCAGTGGCACCGTCATCGGCGCGCCCCAGACCTACCGTTACTTTCACGATATGCAGGATCGCATCCTGACATTCGTCAGCAGCCACAGTCGAGTGGACAAGGAGACCCTTTCTGCCATGATGATGAAGCCCGATGAGATCGCCAACGACGTGGGGACCATCCTGGACGGGGAGGAGGCTGTCCGTATGGGGCTTATTGACGAGGTAGGCGGTCTGGATGCGGCTCTGGGATGCCTGAAGGATATGATCCGCGGAGTGTAAAGCGTGGAGCGTAGAGCGTAAAACGTAAAATGTAAAACGTAAAACAGAGAAAGGGAAGCAGGGCATAAACGGAAAAGGAGCAGGCAGGTGTCCCCTGCTCCTTAGTTTTTTCATGGGTTCTGTGACGGTTTCCTGAATTTTTAATTGGATTGTGCAAAATTTACCTTCTGCTACCAATGATTCACGATAAGTTCATATTTGTGTGGTATCTTATAGTGCATAATCTTTTTCAGTGATACTGTTCTATGGAAATTAAGCGGCTGAGACCGCATAGAATCGGAGGCGCAGAGCATTGCTTCAACTCAAAAACGTTACAAAGATCTATGACGTGGCCGATAACCACGTCAAAGCACTGAACGGGGTCAGCATTGACTTCCGTGAGTGTGAATTCGTATCCGTCCTGGGTCCCTCGGGATGCGGTAAGACCACCCTGCTCAACATCATCGGCGGTCTGGATCGCTACTCTGACGGCGACCTGCTCATCAACGGCCGTTCCACCAAGAATTTCAAGGATCGGGACTGGGACACCTACCGCAACCACAGCGTAGGCTTCGTGTTCCAGAGCTATAACCTCATCCCCCACCAGACGGTTCTGGCCAACGTCGAGCTGGCCCTGACCCTGTCGGGCGTGTCCAAGGCAGAGCGCCGCAGACGAGCCACCGAAGCCCTGGTCAAGGTGGGTCTGGGCGATCAGCTCAAGAAAAAGCCTACCCAGATGTCGGGCGGTCAGATGCAGCGCGTGGCCATTGCACGCGCCATCGCCAACGACCCCGATACCCTCCTGGCCGACGAGCCCACGGGTGCTCTGGATACCGCCACCAGCGTGCAGATCATGGAGATCCTCAAGGAGATCGCCAAGGATAAGCTGGTCATCATGGTCACCCATAACCCCGAGCTGGCCGAGGAGTACTCCACCCGTATCGTCAAGCTCCGCGACGGTCAGATCATCGACGATTCCATGCCCTTTGAGGCACCTGCCGCCAAGGAGGACGTGGTTCGCAAGACCTCGGTTAAGAAGGGGAAGAAGACCTCCATGTCCTTCTGGACTGCCTTCTCCCTCTCCCTCAACAACCTCATGACCAAGAAGGGGCGTACCTTTATGACCTCCTTCGCAGGCTCCATCGGTATCATCGGTATCGCCCTCATCCTGGCTCTGTCCAACGGTATCAACATCTTCATAGCTACGGTGCAGGAGGATACCCTGTCCACCTTCCCCCTGACCATCCAGCAGACCACCCAGGACTATCAGTCCATGCTGTCCTCCATGATGGACGTGGCCGAGGAATCGGATATTGAGGTGGACGATAACAAGATCTACGTAGACGACTCTATGGGTACCATGATGTCGGCCATGTCGGCCACCGTCCAGAACGACCTGGTCAAGTTCAAGGCTCACATCGACGAGCATTACGACGAGCTGGAGCCCTACCTGACGGCCATCAAGTACACCTACAACTTCGACCTCCAGATCTTCACGGGAGACGGCAAGGTGCAGGTCAACCCCACCTCCATCTTCAACTACATGGGTGACGCCTTTGCCGGCATGAGCGACCTCATGTCCATGTCGGGCATGGGAAGCGCATTCAGCGTCATGTCCGAGATGATCGATAATCAGGAGCTCCTGGATCAGCAGTACGAGCTGGTGGGAGAGGGAAGCCGCTGGCCCGAGAACCCCAACGAGGTGGTGCTGGTGGTCGGCAAGAACAACCAGATCTCCAAGATGACCCTGTATATGCTGGGTGTTCTTCCCATGGAGGAGATCGAGGAGATCCTCAAGGATCTCATGATCAACGGCGAGTACGAGTCCTCCCACATGGAGGCCTACGACCTCTCTGACTTTTTGGGCATGGAGTTCCAAATGCTCAACACCTCCGACTTCTTTGCCAAGACCGAGGGTGCAAGACCCTACACCGTAGACGGTAAGGAATATCCCGTCTGGCACGATATCCGTAACCTCCCCGGCTGGGAGGACAGACAGGCCGAGTTTGTCACCGAGAACGGCACCACCCTGAAGATCTCGGGTATCATCCGTCCCCGCGAGGGTGCGTCGGCTACCTCCATTTCGGGTGCCATCGGCTACACCAAGGAACTCACCGACATCATCCTGGAGATGAACACCGAGAGCGAGGTCATTGCCCAGCAAAAGGCTACCCCCGACAACAACATCTTCAACGGCGAGAGCTTTGAGCGTATCCCCTACACTGTGGAGAATATTGACGAGCTCATCGACAAGGTGGGTTCCGCCAATATGGCCACCTTCTACAGCTATATGACCATGATGATCCGCGGGAACGAGGAATACTCCTCCATGCTGGAGGTCACCGCCGACACCTTCCCCATGTTCCTGGCCACCATGGAGGATAAGGCTCAGGCCGAGACCGTCGCCGCCATGCTCACCAAGGCTCAGGAGAACCCCGCCTCTGCCATGACCATGCCCATGCTCCTTACCGTGGTCAAGAACATCCCCGGCGGACTCTCTACCGTGGATTTCTCGGCGGATAACCTGGTGGATCTTCTGCCCCTCATGTCCATGGAGCAGATCATGGTGCTCATGACGGGTATTTCCGCATCCGAGCAGGTCCCCATGGATATCCCCGGTCTGGCCTCTCTTTGCGGCGAGGAATTCATGACCGCCCTGCACGCCGACATGAACGCCACCATGACCGATTGGCAGATCAACGACAAGACCTTTGCTCTGCTGCTGCCCGCCATCGCCAAGGCCGACGAGGAGCAGACCGACGAGGACAAGAAGATGTTCCCCATGATCGAGCAGGCTCTCTACGATCTGGTGCCCGATAAGGACGCCACCTACGAGTCCATTCTCCGCCAGTTGGGTGATGCAGAGATGGCCGCCCCCGCCTCGGTCAACTTCTACGCCAAGGATTTCGAGTCCAAGGACGCCATTGAGCAGTTCATCGCCGATTACAACGATGCCGCCGAGAACGAGACCGACAAGATCAAGTACACCGACGCCGTGGGAATTCTGATGTCCTCGGTGACCACCATCGTCAACGCCATCTCCTACGTGCTCATCGCCTTTGTGTCCATCTCGCTGGTGGTTTCCTCCATCATGATCGGCATCATCACCTATATCTCGGTGCTGGAGCGCACCAAGGAGATCGGTATCCTGCGTGCCATGGGTGCATCCAAGAAGGATATCGCCCGCGTGTTCAACGCCGAGACCCTCATCATCGGTCTGGGAGCCGGTATCATCGGTATCGTGCTGACCATCCTCATCTGTATCCCCGCATCGGCCATCGTGCAGTACGCGACGGGTATTCCCAACATCGCCGCCGTCCTGCCTTGGCAGGGAGCCGTGATCCTGATCATCATCTCCACGGTGCTGACCATGATCTCGGGTCTGATCCCCTCCAAGAGCGCGTCCAAGAAGGATCCCGTGGTGGCCTTGAGAACCGAATGATTCATGTCGCAACCCCCGAAAAGACAAGACCCGACAGACTTTAGAGCCGTGCTCTAAAGGACAGTGAAAAAGCCGGTACGGATTTGTTTCCGTATCGGCTATTTTCTGTTGCACCGCCCGGAGGGAGCCGCTGCATGCTTGTCATAGGGTTTCACATCCGTCCGTACAATCTCCCCAATACCTCCGCCGCGTCCCCTTCGCGGATGCAGCGACCGTATTCCGACAGGTACAGGGGCAGCCCTTCGGGATTGACCTCCCGCCCGTATTCGGTCAGGAACGCAAACCGCCGCGGCAAGCGGTAGAGAGTCACGTCGGGGACGGACAGGAACAGATACCAGTCGGTCATATGACCCGATTCGGCTATGTAGACCGTACTCCGTCCGCGGTAGCCTTCCCGCAGAAGACGGTGGCAGACCGCCAACAGATCCTCAGTACGGTTGAATTGCAGAACCGCCTCCCGTGAGCCGGGCGTGGGCAGCCGTTTGTCACCGTAAGACGCCTCCGTCATGCCGTCAACCTCCTCTTCGCAGTTGTAGACCCGCTTCAACAGCGCCCGCTCCCCCTCGGTCATCTCGCCTGCGGCTACCGCCAGGACGGGGGGATCCTCATCCGTGTCCGGGTCGGCATCGGGAGCAGGGAAGGAGCTCGCCCCATCTCCCAGCTTGGTGACGAAGATCTCGCAACCTCCTTCCTTGGAGGCGTAGAATTGAATGAACAACCGCTCCCCTTCGGTATCAAAGCCGATCCGGTCGCGGGCGTCGTCGAAAATGTGACGGAAGGCCGCACGGGTATGGGCGTCGGCGCAGTCCATACGGGCAGACTCCAGGTCGTAGTGGGCCATATCGGGGGCAGTGAGCATGATCTTGAGCTTGCTTTCACTGATAACGATCAGTTCCATGAGTAGAATTCCTTTCAGATGTGAAGCGCCCCGTCGGTGCGGGGCGGTTTATCTATATTATACTCCTACGCGGCGATTTTGGGTAGTCCTAAAAATATGGTAATTTTCATGGCCGCAGCCGTGGGGTGCGGTTCATAAAGCGTTTACAAAAGGGGGGATTGTGTAAATCGGGCAGCGATGGTATAATATGTTTGACTAAAAACCGAAAGGAGACCGTAGATATGGCAAAGAAATATCCGGGACTGTATTTGTATTTTGATTGGATGAAGGGGCTGGAGCAGCTCCCATGCGACGTGGCCATGAAGATCATCTGCAATCTCTACCACTACGCCGAGGAGGCGATTGAGCCCGAGCCGTTGGAGGAATTACACTACAACATTTTGCAGAACGTGTATCTGGATCAGATCAAGAGGTCGAAGGCGAACCAAGAATTAGGCAGAAAAGGGGGGGTGACGAGGGTGGCAAATGCCGATAGGCAGACGGCAAAGAGCCAAGCGCCCTCCACTCCCTTTTGGTTCGACGAATATTCGGACTATGCGGACGAGAAAGAGAAAGAAGAAGAAATCAATTACGAGGACACGGTGCGTTTATATGAAGCTATGAAAAAGGGGATGTCGTTGATCGGAAAGACACCTACATTTCAGGTGCCCGATTCTTTGAGAGAGCACAAGCGATCAAAAGAACGCGAGTGAATATGTAGCGAACCATTTCGCTTGAACCCCCCTTGAAGCACCCTTGCCTATATACAGCAAGCCCCCTTGAAGCACCCTTGCCTTTATGCGGCAAGCCCCCTTGAAGCACCCTTGCCTATATACGGCAAGCCCCCTTCAAGCCTAAACAAAACATATCAAAACAAAACAAAACGCATCTTACCGTATCCCAACCTACGCCAAACAAAACAGACCTAACAAGGCCGCCCGCAGGGCGTGGGTCTGTTAGGTCGGGGGGCGGAGTGGCAAAGCCGCGGATACGGATGTTTTTATCCGGAGAGTATTGACAATCTGTTCCGTGTGATTTATAATATAGACAAGCACCGTGTTGATCCGGTCTTGCTATCCTTTGGAGGTGTCCTATGAAATATCTACCCTACGTCAACGTAAAAATGGGAACCGCATCCCACCCCAGAAGATCCTACGGGAACACGCTTCCGCTCACTCAGATGCCCTTCGGAATGGCCTCCTTCTGCTTGCAGACCGAGGTGAAGCGGGCGTGGTTCTACCACCCGGAGCATGAGTTTGCCGAAGGCGTGCGGCTCACCCACCAGTTCAGCCCCTGGGTCGGGGATTACGGTGCGTTTCTCATGATGCCCCAGAACGACGTCGTTGCCAATAGGGGGGACGGTGCCTGGTCGGGTATCCGCAAGCAGACCACGGTGGAAAGCCCGGATTATTTCAAGACCCATTTTTTGCGCTCGAACTGTATATTTGAATTGACTCCCACCGAGCGCGGCGGAGCTGTTCGGCTTACTTTTTTGGATGAAAGGCCTTCCTACCTGTCCTTTCTGCCTGTCCTCGGTCATTATGCCTACCGCATCGACCCCGAAACGTCTACCGTGTACGGTGTTACGGACGGTCACGCCCTGAGCCGGGCAGAGAATTTCCATACCTATATCGCCATCCGTTTCATGGGCGATGCATGGGATGCAGAGCGAACATACACGCAAGGCGAGGGGGAGTCCGCGTGCATTCACATAGCCGTCAAAGCACCTGCGGTGGAAGCACGGATCGGCATTTCCTACATCAGTGAGGAAATGGCCCGTGCCGCCCTTGAGCGGGAATGCGGGGAAGCATCCTTTGAGGAGCTCCGAGCCCGCGCGGAGGAGAATTGGGAAGAAAAGCTGGGCCGCATCGAAATTGAGGCCGCCGACGAAACCCAAATGAAGACCTTTTACTCCTGCCTGTACCGCACCTTCCTGTTTCCCCGCAAGGCGTATGAATTGGATCCAAACGGTGATCCGATCCACTATGTCCCCTACGACGGCAGTGTGCAGCCGGGCATCCGCTATACCGACAACTGCTTCTGGGATACCTACCGCACCCTGTTCCCCCTGTTTACCCTGACCGCCCGCGAGGAATTTGCCGAGATGCTGGAGGGGTTCGTTGCCGACTATAAGGACGGCGGCTGGCTCCCTCGCTGTACCTCCATGGGAGAGGTAGGCTGTATGCCCAGCACCCTGGTGGACGCGGTTATAGCCGAAGCGGCGGTCAACGGGATCGGAACCAAAGATGTCTTGGAAACGGCTCTGGAGGGCATGCTGTACCATGCCACTCGCGAAGCCGAGGATTCACGGTATGGTCGTAGCGGTGCGAAGTCATTTTTGCGGTATGGGTACGTCCCCCGCACCGAGCACCGGGAATCGGTCAATCTGACTCAGGATTTCGCCTACGGTGATTGGTGCATTGCCACCGTAGCCGAGGCTTTGGGAAGAAATGATATCGCAGAAGAATACAAAAAGCACGCCTCATACTACAAGAATATATTTGATCCTTCCACCGGCTTCATGCGAGGGAAGGATGAATTTGGGCAGATGGCCCCTGACTTTGATCCCTGCGTTTGGGGCGGTGAATATACCGAGGGCTCGGCATGGCAGAATTCCTTCGCCGTGCCTCATGACATAGAAGGATTGGCCGATCTTCACGGCGGCAAGGGTAGATTGGTCGCCAAATTGGACGAGCTTTTTGCGACCCCGCCCCGCTACCGTGTCATGGGATACGGCTTTGAGATCCACGAAATGACCGAGATGGCCCTGGTGGATTTCGGGCAGATGGCCATTTCCAATCAGCCCTCCTTCCATATCCCCTTCATCTATGCGGCCTTGGGGGAAACCGAAAAGACGGAATATTGGGTGAAGCGGCTGACCGAGGAAGCCTTTTTCCCCACGGACGACGGCTATCCCGGCGACGAGGATACGGGCACGACTTCCGCTTGGTATATTCTGTCCGTGCTGGGTATGTACCGACTCTGCCCGGGCAAGAATGAGTGGATCAGGTTCCAACCGTCCGTGAAAAAAGCGAAGATCCTCGGAAAAGAGATTTTTTGATAGAACAATCAAAAGCGCCAGCTCTGCGTGTTCGAAATGACACGTCGAGTTGGCGCTTTTCTGTATGAAAGGATTATACCAAAGAGGTTTCCAAGCGAGCGCGGATGGCGGCGATGAAGTCCTTGGAGTTGACGGCCTTCACACTTGCCTTGGCCTCGGGGATGACCAGACCGGTGAGATCCTTGGTCATGATGCCGTCGTCCAGGGTCTGGATGCAGGCGGCCTCCAGCTTGTCGGCGAAGGTCACGAGGTCGGGGAGGTTATCCAGCTCGCCTCTCTTGCGGAGCGCACCCGTCCAGGCGTAGATGGTGGCCATGGGGTTGGTGGAGGTCTCCTCGCCCTTGAGGTAGCGGTAGTAGTGCTGGGTGACGGTGCCGTGGGCGGCCTCGTACTCGTAATTGCCGTCGGGGGAGACCAGGACAGACGTCATCATGGCCAGGGAGCCAAAGGCGGTGGAGACCATATCGGACATGACGTCGCCGTCGTAGTTCTTGCAGGCCCAGATGAAGCCGCCCTCCGAGCGGATGGCGCGGGCTACGGCGTCGTCGATGAGGGTGTAGAAGTAGCGGATGCCCAGCTCCTCGAACTTCTCCTTGTAGTCGGCGTCGTAGATCTCCTGGAAGATGAGCTTGAAGGTCTGGTCGTACTGCTTGGAGATGGTGTCCTTGGTGGAGAACCACAGATCCTGCTTGGTATCGATGGCGAACTGGAAGCAGGAGTGAGCGAAGGAACGGATGGAGCTGTCCTTATTGTAGGAGCCCTGGAGCACACCGGGGCACTCGAAGTCGTAGATGGTCTTGCGGAAGGACTCGTTGCCCTCGGCGTCGGTGAAGACCAGCTCGGCCTTGCCCTCGGTGGGCACGCGGTACTCGGTGCACTTGTAAACGTCACCGTAGGCGTGACGGGCGATGGTGATGGGCTTGCACCAGTTGCGGACGGCGGGGCGGATGGTGTCGATGAGGATGGGCGCACGGAAGACGGTGCCGTCCAGAATGGCACGGATGGTGCCGTTGGGGGACTTCCACATCTCGGTGAGGTTGTACTCCTCCACTCGCTGCTTGTTGGGGGTGATGGTGGCGCATTTGACGGCCACGCCGTACTTCTTGTTGGCGTTGGCGGCATCCACCGTGATCTGATCCTTTGTCTCCTCGCGCTTGACAAGGCCGAGATCGTAATACTCGGTCTTAAGATCCACGAAGGGCAGGAGCAGCTCATCCTTGATCATCTGCCAAAGGATGCGGGTCATTTCGTCCCCGTCCATCTCGACGAGGGGGGTGGTCATTTTGATCTTTTCCATGATTCAATACCTCCGAATATGGGAAAATAAATTTTGTTCTGTTGGGAAATGTAACCGGAAAAGGGCTATACGCCGTACTTTTCACGGAGCGTGGATATGGTTTCGAGTAATTCCTTTTTTGCCTGACGGTCTCCCTTGGGGAAATAGTTGTACCGCACCATCAGAAGGTGGATGGAGGTGTACTCCAGATGCTCTCTCTGGGCATCGGTCAGGTTCTCCATCGCCAGAGCCTTGTCAAACAGGCTATGGCCCTCGGTCAAAAGCTCCTGCGAAACATCGGTGCTCCCCCGCTGCTCCACCGTCTGGAAGAAGGTGTACATGGGAGTATACATATCGGTGCAGGAGATGCGCGCCCCGTCGCAGAGAATCTTCAGGTATTCCATCATGCAGGAAGAAGCCTCACCGTAGTAGTCGGCCAAAAACTCATCCATGAGGGTGTTGAATTCCTCCTTTGTCATGCGGGGGTCCCACACCAGCTTGCTCCGCAGGTAGGCGCGGAGGGAGTCAAACTCACCGCCCTTGGCAGTGATGCCCTCGGAGAGAATGCCATTGACACCGCACTCCAGATAGAACTGAAAATTCTCCCACATCACGAAAATGTTGGGGTCGGGGAGGTAGTTGTCGCCGCAGTTGTAGGCGTACTCGTAGACGTAGAGATTCTCGGCCTTGCAGAGCTTGGCCCACTCGCGAAGCTCCGCCGCCACGGGGGCATTTTTGGGGCAATTGGGATCATTGAAGGCGTGGTTGTAGCAGGCGTCGTCGAAGCAGAAGTTGATGATGACGTGATCCGAGACGGCGTAGCCGTTCCCGGGAATACCGTGGGTGTACTGGTAGGAATAGGTGATGAGCTTCACCCCGCGATCGGGGTAGAGGGCGGCGCATTCGTCGGCCAGGCGGTTGAGGAAGAGGAACCAGGTGGCGTTGTCGGTACCGTATTCCTTGTGGATGGCGGCGCAACGATCACATTTGCAGGGCTGACCGCCGTCCCCCTGACCTACCTGAATGACGTTCTGGTCGGGGTTGTTTTCCAGCTTCTTGACCACGTTCTTCAGCACCTTCTGGTACACGGCCTCGTCGGTGAGGCAAGGCACCTGACCCTCCCCCTCCACCTTGGCCAGATCGTCTATGGTGTGGTTGGAGTTGGCGCGGATGGGGTAGGTATCCCCCACCTTGGCCTTCTTGAGGCCGTCGGAGTTGTTGCGGACGAACATAACGTTGTCCAGCGGGTCGGCGTACAGACCGTCGATCCAGGTTCTGCGAGCCATAAACTCGGGACTGAACACGTCCTTCAAGCCTTCCTCCAGCGTGATTACGCCCACGTCGCGAAGGTACACGTATTCGAGGGAATACAGGCGCACGCCCATGTAGTTTTCCAGAAAATCGCTCATGCCGTACACAACGCCCCGTCCCGTGGTGGCCGAAATATACAGATCTCCGCCATCTACCACGATGGCATAGCCGTCGTCAACGATCTCGGAAACGGCCGCAGCCAGGGCGGAGTTTTCACGATTGGTCGCGCCGATGACGATCTCATGCTCGACGTACTGATCATCGGTGTCGACGATCACGGGGAGTAACGTCCCTGTCGCTCTTTGGATCTGCTCCACGAACATCTCCAGAGCCGTGATCTGTCCCTCCGGCATATCCGCCGAGCGGATGATCGAAAACTCCGCGATGTCCACACCGGCGATGGTCATTCCTTTTTCTTGAGCAGGCTCGTCGGTATCGGCTTCTGTCTCCATGTGGATAGCCGTCTCGGTTTCACGTAGGGTTTCGGAATCAAGCCCGAATTCGGTATCGTTATAGCTATCGCTATTGCTATTGCTATTGCTATTGCTATCGCCTTCGGTCTCCCCGGATGGATCTCCGTTGATCTGCATGCATGACGCCAGTTGCAGGGCAACTGCGGCGGCAGCCAATAAAAACGCAATTTTCTTTTTCATTGGAAAGGTTTCTCTTTCAAAAAGTATTTGTTTCCCGCGGTCTTTTGCATCTTGCCGAGGCCAACGAGTACAGCATTCTACTCCTCGTCGGCGGCCGTCTTGGTCTGCAGGGCACCTCTAAAAACCTCTCGCACAGCGAATCGACGGAATCTTTTCCGTCATTCGTCACAAAAATCCTTCGTATAGGATCAACTATACGCGCGGCTTTTTGTTTAGCGCCCGCAGGCGGGCTGACGAAAAATCTTCTCGTCGCTCTTCGCTCGCCGCACGATAAGTTTTTAGAGGTGCCCTGCAATTCAACGTGCCGAGGCATGTGATGGGTAATCTCCCTCATCCGCTCCAAGGCGAACCCATAGAACTTCTCATGTCCCATAGCTGCATAGCCGTCGTGGGTATTCTTTCCGGGCTTATTTGCGAAGGTCAGCTCGCACATGAGGGGGCCGTCGTAGCCCGTTTCGCGGATGCGGCGCATGATGCCCGCCCAGTCAGCGATGCCGTCGCCCATGACCAGGTGGAGATCGTCGGTCCAAAAAATGTCATCTCCTGTTACACCAACATTGTCGTTGAAGTGGGTATGACAAAGAGCGTGACCATAGTCAGCCAGCATATCCCTGCCGCGGTTGTAGCAAAGCTCGTGCCCCGTATCGAAGCAGAAGCCGAGGGAAGGATGCCCCGCATAGCGCGCAAAGATGGCGGCCAGGTACTCTTCGCCCTCCACGTTCTCAAAGCCCAGACGGACACCCAGGCGATCGGCCTCGGTTATGATGCGGCCGAAGTTCTGAAGTCCGACCTCGGTGGGTGTATGCTCCCCAAAACCGATGAAGGGGTGGATGACCATGACGGGGATCCTGTGCTCGGCGCAGTCACGAACGCAGGCGATCAACTCGTCGGTGACCTGCACCCCCAGCTCGCCCTCGTCCCATAGATAGCGCACCTGGGTGAAGGGGGCGTGGATGGACTGGTAGATCATGCCGTACTTCTCGGCGGCGGCGGCAAAGGCGGGGGTCTTTTCGGGCTTCCAACCCGTGAAGAAGCCGTCCCAGCCAATGGCTTTGAGCATGGCGACGTGCTCATCGATGGAGAGACCCGAGCCGCCCATGAGGTTGATGCCCAGCTTGTATGTGCCAGTATACATGGTGGATGCTCCTTTCAAATTTGGGTTTGTCGGGCAGGGGTTTCACCCCTGCACCCCACCACGACCCTTTTTGCAAAAAAGGTTTTGGAGGCCCCAAAACTTTCAAAAAAATTACAAAAACAATACATTTTTAAAGGTCTTGAA
>JAZSBH010000099.1:0-7205 GCA_045602325.1 Eubacteriales bacterium | reverse complement strand
GATATTTATAGAAACGAGAAACATAATACCGAAGCCTTCCCCGCGGGGGAAGGTGCCGATCAGCGAATGCGGCGGGAGGCGGATGAGGGTTACGCCTCAACCGCTTCTTATGGCAGACAACAGGCTTATGAACTGCAATTTATCTGTATCTCTTCTTCCACTCAAACATCAGCGACATACACTCAAAGGGCGACAGGGTATTGAGATCCACCTGCCGCAATTCTTCAATAAGCTGCTGATTCAGCATATCATCCATGGTGATGGCACCATCGTCCACCGCAGGCTTCTTGGTTCCCGTACCCGAGGCGTCCACCGCGTCGCGGACGGCCTTGGAGGACTCCTCCACGTGAGCCAGCACCTCGCGGGCGCGCTTGATGACCTCGTTCGGCAGTCCCGCCAGCTTGGCCACCTCGATGCCGTAGCTATCGTCGGTGGAGCCGCGGACGATCTTGCGCAGGAAGGTGATGCTGTCCCCCCGCTTCTTGGCGGCGATGTGGTAGTTGACAATGCCGTCGTAAGACTCCTCCATGCTCGTCAGCTCGTGGTAGTGGGTGGCAAACAGAGTCTTGGCGCCGATCTTACGGCCTGCGGTGTACTCCATGATGGCGCGGGCGATGGACATACCGTCGAAGGTAGAGGTGCCGCGTCCTACTTCATCATAGATGATCAGGCTCTTTTTGGTGGCGTTGCGCAGGATGTAGGCCACCTCGTTCATTTCCAGCATAAAGGTGGACTGACCGCTTGCCAAATCATCCGACGCGCCCACGCGGGTGAACATCTTGTCCACCACGCCGATGGAGGCCTCCACGGCGGGGACGAAGGAGCCGATCTGGGCCAAGAGGACGATGAGGGCGACCTGGCGCATATAGGTGGATTTACCCGCCATATTGGGTCCCGTGATGAGCATGAGGCGGTTGTCACGGGTGTCCAGCATGACGTCGTTGGGGACGAAGTAGCTGTCCTTCACGAACCGCTCCACCACGGGGTGGCGTCCGTCCTTCACGGTGATCACGTCGCTGTCGTTGATGTCGGGACGGACGTACTGGTAGCGGGATGCCACCGAGGCGAGGGACTGGAAGCAATCCAGCTCGGAAAGCAGTCGAGCGGTGCGGCGCACGCGGGCTTCCCTTTGGGCGACAAAGTCGCGCACCTGGTTGAAGAGCTCGTACTCCAGCGCGCAGAGCTTGTCCTTGGCGCCCAGAATGGTAGCCTCCATGTCCTTGAGCTCCTGGGTAATGTAGCGCTCGTAGTTGGAAAGGGTCTGCTTTCTTATGTAGGTATCGGGCACCATGTTCACGAAGGACTTAGAGACCTCGATGTAGTAGCCGAATACCTTGTTGTACCCCACCTTCAGGGTCTTAATACCGGTGCGCTCCTTCTCCTCGGCGGCGACACGCTCCACCCAGCCCTGACCGTCGGTCATGATGCTGCGGAGTCTGTCTACCTCGGGATCGTAGCCGTCGGCGATCATGCCGCCATCACGGACGGTAAAGGGAGGCTCCTCGCAAATGGCACGGTCGATCTCGGCGCAGATGTCCTCCAGCGTATCCAACTCCCGCCAGATGCGGGACAGCTCCTCGGAGGTGCTGTCCTCCAGAAGCCTGCGTAGCTCAGGCAGGACGGAGGCGGTGGCGGATACAGCGCGGAGATCCTTGGCGTTGGCGGTGCCGTAGACGATCTTGGTAACCAGACGCTCCAGATCCAGCACGTGGGACAAGAGTTCCCCGATCTCCTCCCGCTTCATGAAGCTACCGTACAGCTCCTCCACCGCCCCTTGACGGCGCAGGATGTGGGCGGGGGACAGGAGGGGATGCTCTACCCACTGGCGGAGCATACGGGCGCCGGGAGAGGTCTTGGTGCGATCCAACACCCAGAGCAGAGAGCCCTTCTTCTCTTTGGTACGCATAGTCTCAGTCAGCTCCAGGTTGCGGCGGGTGTTGACGTCCAGCTCCAGGTACTGCCCCTCGCTGAACACCTGCAGATCCTTGATGTAGGAGATGTCGGACTTTTGGGTCTCCATGAGGTAGTCCAGAAGAGCCCCCACAGCGCAGACAATGGCGCGGTTCGAGAGGATTTCCTCGCGGATGTTCCCGCCGAACTGGGCGCTGACCAGCCCGGCACAGGCCTCGGGGTCGTAACGGTGGTTCTGGTTGTCGTTCAGCATGGCTCCTTTGGCGTTCAAAAAATCCGCCGCCTGGGGGAAACGGGACTTGCCAAGGTTAGCAATGACCTCACGTGGGGCATAAGTGCCCAGCTCGTTGATGAGGTGCTGATCTGCCTCACCTCCATCCAGCACTGTGGCAAATACCTGGGCGGTGGAAATATCGGCAAAGCAGAGGCCGTATTCGGTGCCCGTCACGTAGATGGAGCAGAGATAGTTATTCTTCTGCTCGGGAAGCAGGGTGGACTCGATGACTGTACCGGGGGTGACCACGCGGATGACCTCACGCTTCACCAGTCCCTTGGCGGTAGCGGGATCCTCCACCTGCTCGCAGATGGCTACCTTAAAGCCCTTCTCGATGAGCCGCCCGATATAGGTATCCGCCGCATGGAAGGGGACGCCGCACATGGGCGCCCGCTCGGCTTCTCCGCAGTCTCTCCCCGTCAGAGTCAACTCCAGCACGCGGGATGCTGTGATGGCGTCGTCAAAGAACATCTCGTAGAAATCTCCGAGACGGTAGAACAGAAGGAAATCCTTGTATTGCTCCTTGACCTCAAAATACTGCTCCATCATGGGCGTCATGGCGGTGTACCTCTTTCACAATTAAATCAATCATTTTGCGAAGCAAAATGTTCCTTCACCTGCCCCAGTGGGGCAGATTACACTCGCGCCGCGCGCGAATTTCACTTCCGCAAAGCGGAAATTTCACCCATGCCGTGTGTGCGCACGGCATGGATTTCACTGCGAAGCATGGAGCCCCGCGCCGTGCTTCGCTTAGTGGCAACCTCCGCAGGTGGAGCAATCGTGGGTGCAACCCGAGGGCATCTCACCCGTGATAGCAAAGGTGATGGTATTGTTGACCGCATTCATCAGCTCGTTGACCGCCTCCTGGGCTTCCAGCAGCTCCAGATAAACGGGGGCGGCCATGATCTGGTCGTAGAGCTCATTGATGCGGTTCTGGATGGACTCCAGAAGTTGGGGATCAAAGTCCTCAGCGGAAGCCACCTGCTGGATGGCCTTCTGCTGGACGTCGTACTCGGTCATGAGGGTCTTGAGGGTAGGATCCTCCTCGTAGGCCTTGCGTGCATTCTCCATACGGATGAGGCGCTCGTCCTCCTTGAGGGCCTTGCCCAGGGTGATGGCGAGCTCGAAAACGTTCTTGTTGTTGGTGGTGTTGGTATCCATGGTTATTTCTCCTTTTTGTTATCTTTATAAAAGTTTATTAAAGCGCCCTGTCCATGATCTTGTGGATCGCATTCATGAGCAGAGTCTGTTCCTCGTCGCTGTATGTGCGGCGATAAAACTGCGTATTGTTTTCTACCAATTCCTCAAAGGTGACGGGCTCAAAGTGATTCACGTCCACCCCCGCGTTGAACTGGCATGTCACCTGCGGGAACAAACGGGCAGCGACAGTGGTTTCACGGTTGTCGTGGATGTGCCCGCAAATCGAAAACGACTGGGCGAAATAGTGGCTTCGATTCCAAGCAAGCTGGGGGAAATGATTGAAATGCAATTCCAGCCCATTCTTTTTGACTTCATACTGTTGGTATACGCCCACAAAATACTGTTTCAATACGTCTTCCTCAACCCGTTTCATCCAATCCCTGTCGTGGTTGCCCAGGATCAGTATTTTCTTCGGCTTGATGGCCTCCAGATATTCGATTGGGGATTTCTTGCTACGGAACGCGAAATCTCCGACAATATACAGCGTGTCGGTCTTTTTCATCTTTCGATTGATATTTCCGATGATGGTCTCATTCATCTCATCAACCGACGAAAATTGCGGGCGGCATTCCGCAAGAATATTTTCATGCCCGAAATGGGTATCCGCGATGAACATATCCATGGCGATCTGCCTCCTTCTGAATGAACGGTCTTTTTACGGACTCTTATTCTCTGCTTCGCCCCATAAGGCAAAGGCTTCGGTTCTATCGATGTGAATATTGACGAATGTGCCCACCATGTCGGGCGTACCCTTAAAAAAGACGATCTTCCCTCCCTCGGTTCGGCCGCTGTACACCTCGGGATTGCCCTTGCTCTCCCCGTCACAGAGAACGCGGACGGTGGTTCCCTGCATGGGCTGATTCTTCTCGGCGGCAATGGCGTTCTGGGTGGCCAACAGGCGGTCAAAACGATTCCCCTTGACCACGTCGGGGATCTGCTCCATCTCGGCGGCAGGAGTCCCCTTGCGGGGGGAGTAGATGAAGGAGTAGAGCATATCGAAACGCACCGTCTCCAGGGCTTTCAGCGTATCATCAAACTCTTCCTCCGATTCTCCGGGGAATCCCACGATGATGTCCGAGGTGATGACGATATCCGGCATCCTACTGCGCATATAGTTCACGGTATCGAGGTACTTTTCCATGTCGTAGTGACGGTTCATGGCCTTCAGGACGCGGTCATTGCCCGACTGGAGGGGGAGGTGGAATCGATGGGCGACGTGGGTACTCTCTGCCATGACGTCAATGAGCTTGTAGCTGGCGTCCTTGGGATGGGAGGTCATGAAGGACAGCCACCAGTCACCGGGGATGGAATCCAGCTCGGCCACCAGGTCAGCAAAATCGCAATCGGTTCCCTTGCCGTAGGAATTGACGTTCTGACCCAGGAGGGTGATCTCCTTATAGCCCTGCTCCACCAGTTCTCTGACTTCTGCGACGATATCCTCCTTCTTGCGGCTTCGCTCACGGCCTCGGCAGTAAGGAACGATGCAGTAGGAACAGAAATTGTTGCACCCGTACATGACCGACACCCAGGCGCGATAACCCGATTCACGGCGAATGGGCGCGCCTTCGGCCACAGTCTTGGTAAAGTCCAGCTCGGATTCTGCCGTAATGAAACGGCGTTTCTGCTGAATCACATCCCACAGCACTTTCGGAAAATGATGAAGCGAGGCAGTACCCAGGGTGAATGTGACGTAAGGATAGCGGTGCTTGAGCTCGTCGCGGCGGTGCTCCTGGGCTGTCATACAGCCGCAGACACCGATGATGAGGTCAGGATTTTTGGCTTTCAGGTGCTTATACTGCCCGATGATGGACAGCGCCTTCTTTTCGGCGTGCTCGCGGATGGCGCAGGTGTTGACCATGATGAGATCGGCCTCCTCGGGGGTCGCCTTGATCTCGTAGCCCATCTGCTCTGCCATGCCCGAAATCTTCTCGCTGTCGGCCTCGTTCTGCTGACAGCCAAAGGTCAGAACGAAGCATCCGCGCCGCGTTCCCTTTTCGGTCGTATACCGTTCATTCCAGGCTTTGACTTGACTGACGTAAGCCAGACGCTCGGGCAAGCTGATGGGAGGAAGAATGAGTTTATCAGCCATATTGGCTCCTTTATTTTTTGAAAATAGTCTTCTTTATATTATACCGCATTTTTGAAGAATTGTCAAGACAGCAGAAGATGATGGGAGAAATTTTCACAGATTTTTCGTGTGATTCGAGCAAAAAAACACAACCGTCACCAAGCGGAAACGGTTGTGTGTGAGGAAATAGGTCAGGCAAGCTGTCCGCGCACGTATTCGATCTGCGCCTTCACCGAGCCCACCGAGGTACCGCCCTCGGAAATGCGCTTTTCTACGCAGGTCGTGAGGCTGATCTCGGTATACAAATCCTCCTCAAAGAGAGGAGAGAAGGTACGGTAGGTATCCAGAGGCAGGGTCTCCAGTACTTCCCTGTTCTCAATACAATGAGCGACGATCTGACCCGAGATCTTGTAGGCGGTGCGGAAGGGCAGCTCCTTCTTGACCAGGTAATCAGCCAAGTCGGTGGCGTTGATGAATCCGCCCTGGGCGGCTTTCATCATGTTCTCAGGAATGGCCTTCATGGTGGCGACCATGGGGGCGGCCACTGCGAGGCACATCTTGACGGTATCCACGGTGTCGAAAATGCGCTCCTTGTCCTCCTGCATATCCTTGTTGTAGGCCAGAGGGATGCCCTTGAGGGTAGTCAGGAGAGCGACCAGGTCGCCGTAGACCCGCCCCGTCTTGCCGCGGATGAGCTCGGCCATGTCGGGATTCTTCTTCTGGGGCATAATGGAGGATCCGGTGGTATAGGCGTCAGAGAGCTCCACAAACTTGAATTCCCAGCTGGACCAAAGGATAATTTCCTCCGAGAAGCGGGAGAGGTGCATCATCATGAGGGAGCAGGCGGACATGAATTCCACAGCAAAGTCACGGTCGGACACGCCGTCCAGGGAGTTGAGGGTGATGCCGTCAAAACCCAGTTTGGAGGCTTCAAAGCGGCGGTCGGTGTCGTAGGTGGTTCCCGCCAGGGCGCAACATCCGATGGGGGAGATATTCATGCGGCGGCTGGTATCACGGAGACGGTCGATATCCCGCAACAGCATCATGGCGTAGGCCATGAGGTGGTGGCCGAAGGTGATAGGTTGGGCACGCTGAAGGTGGGTATAGCCGGGCATGATGGTGGCGGCGTTGGCCTCGGCCTGATCGGTCAGGGCTTCGATGAGGTCGCGGACAAGAGTAATGATCTCGGCGATCTCGTCGCGGAGGTACATACGGATATCCAGCGCCACCTGGTCGTTACGGCTGCGGGCGGTGTGGAGCTTCTTGCCCACATCCCCCAAACGGACGGTCAGCTCCTGCTCCACGAACATATGGATATCCTCGCAGGTCATGTCGATGGGAAGTGCGCCGGATTCGATATCGGCGAGGACACCTTCCAAGCCCGCGATGAGAGTATCAGCCTCCTCGGCGGTGATGATTCCCTGCGCGCCAAGCATGGCGGCATGAGCCATGCTCCCCGTGATGTCTTGACGGTACATACGGGAGTCGAAATGAATGGATGAGTTGAAATCGTCTGCAATCTGATCAGTGTGGCCATCAGTACGGCCTGCCCACATTTTTGCCATGGTATAAGGTTTCCTTTCGGGGTGTTCGGTTTGAAATATGGATATATTATAGCGGATTTAGAAGGAAATGTCAAGGTGGGAGAGAAAAAATATTGGATTTTCAAATTTGGGTTTATAGGGGAGCGGGAGGGCGGCCTCCGGCGGCTTAAACCCTTTTTAAAAAAAGGGTTTAAGAATCCCAAAAACT
>JAZSBH010000098.1:0-8112 GCA_045602325.1 Eubacteriales bacterium | reverse complement strand
AGCAGTTCCTTGATCTTGAGCTGGTCGGGGCCGACACCGTTCATGGGGGAGATGACTCCGTGGAGAACGTGGTAGCGCCCGCGGTATTCCTTCACCTTCTCCAATGCCAGCACAGCGCGGGGATCCTCCACCACACAGACGGTGGTGGGGTCGCGGCGGTCATCGTCGCAGACGGTGCAGATTTCCCGGTCGGTGAGGTTCTGACAGATGGGGCAAAGATGGATCTTCTGCTTGGCATCGAGGATGGCCTGGGCAAAGGCAGCGGCATCCTCCTCGCTGGATTCCAGTACCGAGAAGGCAAGCCGCAGGGCGGTCTTGCGTCCGATTCCCGACAGCCGCTGAAACTGCTCGCAGAGGGTCTGCAGCGGTTGGATATAATCAGCCATATCAGAACAGACCGGGCATATTCATGGAGCCCGTGATCTTCTCCATTTCTTTGGAGTTGGTCTCCTCCACACGCTTGATGGCCTCGTTCACACCGGCCACCAAAATATCCTGCAGGGTCTCCACGTCGTCGGGATCCACCAGCTCGGGGGCAATATCAATGGACAGCACTTCCTTCTTGCCGTTGATCTTCACGGTAACCACGCCGCCACCGGCCTTGATCTCGTACTCGCGAGCGTCCAGCTCCTCCTGCTTGGCTGCCATATCCTCCTGCATCTTCTGTGCCTGACGGATCATAGCCTGCATATTCTGGGCTCCGCCGCCCATTCCCTTGGGTAAATTTGCTCTCATGATGTATTCTCCTATATTTTTTTATTTTTAATGTTGTTTGTGGATCGCCGCTATTATTCTTCCACGGCTTCGATGATGAGATCTATGAGAGAGCCTTCGCTCTGCTTGTCGTCCTCTACTTCACAAAGAATATCGGACGCCTCCAATTTTTTGCCCAAGCACACCGACAAGGCGGCGCGCAGGGCTTCGGGCGCCCCCTCGCGGGAGATCATATCCCGAATAAAGTCACTACCCAGCTTTACGACCACCTTTCCATCCTCGGTGGTGTAGGCTTTCGCAGTGATCAGGAAGGATGCCGCCATGGGACTGGTCGACCGTACACGATCCACCGCCTCGGTCCAAGCCTTAAGAGGACGCAAAACGCGCTTTGTCTCGGTGGGCTGGAGCACGGGTGCGGGTTTGGTTGTGGACGGAGGGGGGGCCGAGGATTTCATCGCGGGCTTCGGAGGCGGTGCTTCCCTTCTCGGCGGGGCTTGCACAGGCGCGTAGGCCTCTGCAGGAGGCTCCCACATATCCACGGGCGGCTCCATCATAGGAGGCTCGTCCTCAGAAACGGATGTCTGCGCGGGCATCTCCACAGGGGCTTGCTGCGGCGTTTGCATGACCACTCCCGTCACAAGCTGCTCTTCAATGCGGGAAAGACGGGTGAGGATGGATTCGGTGGACGTGTCCAGCGCAGGATCGCAAAGGCGAACCAGCGTGATCTCCGCTACGGTGCGTTTGACGGCATAGGACTTTTGCATAGCAAACAGGGCGTCCTCCAGAAGACCGATATGGAAGAGCATGGTCTCCTTGGTGAACCGTCCTGCGGCGGCTACAAGGGCTGTATGCTCACTGTCGGTAAGGTCGAGATATTTAGAGGGATCCTTGGTGGTCTTGGTAACCAGCATATCCCGGTAGTAGCCGATGAGCTCCTGCCAAAACACGGCAGGATCACGGGAAGCAGACACCATCTCGTCTACAATGTCAAAGAGCAGGTCATAATTCTTATCCGCAATGGCGTTCACCACACGGCAGGTTCCTTCCCTGCCCGTGGTTCCAATGGTACGGGTCACCAGCTCAGGTGTGATGGGAAGACGGGCTCCCGCGCAGAGCTCCAGGAGGCTGACGGCGTCCCGCATACCGCCCTGGGCTTGTCTGGCAATGAGGCGAGCAGCCTCGTCAGACAGTTCAATACCCTCCTCACGAGCGATGAGGTGCAGCCGTCCGCAAAGATCGGCGGTGGAGATCCGACGGAAATCGAACCGCTGACAGCGGGAAATGATGGTAGCGGGAAGCTTTTGCAGTTCGGTGGTGGCCAAGATAAACACCACGTGCTCGGGGGGCTCCTCCAGGGTCTTGAGGAGGGCGTTAAACGCCGACGTAGACAGCATGTGTACCTCGTCGATGATGTAGGCGCGGTATTTGAGCTCGGAGGGAGCGTAGATGACCTCGTCGCGGATGTCGCGGATGTCGTCCACGCCGTTGTTGGAGGCGGCGTCCATTTCCAGCACGTCGGTGGCACTGCCTGCGTCGATGGAACGGCAGGCGGCACACACACCGCAGGGACCCGCGGGCGTAGGATGCTCGCAGTTGACCGCCTTGGCCAGGATCTTGGCGCAAGAGGTCTTACCCGTACCACGGGAGCCGCAGAACAGGTAGGCGTGGGAGAACTTCCCCGTGGCACATTGGTATTTCAGAATAGACGTGATGTGATCCTGACCGCTGACCTCATCGAAGTTCGGCGGCCGCCACTTGCGGTATAATGCCTGATGCACGGCGATCCTCCTTTCGGAAATGCAAAATGAAAAATGCAAAAAAACAGCCCTCTGCTGTGAAAGAAGACCATACACCCATCCCTCGGGTGTCACGCCCCCGCGATCTTTCAGTTTCTTGCTCAGAACAGGCAACCTCGCGGCACATGCAGTTGACCGCTTAATGCTGCTTGATCCCTCACCTGACATGGTTCACGGCTCCGCATTGCGCGAGACCCGTTCCTCAACACAAGAAAAAGAACTCAATTCGGAGAAGATCGGCTCTCAGGAGGGGAATCCACCCCTGCTGTAGCGGGTTGCAGGTACAGGGCTCCGCTATCTCCCCGGCTGGTATGGCCTACTTTCACAGCAGAAGCACTGCTGACCGAAATAGTATACCACACTTTCGGGAATTTTGCAAGGGGGTTTTGAAAGATTCAAGGAAATTTCACAAATGGGAAAAATTACTTCACTTCTCTGAAAACCACCTGCTCCGCCCCCAACTCACAACACAGCTCCTTGAAGGCTTCGGTGCAAAACAGCTTCCCTTTTCTGTCGTACCGACAGAAAATATCGAATTCATGCTCACTGTCAAAATAGAGCGCATCTTTTTCAAAGTCTGGATCCATACACAGGGAGCATTTTGGCAGGGACTTATCGGTCTTCCGTTTTTCGTTCTGCGCGGTGGCGTAGGCTATAGCTTTTTTGGAATAGGAGACGGTGGGGATATAGTACCGAACGGGCAAGCGCTCCTTCCTGTAGAAGATCTCACATTCCCGAAGTTCTTCGATCCCCGTCAGTCCCTTGTGGGAAAACGCCTCCACAAACCGCTCGCTGAACAGCATATACACGGGCGCGAGAGGAAACAGGACATCGGGGAGTCTTGTGGTACGGACGTAGAAACGGGGCTCCCCTACCCACACCGAGCCCTCCACAGGACGGCCGCAGAGGGGACAGTAGGCCCCTTTTCGGCTGTGGTCGTAGATCATACAGTTCTCGTAGATGTCTATGGAAACAGGCTTGACATCGAGGTTTTCATGGAGCGTGTAGTAGCCACTCATGCGTCTGTCCTCCCACGGGATGATTCGTATGCCTCCACCATCCCACGCACAGTATCTCCCAGCTCCAACACCTCCCGCCATGCCTCGGCGATAGTCACGGCATCGGGATTCCACAACGCCGTTCCCTCCAAAGCGCGGAATTCGGCGGCCAGGCGCAGGGATGCCTCGTAAATCTCAGCGGAGATCAAACCGCCCTTCAGCAGAACACGGAGGTTGCTTTGGTAGAGAAACGACGTACAATCGGAGTCGAATTCCTCAAAGATGCGGTATGCGATTTCTTCGCGATCACAGGTGAGCAGGAAGGTGCCCACGTGGGAAAGAGTGTCCTTGTAGAAAGCGTGAAGTTCGGTTACGTTCGATGATTCCATATTTTTTTAAAAGAGGCCGCGCACGTCTCCGCGCACGGCCTTCCGTTCAGTTTCAGATGCGCTCCAGCATAGCCTTCAGATTTTCAAAGCCCTTAGCAATGCCCTCGATGCAGTCCTCGGATCCCTCGAACTCGATGGAGCAGTAGCCGTCGTAGCCGACGCGCTTCAAAATCTGCAGGCACTTCTCCACGTTGACGTCGCCCTCACCCACGATGGCGCCTTTGAAGTAGTTGCAACCGCGGGTCATGCCGTAGCCGGGCTTGGGTTCGGTGGACTTGTACATATCCTTGGCGTGGACGTGGACGGCGTAAGGAGCCACGCGAGAGACGGCGGCGCAGTTATCCTCGTCGGCGCAGACGAAGTTACCTACATCGACCAGCAGGCCGTAGTTATCGTGTGCCACGGCGTTGAAGAGCTGCTCCACGCGGTAGGAGTCCTGGGCGATGTAGCCGTGATTCTCGGTGCAGGTCTTGATGCCTTTGGTTGCGGCATACTCGGTGATAGCGCGTGCGTTCTCTGCGATGGTGGGGAGCATGAGGCCAAAGGATCGGGAGGTGCCGGTCTGACCGGTGCCGTAGCAGACGTCGTGGCGCATGACCGAGCAACCCAGAATGGCGGCAATATCCACCTGACCCTTGAGGCGCTCTACCTCGGCGGCAGACTCCTCGGGAATGGCGCGGTAGAGGTTGGAGCCTATGGTGTAGGCGTTGATGGTCATGCCCAGACGGTCAGCCTCGGCACGGAGCTTGTGTGCGTACTCAACCTGCTCCTCATAGGAGGAGGCGGGGAGGTCGATGAACTCGATGGCCTCGAAGCCCATCTCATGAGCCTTGGCGATCACGTCGAAATGGGCGAGCTTGCCCGCGGAGATGTACTGCTGGAAGGAGTAAGAGCTGACGGAGATCTTCATGGTGGTGTTGTCCTTTCGTGATAAGTCTGCTTTTCATGATCGGGCGCACACATAGGTACGCCCCTACCGTGTTATCAATCAAAAACGTGATGAGATCTTAAAGAAGAACGAGGGTAGGGGCGCACCTGCGTGTGCGCCCGCAAACCTATGCTTTTGTTCAGCCGTGCTTGGTTCAAACTCCCATAACGGCTCTCAAATGCTCGGCGGCCAGACGGATATCCGCCTCGGGGGTATCGCCGCACTCGCGCTCGATGGTCAGGAAGCCCTTGTAACCGATCTCATCCAAAGCGGCGAGGTAGGTATCGAAGTGGACGTTACCCTTACCCAGAGCCACCTCGGCGAAATACTGGATACCCTGGAACTCTTCGGGAACGGGATGCACCACACCGTAGATGTATTCAGGGTTGCCGCGGTGGAGCATGACGCCGTCCTTGGCGTGGGTGTGGACAATGTAATCCTTCAGATTATGAACCGCCACAACGGGATCGTCGCCCGTGACCATGACCAGGTTAGCGGGGTCGAGGTTAACGCCAACGCCCCTGGTACCGCCCAGAGAGTCCAGGAAGGCCTTGAGGTCAGCCGAAGTCTCAGGGCCTGTCTCCACGGCGAAGCGGGCACCCACCGAATCGGCGTACTCGGCGAGGGTATAGCAGGCATCCTGCATGATCTTGTAGCGGTCATGGTTCTTGTCGGTGGGCACCACGCCGATATGGGTGGTAACGATACCGCACTCCATATCCAGGGACATATCCAGGATGCGCTTGGATTTCTCGATGAGCTCGGGGTTCAGGTCGGCGTGACCAAAGCCGCGACCGAGATCGCCGCAGATAGCAGAAAAGCGGAGGCCGTGGGACTTAACCAAAGCAAGAAGCTCGCGGCGGGCGGCAGGGGACATATTTTCGGGGGCGTGCTCACCGCTGGTGCAGTACATCTGGATGCCCTGCGCACCCACCTCGGCGGCCTTGGCCACAGCCTCGGCGGTGGGGAGACGGAAGGATTCAAGCATTACGCCAATGGGGAATTGATACATGGTGGATACCTCCATGAGATGGATTTTTTTGTTATTTATATTTTACATGAATTAATGCGAAATGTCAAGTGGTTTTGGGGAATGTTCTGTACTTTTCTGCCACCATGGGCAGAAAAGTACACGAAAAAACAAAAAACATCTTGCATAACTCTTCATATCGTGCTATAATAAGATGAATAGATATACCCACCACACAAAATAATAGGATCAATATGGATACTTTCAAACTTGTAAGCGACTACACCCCCACAGGCGACCAGCCCGCCGCCATCCAAGGCCTTGTGGACGGCCTGCGACGTGGAGAGAAAATGCAGACCCTCCTGGGCGTGACCGGCTCGGGCAAAACCTTTACCATGGCCAACGTCATCGCACAAATGAACCGCCCCACCCTGATCCTGGAGCCCAACAAGACCCTGGCCGCCCAACTCTGTTCCGAATTCCGCGCCTTCTTTCCCGACGCGGCGGTGGAGTATTTCGTGTCCTACTACGACTACTACCAGCCCGAGGCCTACATCCCCGGCAAGGATATGTACATTGAGAAGGACGCTCTCATCAACGACGAGATCGACCGTCTGCGCCACTCGGCCACATCGGCTTTGTTTGAGCGCCGTGACGTCATCATTGTGGCCTCGGTGTCCTGTATCTACTCCCTGGGTGACCCGTCGGAGTACAAGGATCTGGTGATCCCCCTCCGCCCCGGTATGACCATGAGCCGTGAGGAGCTCATCCGCAAGCTGGTATTCAACAGCTACACCCGCAATGACATGAACCTCGTCCGCGACAGCTTTCGCGTGCGCGGCGACACCGTGGAGATCATCCCCGCCAACCAGAGCGAGACGGCTCTGCGGGTGGAATTCTTCGACGAGGAGATCGACCGCCTCTCCGAGATCAACATCGTCACCGGCGAGCTCATCCGCCTCCTTTCCTACGCCGCCGTCTACCCCGCCACCCATTACGCTGTGTCCGGCGACAAAAAAGAAGCGGCGCTTGGGGAGATCTGGCGGGAGATGGAGGAGCGTGTGGAGTTCTTCAAGTCCCAGAACAAGCTTATTGAGGCCCAGCGCATCGAGGAGCGGGTCAAATACGACCTGGAAATGCTCCGCGAGGTAGGCTTCTGCTCGGGGGTGGAAAACTATTCCCGGGTACTGTCGGGACGTCCCGCTGGGTCAACTCCCTACACCCTGCTCAACTACTTTCCCGACGACTATATCCTGTTTATCGACGAATCCCATGTCACCGTCCCCCAAGTGCGAGGTATGAGCGGCGGCGATACGGCACGCAAAAAGAATCTGGTGGACTACGGCTTCCGCCTGCCCTCGGCCTACGACAACCGCCCTCTGTACTTTGAAGAGTTCGAGGAGCGCATGGGACAAACGGTCTTCGTCTCGGCCACCCCCGGAGACTACGAGAACGAGCACACCGACCACACCGTGGAGCAGATCATCCGTCCCACGGGACTGCTGGATCCCATCATCCACGTCCGTCCCATCGAGGGGCAGGTAGACGACCTCATGGGGGAGATCAAGGCACGCACATCCAAGGGAGACCGCGTGCTGGTCACCACCCTGACCAAGAAGATGGCCGAAGACCTCACCGACTACCTGGATGCCAATGGCATCAAGGTGCGCTACCTCCACCACCACGTGGACACCATGGAGAGAATGCAGATCATCCGCGACCTGCGACTGGGCGTGTTTGACGTCCTGGTGGGCATCAACCTCCTCCGCGAAGGGCTTGACCTCCCCGAGGTGTCCCTGGTCGCTATCCTAGACGCCGACAAGGAGGGCTTCCTCCGCGCTGAGCGTTCCCTTATTCAGACCATCGGCCGCGCCGCCCGTAACGAAAACGGTACGGTCATCATGTACGCCGACAAGATCACGCGCTCCATGGAGGTCGCCATAAGTGAGACCGCCCGCCGCCGCGCCATTCAGGACGCCTACAACAAGGCGCACGACATCACCCCCCACACGGTCATCAAGGACGTCCGCGACGTCATCGAGATCGGTGCCAAGGAGGAGGACACCCGCCACAAGCGCAAGGGCACGGGCATCGACACCGTGGAGGACAAGTCCCCCAAGCGCAAGATGTCCGCCAAGGATCGGGAGGCTATGATCGAAAAGCTCACCCGCGAAATGAAACAAGCCGCCAGAGAGCTGGAGTACGAAAAGGCCGCCTATATCCGAGACGAGATCGCGAGATTGCGATCGGGCAAATAGATTGCAGTTTATGGGGGAGCGACTGGGAGGAACTTCTTGAAAGAAGTTCCCCCCAGACC
>JAZSBH010000097.1:0-15661 GCA_045602325.1 Eubacteriales bacterium | reverse complement strand
GCGGTGGATGAGGTAAATCGTAGAGGTCAAAACATCTTATTTGACAAAGCATATTACCTCATCCGTCACGCCCTACGGGCGCGCCACCTTCCCCAAAGGGGAAGGTCATCTCGCTGCGCTCGAGAACGGGAGAACAGACCGACAAACCCCAATTTGAGCTTCCCAACTCTCACTTTCCGCGATCCGTACTGCCGAAATGGTAGAGAATGAAAAGACTGCCAAATCATTGACAACGACCGCAAAAAACTGTATAATGAAACCGATGTAAAACCGATATATCCGTTATACAGGAGGAATCTATGAGACGATTTGTAAAAGCGATCATCCCCATGGCGGTGACGGCCGCAGTGACCCATTTTCTGATGTTTCTGATTTTGGGAGATATACTTTATACGGTGGCCTGTGCCATGGTGGGGCAGAAGTGGGCGGCACTGCCCTATACCTTGTTTTTATTTGGCGTGCAGGTGGTGGCGATGCTGGTGGTGTGGCGCGTCCGCAAGCCGCGGGATACCGAAGCACGGCGCGTTTACCTGAGCGAGCTGGGTAGTGAGGTATACAGCCGCAAGGCAGACCGCAAGGTGGTCTCCCGTGACAAGACCTACCGCGCTGAGCTTCTGGCCTACGCGGTGGTGGCTTGCGTGCAGTTTTTCATGCAGTTCAGTGTGGGGGGCATTATTTACGCGCCCATCGCGTATCTGGTCTTTCATATCTATAACCGCCGTTTGTGGCTCAATTTGCATGAGAGCTGGGCGGATGAGCGGATACGGCTGAATCCGGACGCATAAGTTATGGGCATCTCTAAAAACTCCCCGCACAGCGAATCGGCGGGATCTTTTCCGTCATTCGTTACAAAAATCCTTCGTATAGGATCAAATTGGGGGTAACGATTCAGCCGGCAATTCAAACCCAAATTTGACATCCAAAAGGGACTTCTCACGGCTTTGTGAGAAGTCCTTTTGCGGTTTAGGGAAGGAGTCCAAGCCCCCGCAGAGCATTGGCTACCTTTCCCTGCACGCCCTCGTCGGCGGGAGCCAGAGGGAGCCGCACCTCATCCGAGCAGATGCCCAGCAGCTCCATCCCCGCCTTGACGGGAATGGGATTGACCTCGCAGAACAGGGTATCGCACAGGGGGATGAGCGAGAGCTGCTCGGCGGCGGCCTCGGCGCATCTGCCCTCCCGCCAGAGGCGGCAGAGACGGCTCATACGGGCGGGCAGAAGGTTGGACACCACCGAGATCACTCCCTTGCCTCCCAGGGAGAGGATGGGGACGGTCTGGTCGTCGTTGCCGGCATAGATGGGCAGGGAATCACCGCAGAGAGTGCGGACGCGGGCGGTGAAGGAGAGGTCGCCCGTGGCATCCTTGAGCCCTGCGATCCGTGGGTGCTCGGCCAGCCGCTTGCAGGTGGCGGGGGTCAGCTTGCACGCCGTGCGGGAGGGAACGTGATACAGGATGATGGGGAGGCTGACTGCCGAGGCAATGGCTTCGTAGTGGCCGATCAGCCCTGCCTCCGAGGCCTTGTTGTAGTAGGGCGTGACCACCAGAAGCCCGTCGCACCCGCAGGACTCGGCCAGGCGGGAGAGCTCCGCCGCGCGGGCGGTGTTGTTGCTCCCCGTGCCGGCGATCACCTTTGGCGGGCTGGAGCGGTCGGCGGCATGGGCTTCCCGCACGGCGGCGGTGAACAGCCATTGCTTTTCCTTGTCGGTGAGGGTGGGGGACTCCCCTGTGGTGCCGCAGACCACCAGGGCGTCGGCACCGTTTTGCATTTGATGGCGGAGGATGCGGATGAATGCGTCTTTGTCAAGCTCGCCGTTCCGAAACGGCGTGACAAGGGCGGTGGCGCAGCCTTCGAATAGGGGGGGAGTATGTGGATTCATAGGAAATCTCCTTTTGGGTGGATATGTAAATTTGGGTTTGTCGGCCAGGGGCTCTGCCTCTGGACCCCGCTCAAGGGACTTTTGAAAAAGTCCCTTGAGAATCCTCAAAACTTTCAAAAAAGATTGTCCAATAAACACTATTTGAAAGTTCTTGAAAAGGGGTTTGGGGAAAAACTTCTTTCAAGAAGTTTTTTCCCGGCGTTCCCCTCGCTCCCCGATAAACCCCAATTTGAAAATTCCTCCATAAAATCCTCAAAACCCGTTGCTTTTCTCGGAGTTTTGCGGTATAATAGATTCTGGGTATATATGACCGTGACGAGGGTGGAGAAAACTCGTCTGCTGTCAGTATATGCGGAATATTTGCAATGTGTGCCGGCGTGTAACTCCGCGATACACGCCGCGAAAGGAAAGCCTATGAGCGAAAAATTCATCATCAACGACCGCCCCGAAACCGACCTGCGGACGGCGGATTTCCACTACCACCTCCCCGAGGAGCTCATCGCCCAGCACCCCATGGAAAAACGGGACCACTCCCGCCTCATGGTGCTGAACAGGGAAGCAAACACCATTGAACACAAGCATTTTTACGATATCCTCGACTACATCCGTCCCGAGGATGTCCTGGTCATCAACAACTCCAAGGTCATTCCCGCGCGTCTGTACGGCCACGCCGAGGGCAGACCCGAGGCGGGCATTGAGCTGCTGCTCCTGCGCCAGCGCGCCGCCGACACCTGGGAGTGCCTGGTCAAGCCCGGCAAGCGCGCCCGCCTCGGCCATCGCATGGTCTTCGGGGAAGGGATGCTGACCGGCGAGGTGGTGGACATGGTGGAGGAGGGCAACCGCCTCATCCGCTTTGACTTCGACCGCGAGAAGTACGAGAACATCTACAACATCCTCCACGAGATCGGGCTCATGCCCCTGCCCCCCTACATCACCGAGCGGCTGGCTGACCGCGACCGCTACCAGACCGTCTACGCCAAGACCGAGGGCTCGGCGGCCGCTCCCACGGCGGGACTGCACTTTACCCCCGAGCTTTTGCAGGCACTCCGCGACAAGGGCGTGGCCATCGCACCCGTCATGCTCCACGTGGGTCTCGGGACCTTCCGCCCCGTCAAGGAGGACGCCATCACTGACCACGTCATGCACACCGAGTTTTTCTCGGTGCCCGCCGAGTCTGCCAAGATCATCAACGAGCGCCGCGCCGCGGGCGGACGCGTCATCTGCGTGGGCACTACCTCCTGCCGTACCCTGGAGAGCGCCTCGGACGAGCAGGGCATCGTCCACGCCATGGACGCCGATACGGGTATTTTCATCTACCCCGGCTACAAATTCAAGGCGGTGGACGCGCTCATCACCAATTTCCATTTGCCCGAGTCCACCCTCCTTATGCTGGTCTCGGCGTTCTACAACAGAGAGAATGTCATGAAGGCGTACGAGACGGCGGTGGAGGAGAGGTATCGGTTCTTTTCGTTTGGGGATGCGATGCTGATATGCTGACGCGATAAATTTGGGTTTGTCGATGGGCGGCCGCTCTTTGAGGCTCCCTCCGGGAGGGAGCTCCCGACGAAGTCGGGTGAGGGAGAATGCGCGAGTAAAAACATATTGTTCTCACACGAAAAAGTGTATAAAATTTGTATGTTATAGGCACGCGGGCTCCCTCCGTCACGCCCTATGGGCGTGCCACCTCCCTCCCGGAGGGAGGCTTTAGGTTGTTGCCAACCCACCGTTAAACTGAAATTTGAAACAGAAAGGAGCCCTCCATGATTTTCCGCTTTGGTAACTACACCCTTGATATTGACATAGACCGTACCCGCGCCTTCTACACCCGCGATGACGTCAAGACCACCTCCGAGCAGTGTACCTGCGCGGGGTGTCAGAATTATGACAAGGCCATTCTGAAAATGCCTGCAACGGTCACGGACTTTTTGGAGAGTCTGGGGCTGGATCCCCGCAAGCCCGCCGAGGCCTTTGACGTTATGGGTGTTCTTGGCGAGGACGGGAAGGTGTGGTACAACGGCTTCTACCATCTCTGCGGCGTGCGCCTGCAGGGGGAGAATGCCTGGGTGGAGACAGCCAAGGACATGAAGCATTTGGACGGGGACCGTATGTATGCCGTTGACGATGACTTCAAGGTCTCC
Organism: Eubacteriales bacterium; assembly: GCA_045602325.1. Classification (GTDB taxonomy): domain Bacteria; phylum Bacillota; class Clostridia; order Oscillospirales; family CAG-272; genus CAMEON01. The sequence continues at coordinate 11,648 of JAZSBH010000097.1, read as the reverse complement.
TTTGAGGAGGAGGTCTGTCTGCTCCACGAGGCCTTCCCGACGCCGGTGTTGCAGATGGAATTTGACGCCCATCTGCCCGTGGCTTTGCCAGACGTGTACGATCCCGTTCCCTCGGCGGTGTATACCGTCTCACAGGACGAACAGGGAAACGTGACCGTTCGGGAGGAGGACGCGCAGAATTGGAAAAATCCCCCCAAGACTGATCCCCCAAATGACATATAAAACATATACATCAAAAGCGAGGTAATCACCATGAAAAACTCCATCCATATGTTTGCCAGCGTGGACGGCGGTCAGATGAACAGCTTTATCATCACCACCGAGGGCGGTCATATCATCGTCATTGACGGCGGCGAGAACAACGACGCCGCCAACCTGATCGGGCATCTGAAGGCCTTGACGGGGAAAGAGATCCCCCATATTGATGCCTGGATCTTGAGCCACCCCCACGCCGACCACATCTGCGCCTTTTTGCAGATCATGGAAGCCATGCCGGAGGCGGTGACGGTGGGGAAGGTTTACTACAATTTCCCCTCGGCGGATTTCATCGCGGGGCTGCAGCCCTGGCCGGATGAGAGTCCCGCCCGCTTCTACCGCGATCTGCCTCTGTTCGCCGACAAGGTCGTGATCGTGACCCGCACCGACACCTCCGACGTGGGGGACGCCCACTTCGAATGCCTCTACTCCCCCAACCCCGAGATCACCGAGAACGTCTGCAACAACTCGTCGCTGGTGCTGATGATGACCCTGGGCGGGAAGAAGACCCTCTGGCTGGGGGATGCCGGAGAGGAGGAGGGCGACCGCATTCTGGCTCTTTGCGGTTCCCCCTCTGTTCTGAAGGCTGACTACGTCCAGATGGCCCACCACGGTCAGTGCGGTGTGAAGAAGGACTTCTACGAGGCCGTCTCCCCCGTGGGCTACTTCTGGAACACCCCCAAGTTCCTGTGGGAGAACGACGCGGGCCTGGGCTACAACACCCACGGCTGGAAGACCATTGAGGTGCAGGGCTGGATGGCCGAGATCGGTGCCACGGAGCACTACGTTATGATGAACGGCGACCAGTCGGTTGAGCTGTAAAAGGAGGCAGAAAACCATGAAAAATACCATTTACCAGTTGAATTCGGTCACCAACGTCCAGATGAACAGCTATATCATCACCACCGCTGACGGGTATATCATAGTCATCGACGGCGGCTTCCGTCAGGATGCCGAGAATATGCTGAACTACCTCCGTGACATCACAGGACAGGCCATCCCCCACGTGGACGCCTGGTTCTTTTCCCACGCTCATCTGGATCACATCTCCTGCTTCAACGAGATCGTGGAGAAGCACTGGGATAAGCTCACGGTGGATCACGTCTACTACAATTTCCCATCGGTGCAGTACTGTATGCAGGAGGGCAGAGGCTACGACAGCGCGGTGGAGGATTTCCAGCGAAATCTGCCCCGCTTTGCCGACAAGGTTGTGACGGTCTATGGCTTTGACACCTACGATTTCGGTGAGGCGCACATCGAGATCCTCTACTCCCCCAACCCCGAGATCCGGGGCAACTGGGTGAACAACTCCTCGGTGGTGTTCATGCTGACTCTGGGCGGCAAGCGCGTGCTGTTCCTGGGGGATGCGGGCGTCGAGGAGGGCGACCGCATCCTGGCGCTCTACGCGGGCACCGACAAGCTGAAGGCTGACTACGTTCAGATGGCTCACCACGGCCAGAACGGCGTGACGAAGCGCTTCTACGAGGCAGTCGCCCCCACGGGGTGCCTGTGGTGCGCTCCCGACTGGCTCTGGAACAACGACGCGGGTCTGGGCTACAATACCCACTGCTTCAAAACCATCGAGGTACAGGGCTGGATGGAGGAGCTGGGGGTCAAGGAGCATTATATTCTCATGAACGGCACCCAGGTGATCGAATTGTAAAATTGGGTGTGTCGGTGAGCGTCCGCTCTTTGAGGCTCCCTCCGGGAGGGAGCTGCCGACGAAGTCGGGTGAGGGAGAATGCGCGAGTAATAACATATTGTTCTCACACGAAAAAAGTTTATAAAATTTGTATGTTATAGGCACGCGGGCTCCCTCCGTCACGCCCTATGGGCGTGCCACCTCCCTCCCGGAGGGAGGCTTTAGGTTGTTGCCAACCCACCGATAAACTGCAATTTGAAAGGAATACCATGACAAATACACTCCCCAAGCCCCGCATCCTCGCCGTGGTGGGCTGTACCGCCGGCGGCAAGACCTCTTTGGCGGTTGAGCTGGCAAGGCAGCTCGGCGGCGAGATCGTGTCCTGCGACTCCATGCAGATCTACAAGGACATGAACATCGGCACCGCCACCCCCGACGAGTCCGAGCGATGCGGCATCCCCCATCACCTGATGGACTTTGTTGACCCCACCGATCCTCGGGGCTACTCCTGCGCCGACTACGTTCGGGACGCCCGTGCGGCGGTGGCAGATATTCTCTCGCGCGGCAAGCTCCCCATCCTCTGCGGTGGCACGGGGCTTTATCTGGATGCCTTCCTGCGGGGCGGCAGCTTTGAGGTCACCGACAGCGACCCTGCCCTGCGCGCCGAGCTCTGCGCCCTGGCCGAGCGGGAGGGAGCCGACGCCCTCCACGCCATCCTCCGCGAGCTGGATCCCGAGTCCGCCGAGGCCATTCATCCCAATAACGTCAAGCGGGTTGCCCGCGCCATTGAGATCTGCAAGACCACGGGGCGCAAAAAGAGCGATCTGGATCGGGAGTCCCGTGAGCCCGACTGCCCCTACGACGCCACGGTCATCGGCCTGCATTACGACAGCCGTCGGCTTCTTTACGACCGCATCGACCGTCGGGTGGACATCATGCTGGCACAGGGGCTGGTGGAGGAAACCAAACGCCTGCGGGAGGCAGGAGTCTTTGACGTCTGCCAAACCGCCGCCCAGGCCATCGGCTACAAGGAGCTGTTCCCCTATCTGGACGGCACGGCGACCCTGGCCGAGTGCACCGAGGTGCTCAAGATGGCCACCCGCCGCTACGCCAAGCGCCAGCTCACCTGGTTCCGCGCCAAGCCCTACGTCCGGTGGATCTCCTGCGATACCCTTTGCGACGGGGAAGCGATTGTAAAAAGTTTTGAAGAGATTGTAAACAATGCGAAAACCCTCTTTTAATAAGAGGGTTTTTGTGGTATACTGTAGGTTGTAGTATATAATAGGGATAACTATGCCCATTTCGACACGGAATCGCTCAAGGAAAGGAGAACGGTATGCCCGATATGCAAGATCTGAAAGACCGTATCCCCCTGCCTCCCAAGGTGTCCCGCAGGCTATCCCGTAACAGATCCAAGCCCGGACGAGCGCAGGCTCTCCTCAACGTGGGCTTTGTTCTGCTCATGCTGGGGATCATCGGCTTCTCGATTTACCAGGTAGCGCGGCATATTACCGTGGGACTCAATACCCTGCGTACCCAGGAGATAGTGGACGAATCCTACGTGGAGCTGGAGCTCTACGTTTTCCGCGACGAACAGCCCCTCTTTGCCGAGGGGAGCGACACCTACCTCTACGCCGTCCCAAACGGCGGCCGCGTGGGTGTGGGACAGTCTCTGGGGACTGCCTACGCCGTGGGTGACGGGGCGGTGTCGGCTGACCTGCAACAGAAGCTGAACGCGTACGGCGACCGCATGACACTTCTCCGGGAGCTGGGCGGTCTGGGCACCCCTGCGGATGCACGGGACGCCGCCGAGGCGGTGGATCGGGACTATCTCGATCTGCTGGAAGCCGTAGGGAAGGGTGACCTTTCAGCGGTGGGCGGTTACATGAACGGTATGCAGGACGGCATCGGCCGCTACGATATTCTGACGGGTGCCTCCGGAAGCCTGTCCCTGACGGCTCTGGAGCAGGAGCGTGCCGCCCTGGTGGCGGGATTGGCTCCCGTGGCTCACATGACCACCAACCGAAGCGGTTACTTTTACTACCACTGCGACGGCTACGAATCCGTTTTTGCTTACGATATGCCCCTGACCATGACCCCTGCCGATTTCCGTACCCTCATCGAGCAGTCGGCTCACGGGACGCCTGCGGGCATCGTGGGAAAGCTGGTCTACAATCCCACCTGGTACGCCGCCGCTTACGTCCCATTGTCGGACGCGGCTCTGGAGGTGTTTCAGCAGGGGATCCAGTCCGGAGCTACCTATACCATGCGGGTCACCGACGGTGCCAACGTGGAGCTGGATATGACCATCCTGCGGATGGTGCCCGACGAGGGCGGCGCGTTGCTGGTGTTCCGCTCCCAGGACATGCCCGACGGCTTTGACTTCCCCCGCAGCTTTACCGCCGAGACCGTGGCTCTGCAGGCCGGAGGCTACCGCATTCCCACAGAGGCGGTGGTGACCCTCCGTTCCCCCGAGACCGGGGAGGACGTCAAGGGCGTCTACATCCTGTCCGGCAACGTGGTGGAGTTCCGCAAGATCAGCATTCAGGTGGCGCGGGACGGCTACGTCATTGCCCATACCTACGAGGATATGAAGGCCTACCTGGAGTCCCTTCCCGAGGAGGAACGCGCCGAGCGCACCGCCGACGGGTGGGCGTATCTGGGACTCAACGATAATATCATCACGAGTGGAAACGAGCTCTACGAGGGGAAGGTCATTGGGTGATAAACTGCTCATGAATCCCCCGAAAACACAATCAACAAGGAGATCGGTATGGATTATACCTATCTGGAACATAACCTCGCCCGCGTCAAGGCCGATCTGAAATCAGCCTGCGAGGCGGGGGGATACCCCCCCGACGGGGTGCTTCTCACCGCCGCCGTCAAGTCAGCGGAGGTGGAGGAGATCAACTACCTGCACAAGGTCCTCGGCGTACACCACGTCGGAGAGAATCGGGTGCAGCAGCTCCTGGAGCGCTACGACAGGCTGGAGAGGGAAGGACTTACCATCCACTTCATCGGCACGCTCCAGACCAATAAGGTCAAGTACATCATCGACAAGGTGGATCTGATCCAGTCCCTGGACTCCGAAAAGCTGGCCCGTGAGATCGAAAAGCAGGCCGCCAAGGTGGGGCAGATCATGGACGTGCTCATTGAGATCAACTCGGGCAGCGAGATCAGCAAGAGCGGGGTGCAGCCCGAGGACGCAAGGGATTTTGCCCATCGCGTGGTCAGCGGGGACTTCCCCCACCTTCGCCTGCGGGGCTTTATGACCATGGCTCCCAAGTCCACCGAGGAGGAATACCGCGCCATCTTCGGCGGGGTGCGCCGTCTCTGTGAATCCATCTGGGCAGAGCTGCCTATGGCCGGCGAGCGGATGGAGCTGTCCATGGGTATGTCGGAATCCTATATCCCCGCCGCGGCCGAGGGTGCTACCATGGTGCGTGTGGGACGCGGGCTGTTCGTCAAGGAAGCCCCTGAAACAGAAACCAATTAATTTTTCATAAAAATAAAGACAGAGGAGTGCATATACTATGAAAAACTTTTTCAAGAAGCTCAACAAGGGTCAGGACGTGGAGCAGGACGATCTGAATCTGGACTACGGCGACTTTTACACGGGTAAAGAAAGCCGTGTCGTGGAGCGCCCCGTGGAGCGTCCCGCTGAGGATCGCGGCAACGGCGGGTATTACGACGTCCCCAAGACCACGGCCCGCGGCGGCTACGAGGAGCCCGATTTCCGCAGTGACAATACCCGCTACTATGACGCGGAACGTCCTGTGGACCGTTCGGCAGAGCGCCTCGCAGAGCGCCCCGCAGAGCGCCTCGCAGAGCGCCCCGCCCAACCCGCAGACAGCTTTGTAAGACCCCGCGAGACCTGGCAGGAGAACGATGCCGCCGGCTACCGTCCCATTCAGCGTGAGCCTGCACCTGTGGCCGAGCCGGAGCCTGTGTTTACCCCCGCTCCCGCTCCCGAGTATCTCTACTTCACCCCTGCTACCTACCGCGACTGCCGCGAGGGCATCGTCAAGGGTCTGGCCGCCGGTCACGTGGTGGTGGTCCGTCTCCGCAATCTGGAGGCAAACGACGTGCTTCGCCTGTTCGACTACATGATGGGTGCGGTTCTGGCTCTGGAGGGCGAGTTGGTTCGTCCCGCCGCCACCACCGTGGTTCTGGTTCCCAAGGACGTGGAGCTGAACGAGGACGAGCTGGAGCCCGATGACGACGAGCTCGAGGATGAAGAAGACGACGAGAACGAATACGACGAGGACGAGGAGTACGAGGACGAGGAGTACGAGGACGGCGAGTACGCCGACGAAGAATACGAGGAAGAATACGAGGAAGAATACGACGAGGAATACGAGGACGGTGACGCCGAGGAGGACTCCGAAGAGGATGTCTGATCAGCGGTTCCTTACGTTCCCAATATCCCAAGCCCATGAAACCTGCGTGAGAGGAGGAAGCCTATGACCGCCGCCCTGTACGTGATCGTGCAATGCGTACTGATCTTTATCGATATTCTGTCCATAGCCATGCTGGTACGGGCGATCCTCAGTTGGATCACCATGGGAGAGCAGACCCGGCTGGGTGCCTTCCTGTACGTGGTGACCGAGCCTATTATCCTGCCCATCCGCACCCTGTGTAACCGCTTCGGTTGGTTTCAGGGTCTGCCCCTGGATATGCCCTTCCTCATCACCGTGGTTCTTTTGTCCTTTACGGGCATCTTCCTGCAGGCGGCCATCGTATGAGCTACTGCGTATCCCGGCAAAGCGAGGATATCCGTCTCTTACTTGCCCGACTGGAAGATCTTTGTGATTTCGCCGCGCGGGGGGAAATGGCTGTCAGCCCCTACCTCACCCCCCGTGAGGCTAAGTACGCCGCTTACCATCTGGCGTCCCGCATCCACGCGGGCATCGCCCTGCTCTGGGGCGGCTACGCGGGAGCGGAGCGAGTACGCGCCGTTATCCTGCCCGACTATACCGAGGGGCTGATGGATCCCGAAGCCCTGACTGTCGATCCCGTGGCCGCTCTCGGTGACGCGGGTCTCAGCGAGCTGGCAGACACCCTCCGCGACGCCGTTTGTCCCGTCCTTGTCAAGGGCTCGGGCTACCGCGCTCTGTCCCATCGGGACTACCTGGGCTCGGTGCTGGGTCTGGGACTGGAACGCGCCGTCGTCGGGGATATCATCATCCCCGACGCCCATACGGCCTATATCCTGGCCGACACCCGGGTGGGGGATTTTCTTGCGACCTCCCTTGAAAAGGTCGCCACCGATACCGTGAGAGTCAGCCGCCTCCCCGAGGGGACTGTCCTGCAAGCGGTCAGACGGCTTCAACCCATCAGTGACACCGTCGCCTCCGAGCGGCTGGACTGCGTGGTGGCCGCTCTCTGCAATCTTTCCCGTGAAAAAGCCCAGATGGCCGTGAGATCCGGCCTTTGCGAGCTGGACTACGAGCCCTGCGAGGCTTGTGATACGACGGTGGAGGCCCCTGCCGTGATCTCGGTGCGCGGATACGGCAAGTTCGCCGTCCACGCCTTCGACGGCACGACGAGGAAGGGAAGGGTGAGACTTGTGGCGGGGAAATACATCTGACCCGAAAGGAGCGCCCATGAACCCCTACGATAAGTACAGCTCGGAGAGCGAGCTACCCCGGCTGACGGATGAAGTCATCAAGAAAAAACTGAAAAGTATTCTTCGTATCAGTATGAGCACGTTCCTGATGGTCTTGTTTTCCGCGCTGGTTACCGGGTCGTTGCTGACGGGATCGGCTATGTGGCTGAAGAATGGCACCGTGGTCGGACGGTATCCCGTTGTCTGTTGGCTGATCGTCATAGCCGTATGGCTGACGGCGGGAGGCTTTATCGCCTACTTCAGCCGCGACTTTTTGAAAGACTACGCCAATTACCGCGCCCCCTACCATATCGTCAAGGCCAAGCTGAGATCCGTTTCCTACGACGAATTTCAGGGGATGGTGTGGAAACGCAGACACGGTCACTACTACCGCGAAGCCGTGTACAGCGACGAGTTCTGCTTTGATGGCATGGAGAATTTCCCCGTGTCAAGAAGTGCAGCGGAGCGTGCAAACGAGGGGGATGAATACTTTCTTGTTGTCTTCGACAAGCGCCCCGAAAAGCCCGTCTTTATCTTCAGCGCCGATGCCTATCGGTGGCCGTGATGATTGGTGGATAACTACCTCGTTCTCCACCTTTGCCAAGGGAGAAGGCAGATGGGGAAATTTGAGCTTTTATCCGGTTAGTGGATGTTAGCCCGTTCTCCTCATCCACCGCTTCGCGGTCCCCCTTCTCCAAAGGAGAAGGCAAAGAACGCAGTAAGCTATTTGTATCGTCTATCGTCATTATTCATTGTGGGTAGCAGTATGTTTCCGGTTAGAAGGAGTTCAAAAAACACACTGTAGAAGGGCTTCTCCTTTGGAGAAGGGGGACCGCGCAGCGGTGGATGAGGAGAACGGATAGCAGATTTCCATGCGGGAGCACAATAACCCATGTATTACAACTATAATAAGCAAAACACCCCAAACGCCCGCGAACTCCGCAAAAATATGACCCCCCAGGAACGCCATCTGTGGTACGATTTCTTGAAACGACTGCCTGTTACGGTTCACCGCCAAAAGAACGTGGGGAACTACATCGTAGATTTTCTCATAGCAAGTGCAGGCTTGGTAATTGAGATCGATGGCAGACAACACAAATTGCCCGAACACATAGAGGCCGATCGAAAACGGGATCAGGAGCTGAACAGGCTCGGATTTGCCGTTCTACGATACTCCAACGAAGATATTCTCCACCGCTTCAATACCGTTTGCGAGGATATTATGAGGCGGGTGAATGTGCAGGTGGAGGATTTGAAGCCTGTAAACAAGTAAATATTATCAGAGAACCAAGGAAAGTGAATGTTTACCCGAAAGGTACACTTCAATCCTTTCTCCTCATCCACCGCTGCGGCGGTCCCCCTTCTCCAAAGGAGAAGGCAAAGAATATTCCCCTTTCGCCTTGAAAATAACGGCTCGCCCCGCGGCCCGCCGATATTATAAAAAAGTAAAATCATACATAACATAAGGAGTTTTCAAACCAATGTCCAAGGATTACAACAGCACTCTGAATCTGCCGCAGACCTCCTTCCCCATGAAGGCGGGACTGCCCCAGCGCGAGCCCGACACCCTGAAGTATTGGGAGAGCATCGATCTCTACAACGCCATGCTGGAGAAGAACAAGGATAACCCTCCCTTCATCCTCCACGACGGCCCTCCCTTCTCCAACGGCTACATCCACATGGGTCACGCCCTGAACAAGACCCTGAAGGATTTCATCGTCCGTTCCCAGGCCATGATGGGTCACTACACCCCCTACGTGCCCGGTTGGGATAACCACGGTCTGCCCATTGAGCGCGCCATCGAAAATTCCAAGAAGAAGCTGAACAAGGAAATGACTGTCCCCGAGTTCCGCCGTGCCTGCGAGGACTTCGCCGAGGACTTCATCCAGAAGCAGATGGTGGGCTTCAAGCGTCTGGGCGTCGTGGGCGATTGGGAGCACCCCTACCGCACCATGGATCGCCACTTCGAGGGTCAGGAGGTCAAGATCTTCGGCCGTATGTTCGATAAGGGCTACATCTACAAGGGTCTCAAGCCCGTTACCTGGTGCCCCTTCTGCGCCACCGCCGTGGCCGAGGCCGATATCGAGTACAAGGACGATCCCTGTACCTCTGTCTACGTCAAGTTCCCCATGCACGACGACCTGGGCAAGCTGGGCGAGTATGACCTGAGCAAGACCTTCTTCGTCATCTGGACCACCACCATCTGGACTCTGCCCGGCAACATGGGTATCTGCCTGCATCCCCGCGACAGCTACGTGCTGGTCAAGGCAGACAACGGCGAGATCTACATCATGGCCGAGGCGCTGACCGAGAAGACCATGAAGATGGGCGGCTTTGAGAGCTACGAGATCCTGGCCACCTATCCCGGCCAGTTCTTTGAGAATATGCTGGCAAAGCACCCCTTCCTGGATAAGACCTCCCGCCTGGTCAACCCCGAGTACGTTACCATGGATTCGGGTACCGGCTGTGTCCACACCGCTCCCGGCTTCGGCGCCGACGACTACCAGACCTGCATGCGCTACGGCATGGAGCTGGTGGTGCCCGTGGACGACTACGGCCGCCACACCGACTACGCAGGGAAGTACGCCGGCATGAAGACCGAGGAGTCCAACCCCGTCATCAAGGCCGACATGGCCGAGAGCGGTATGCTCTTTGCCTCCGAGGAGATCATGCACTCCTACCCCCACCACGACCGCTGCAAGAAGCCGGTTATCTTCCGCGCCACTCCCCAGTGGTTCTGCTCGGTGGAGTCCTTCAAGGATCAGGCCGTCAAGGCTATTGAGAACGTGGAGTGGTTCCCCGCATGGGGCGGCGACCGCATGGAATCCATGATCCGCGAGAGAGCCGACTGGTGTATCTCCCGTCAGCGCCGTTGGGGTCTGCCCATTCCCGTGTTCTACTGCACCGAGTGCGAAAAGCCCGTGTCCACCCCCGCCTCCATCGACAAGATCTCGGCTCTCTTTGACGAGTTCGGCTCCAATATCTGGTTCGAGAAGGAGGCCATGGAGCTCATCCCCGAGGGGCTGACCTGTCCTCACTGCGGTGGTAAGACCTTCACCAAGGAAAAGGACACCCTGGACTGCTGGTTCGACTCCGGCTCCACCCACTACGCATCCCTGATGTACCGCACCCCTGAGCTGTGGCCCGCCGATGTCTATCTCGAGGGCGCAGATCAGTACCGCGGTTGGTTCCAGTCCTCCCTGCTCACCTCTGTGGGCGCGCTGGACCGCGGCGCACCCTTCAAGCAGGTGCTGACCCACGGCTGGGTGGTGGACGGCGAGGGCCGCGCCATGCACAAGTCTCTGGGTAACGGTGTGGATCCCACCGAGATTATCAATAAGTACGGATCCGATATTCTCCGCCTGTGGGCCGCCTCCTGCGACTACCACGTGGACGTCCGTTGCTCCGACGCTATCTTCCGTCAGCTCTCGGAGGTCTACCGCAAGATCCGTAACACCGCCCGCATCCTGCTGGCCAACCTGGGTGACTTCAACCCCGATACCGACGTCGTGGCTGTAGCCGATCTCCAGCAGATCGACAAGTGGGTCATCGCCAGAGCCAACGAGCTGACGGGGACCTGCCGCAAGGCCTACGACGAGTACGAGTTCCACACCGCCTACAACGCCATCAACAACTTCTGCACCAATGATCTGTCCAAGCTCTACGTGGACATCACCAAGGACCGTCTCTACACCGACGGCAAGGCTACCCTGTCCCGCCGCGCCGGTCAGACCGCCATGTACACGGTTCTGTCTGCTCTGACCCGCCTGGTGGCGCCCATCCTCTGCTTCACCGCCGAGGAGATCTGGAAGGCTATGCCCCACGCCGCCGCCGAGGACAGCCGCAGCGTGTTCCTGAACGAGATGCCCGCCTACGATGCCGGTCTGGCATTCCCTGAGGCAGCCCGTCTGGACGAGCTGTTTATCCTGCGTGACGACGTCATGAAGGCGTTGGAGCTGGCTCGTGCCGCCAAGATGATCGGTAAGTCCTTGGATGCCAAGGTCACGGTCTACACCGAGGACGAGGCTCAGTTCGCCATTCTGAACGGCTACGCCGATGATCTGGCGACCATGTTCATCACCTCCGCCGCTACCGTGGTCAAGGGCACCGCTCCCGAGGGAGCCTTTGCCGAGACTCTGTCGG
>JAZSBH010000096.1:0-13358 GCA_045602325.1 Eubacteriales bacterium | reverse complement strand
AGGAGGATACTTCTCGAAGTCGTACTTCTCGGCAGCCTCAACGCTATTGAAGAAGCCGATGTAGGCAACGTCAATGGTGCAGTTCTCGGGGAGAGTGTATCTGACCCACTGACCGCCGGCATCCTTGTAGGGCTGGCCGTTCTCGTCCAGAACGTAACCGGCCTCCAGAGGATCGAAGCGGAGGTAAGAGACGTAGGAGCCGTCGTACTTACCGGCGTCGATGAGGGACTGGGTGTCAAATACGATGAGGTTCCACTCGCTATCGGCTACGATGGGCATCTGGATCATGGTGGTGTCATCGGAGGGGCCGGTACCGGAGGAAGCAATGTAGAGCTGCATGGAGGCGTTGGTTGCGTCGGTGCGGTAGCGGATAGCCACGTAGCGGGCACCGTCTACACCCATGAAGGGATAGTAGTAAGGATCGGGACCCAGAGGATCGATGTGCAGGTAGCCATCCTCCAGAGTGACGCAATCCTGGGTCAGGTTGTTGGGATCGCCACCAACGACGGTGGTGATGTCAGCAGCCTCGAACACGTTGACGGGATCCATGGGATCTGCAGTGGTCTCGGGCTCAGCGGTGGTTACTGCGGGCTCGGTGGGAACCTCGGCGGCAACAGTGGTCTCGGGAGCCTCGGTGGGCACCTCGGGAGCCACGGTGGTCACCTCAGGCTCGGTGGGAGTCTCGGTGGCAACGGTGGTTGCCTCAGGCTCGGTTGCGGGAGCCTGGGTAGCGGTGGTCTCGCCTGCGGTGGTCTCTGCGGGCTTGTCGTTGTTACAAGCAACCACGGTGAAAACCATAGCAAGCATGAGAATTGCGATCAGAAGCAGCTTTTTCATGGTGCGTTTCCTTTCTTGTGTTGTTTTATTTTCGGGACAGGGTCCCAATCATCATAGTAAGGTGCGAGGATAGTAGAAAATCTCAGTTCGCACGCACGGTAATATCAGCTACGTTGAGGCAAGCAGTACCCGAGGGCACGTAGAAAATAAGGCTGTGCTCGCCTGCGGGAATGGTCACCGTGATGGGTGTGGCGGTGTCAAAGGTCATCCAATCCGCAGTCCCCTTGTCATTGGTGAATTCACCGATCAGAGCGGCGGATTCAATGCTGTCGCCATCATCAGGACCCGCCAGGTAGATCTCCAGATAACCGCTGGGATCTGCGCCGGGGGTAGCCACGCGGAAGGTCAGCTCGTACTGTCTCTCGGCCTCGACCTTGATCTCGTAACCAAATCCGGCTCCGGCGGTCAGCTCTCCGAAGTTCTGTTCTTCTACCTTGACGTTACCCAGGAAAATGGTGGCATTCTTGTTGTTCAGCAGAACCGTGTCATCCGTTTGGGAAGGCAATACGATTGTGGAATCAGCGGGCTTCTCGTCGGATACGTAAGCCAGCTCCAACTTGCTGACGTTGATGTAGCCGGCATGGGAGGACATGGACTTGATGACCAGATACTGCTCACCGGCCTTCAGATATACCTCCACAGGAGTGGTGGCCACAAAGTTTGTCCAACCTCCTGTATTTTGGTCATTGAAGAAGATACCCACGCGGTCGGAGTTCTTCAGATTGGCGTAATCCACCGAGTCTCCGTGGATGGCGTAAATGGCCAGATCATCCACGTATTCGGAGTGAGGCGTACTGACATAGAAGGTCAGGCTGTAGGTGCCGTCGGCGGGAATATTCAGGAAATAGGAGAATCCGGAGCCTGCGGCCAGGTTGCCAAAGTGAGACACATATGTAGTAGAGCTGTAAGATTCAGTAGAGCCGAACAAGTCAGCGTGGTTGGTGGTGTCCAGCACGGCGGCAGGCTCCTCGGGGGTTGTGGGGATCACGATGGGGGTAGGCTCCGTTTCCTCGGGAGGCTCGGGCTTCTTGTCAGACACATAGTCTACCCGAATGCTAGCCACGTTCATGATATCCACAGGGGTAGGAGAGCAGAACACAAGCCATTGCTCCCCTGCCTCCAGGTACACAAGGACGGGCTCAAAATCAATGAAGTTAAACCAACCGCCCGTGCTTTGATGGGTTTGGAAGGAGCCTACCAGCTTATTTTGGGGCAGGCCGGAAAAGTCTACTGTCTCATCGTGTATGGCGTAAATATCAATGATGCCTGTGTTTGCACTGTCACAGGAGGCGGTGAAGGTCAGGCTGTACGTACCGGATACAGGGACGTTCACCACGTAGGCAAAGCCGCTGTTGCGGGAAAGGGCTCCGAAATTCTGCTCCTCCACGGCTACCGTGCCGAACACCTGGCTGAAATTGGTGATATCCAGGACGAGGGCTTTATCCTCGGGTGCTGCGGGCAGGGTCGGTACATCGTCGGGAGAGGGCAGGGACTGAGGCGGCTCAACCTTTCCTCCGTCGGCAAACAGGGCGATCTCGGAGATCTCCGCCCGGCCGCCCTCCATATCGGTAATCCGCACGCGGACGTAGCGGGCCGTCGTCGGATCGAAGGTCAGGGAGGCCGCTTCGGTCAGCTCGCCACTCTGACGGTAGGAGGCGATCGTTTTGAAGGTCACACCGTCGTCGGATGTCTGTACCTCAAAGGCCTTGGGGAAATATTGCCCGACGGTAAAGCCTAAAACGACCGGGTACATATCCAGGCGGTCAAAGGTCTTTGCCTCGTCCAGATCATAGAGGATCCAGGTGTCCTCGCCGCGGTATGCGTTGGAGCACCAGCCAAAGGATTGACCCCCGTTCATTGCGTTACCGTCAGACAGGTAAGCGACACCGTAGCCCGTCATTTCGGCAGAGGAGGACACGGTGGTGTAGGCTCCGTGGAGCAGGTTCTCTGCAGGCTCCTTGGGGGCAGGATTGAACACACCCTTGGGAAGCAGGTACAGTCTTGCGTCGCCGGCGGTCAGATCACAGGTCAACTCTCCCTTGGATACGTCAACCGAGACGAGCATTCCCGTTTCCTTGTCCACCTCGTAGAGGGAGGTGACGCCATCAAGACGGTAGGTATAGGTCTGCTCCTTCGCGAAGTCCTTGTTGACCACCATGAGGTAGTTTTCCCCGGTGAGGCGGTCGGTGAAAACAGACAGAACCGAGCGATCCTTGGAGTTGACAGGGGTAATGAAATACGTCTCGGGAATCAACTCGTAATCCGCATCCTTGTTCAGCTTGTTGCCCGTATGATAAATTTGCGTTGTGTTGGCGTTGGCCAGAACCTCAACGAATATACGGTAGGTCTTGTTGATCTCGGCGCTGATGGGGTAGAGGTCGGTGGGCTGAAAATCACGATCCATGATGCCGTTGGTGAACTCGGGATTGCCGGCGGGTGTCACGTAGGAGAAGTAGCGCATGGAGGTAAAGCCATAGGCCAAACTCAGCATACTGTGGTAACGCAGTTCTCCCGCACCCGGACGACGATACCCTCCGTCCATACCGATGGCCTGGACGTAAAAGGCCGTGCGCACGCGATTCTTGATACCGATGTCCCGGTACATCTCAAAATTGCGGAACAGCCAGTATTCGTCCACGCTTCCATGAGCGAGGCCGAATACGTAGTTGTCGAGAGAGATCACGCCCTTGTAATCGTTGTCATGAAGCTGAGCGGCGTAATCGTACACGCGGTCGTAATTGGCATTGGGCAGGAAATTGATCATGTTGACCATGGTGGGGTCGATCTCGTAGAGAGTCTGCGCCACGCGGGCGTAGGCGCCAAACCCGTTTGCAGGCTCGTCCTTCATGTGGAAGCCGTCGAAGGCCTTGTACTCCTTGAACATATCGTATCGAGCCTGTATTTGCGACTTGGTCATGGAGGTTTCATGAACCGTGGGGGTAGACAGGCTGGGGAATACCTTGATGCCAAACTTGGCGCCCTGCTCAAGAGCGTATTTGACCTCTTCATCGGTTTGAGCGCCATCCATCAGACTGATGTGGGTGAATCCCGCATCACGGAGGTATTCCATGGATTGGTCTGTGAGGAAATCCACCCCCCAGACAGGAGCGGTAATGACGGCAAAGGGCTCCTTTTGGGGGTCAAAAACCCGAATCGACAGAGTGTCTGACTTGCCCGTATAGGCGTTGGCGGCGCAAACCAGCACCGAACCGGCGCCAATGGCTTGCAGGGTGTGGCCGCTCAGGGTCAGCACGGAAGCTCCGTCACAGCCAATTCCTTCCACCGTAATGACCGCATGGGGGTCCGTGGGGATGGAGCCCGTGATCTCATAGGTCTCTCCCACCTTCAGCCAGACCAGCTCGTCGGCAAAGTCCAGCTCAATGTCTTCAACGGGAGGTGCCTGGGTGTCAGTCTCGCCGGGAGTGGTCGGCTCCGTATCCTCGGCAGGCTCGGAGCTTTCGGTTTTCCCGGTATCCAAGGTGTTCCCGGTGGTCTCCGGGCCGGGTGTGTCTCCCTGCTTGCAGGCCGCCATAGGCAAGACAATCAGCATAGCCAAGGTCAGCAGGACGACGGACAGGATGATCTTCTTCATAGCATACAGTTCCTTTCTTGTGGAAGCTCGACAAACGTCTGTAATATGATTATATCATCAACCGTCTATTTTTTGTTACATTATGTTCTGTTGTTTTTGGCTTTTTAGAGCAAGATAATGGTAGTATATTTGGAGGGAATTTATTGATGTTGGCGAAATGCGCCGCGCAAATTTGGCGCAACCTACAAATTATGAGGCGGGATCGTCGATTTGGCCCCGATATGGATGCTATTATATTGCTGTATTAAAGCGCAAGAAAATAGGAGTTTGCGTTTTATATTATAGCATATTTGTCGGGAATTTTCAAGGGGAAAGGAGTTGTTGAGGAGATTGGAGGCACTAAGAGGTATATATTTCTCTGATAAATAGAAAAAACCTTACTAACTCTCCCACCTTGCGGTAGGTCAAATTAGTAAGGTGTGGTTGCCTTGTGAAAATCTCGATTGAGCAAACGGAAAGGCGATCCGTTTTCCGTGGATGTGTGCGATTTTTTTGTTTTCTGTCTTCCTGTCGCTGTATTGGTTTGGGAGAGCAAATGACGAGGGGGATATCTCGCTCCCCGCGTCGCTTACCGCTTTTTCATGACCACGAAAGCGGCGCCGATCAGCAGCGGTAGCGCTCCGACCCACACCACGGAGCCGCAACCGCCCTTGGGGGCTTCGGTCTCGGGGGCTTTGTCTGTGGTGGGAACCGTTACGTCGGGAGCAGGCTGGGTCTCGGTGGGGGTAGTGGGAGTGGTCTCGGGCTGAGTTTCGGTCTGGGTCTCAGACTCGGATTCGGTCTGGGTCTCGGAGGGGGCGGCCTCCTCGTTGGCCGCGGCGTAGGCGTATGCCTCCTCCTCGGTCTTGAAGAAGGCAATCTCCTCAATGACCATGTAGGCGTTCTCGGGCCCGTTTTCGTAGTCCAGAGCCCAGGTCAGGCGCAGATTGGTGGGAACACGCTCTATGGCCCAGGACTCGAAATTGCACAGCTCAAACACCAGGCATTGCCAAACGTCTTCTTCCATGAAGTATCCCTGAGCGGTGCCGTCGATGGCGGGGGTGGTGATGAAGTACAGCTCGTAGTCACCATAGGTACCACCCGCCTTGGTCTTGAAGACCAGGTAGCCGTACTCCTCGGTGGAAAGGTGCTCGGCGCCTACCATTTCCACGTAGGTGCGCACCTTGAAGTTGACGCAGGCATTCACGTCCTCGCCCTCGGCAGGAGCCACGCCCGTGAGGCGCAGACCCTCGTCGGTGAGGGTGATCTCGGTCTGGTTGACGTCCACGAAGCAGGCGTCGATGATCTCCTGGCTCCATACATCGTAGATATGGTTCTGCTCCAGCTCGTAATCAGGACCGTCCGAGACCTCGGGAGGATCGCTGAAGGCCAGGCCCTTGTGGATGTTCACCTCGCTCAGCTCCGAGGGCATATTGCCGTAGAAGTTCAGCACGAAGAAGCCCAGGCAATCGCTGAGGAACACCGCCTCGCCGGGGAGGGACTGATCCACCAGGTGGAACTGGAAATCGTCGCCCTTGACGTACAGAGCAAAGGTCTGATCCGCGCCGCAGATCTCCATGGCGTATTCCTGAGTATAGCCCAATCCGGGAACGGCGTTCTCCATCTCCTCAAAATATTTGTACCCGTGACCGGAAAGACTGTCCGCCTTCTGCATGAGGCGTACCCGACTCTCGTAGCCGTAGGCACCGAAGTCCTGGTCAAAGAAGATGCCGATGGAGGCCGTCACTTCTCTTTGGACAGAATAGTAAATGGTGTAGTTGGTGTTCTTGTTCAGGGGGAGGGCGGGGATATAGCCACCCCACCAGCTATCCAACTGGTCGGTGCCGGCGTCGAAGGTAGCCACTGTGCTGTCGAGGTTGCTCACCTCTACCTTGTTGTTGCCGATCAGGGGCTCGGGCTGGTAGTATTCGTCACCGGCGAAGTTCACGGTATAGAGGAGGTCACCGTCGGCGGCGGGGGTGTACAGATCCGCGGCCTCCTCAGCCGAGACCGACAGAGGGATCATGGACAAGACCAAAAGCAGGGCAACGAGGGCGGATAGGAATCGGAATGATGCAGGGGTTCGTTTCATGATCGGGATGCCTCCTTGTTTTTTGATAAAATAATTGTAACACACAATTGGATTGGTCGAAAAAATATAAGATAGCAAAATGACGACCATATGCATTAAGCTAACTTGCATACTATTATATCATCAACCGTCTATTTTTTGTTACATTATGTTCTGCTGTTTTGGACTTTTTAGAGCAAGATAATGGTAGTATATTTGGAGGGAATTTATTGATGTTGGCGAAATATGCAGCGCGAATTTGGCGTAACTTACAAATTATGAGGCGAGATCGTCGATTTGGCCCCGAGATGGATGCTATTATATTGCCGTGTTTGGGCGCATGAAAATAGGAGTTTGTGTTTTATATTGTAGCATATTTGCCGGGGATTGTCAAGGGGAAAGGAGTTGTTGAGGAGATTGGGGGCACTAAGAGGTATTATTGAATTGGGATGGTACGGTGTGGGTAAGCGACATTACATACATTCGCGCCGGAGAAGAAAACAAATATGTCTGTGTTATTATGGATATGTTTTCAAGGATGGTATTCAAAATAAAGTCATGCATAAGCCTTAATTGTCCACCTCTGTCTCAAAACCTGCCATTTCCGTCTCAAAACTGTCCACCCCCGTGTGTTCACATTTCCCCTCCTCTGTGGTATAGTAATAGCAACCGTAGAGAAAGGAGGTAGAAGCCATGCAGGAGATCAAGGTCAAGGACAACCCATCCGGCCTTCGGGTGCTGATCGACGAGCCCCCGGACGTGAGCCAGCTGCACGACGACGATTTCAGAGTGTGGGCATCGGCGTTGGACTTGACGCTTTCGGAGCACATACAGAACTACTACAAGTACAAGTACAAGTCCCGAGATAAGCCCGGGCGCAAAGAAGATGTCGGCAAAAACTGACACCTCGCCCCGGTGCACGTTTTTCTTCTACAAACCTGTTGACAATCTCCCAGTTTTGTGGTATCATCTTAACAGAACAAAGCGTTCTTTTAATGCCCCATACCGGGAGGTGCTGAGATGAGAAGATTTGACGAAGAAAAATTGAATGACGTGTATCGGTACATATGCGACTGCCATATCAACGAAAGACGGTCTCCAACCTATCGAGAGATTGGCGCGGCCTGTGGGATTGGCTCGACGAGTTGGGTATCCAGGCTGATCGAAGCCCTGGAGGAACGGGAAATGATCGAAGTGTCCTACGAGGGTGGGAGACGGATCCTGACCATCCCGGACAATCTCCATATCGGTCAGACCAGGCACACCTCCATCGTAGGCTCGTGTCCCTGCGGCACACCTCTGCTGGCGGTGGAGAACATCACCGCTACGGTAGCGCTCCCCGTGGAGATCTTCGGCACAGAGGAACACTTCATATTGCAGGCGAAGGGTCAGAGCATGATCAAGCGCGGTATCTTCGACGGTGATCTCATGGTGGTAAAGGTGCAGAATACTGCTAACGTCGGTGAAGTGGTCATCGCCCGTCTCAACCAAGAGGAAGTCACCGCCAAGGTTCTGGCGTGCGACCACGGCAAGTACTATCTGGAGCCCGCCAACGATGAGGTGGACGAGCATGGGAAGCCCGTCTATGGGGATATATACCCCGACGGAGAATGGGACATTCTGGGCGTTGTGGATCACGTGATCCATGCGCCGTAAGCAGGAAAGGAGGGTAATCGCATGGAAAGGATACCTAATCAAAAAAGCATCGAGACGATCCATTGCCCCGAGTGCATGAATTTCATGAGGATCCGGCAGACCGAAAACGGCTCCTACTCCGGGCATTGCCCCGTGTGCAGAGCATCCGTTTTCAGCAAGCAGCGGTCAGAACGGGAGCGGCATATCAAGATCGTCAAAGCACAGCAATCGGTCAATTGAATCAGTACACGTCTATACGGCAAGCAGAGGGTCGGGCTGAAACAGCGTCCGGGTAAATCCCTCCCCTCTACCGGATAGGTAAGGTTCGTGTCAAAGGGATGTACATCGCCTCTACGGACAGAAATCTCACAGTGAGGTTCCTGTTTGTGGAGGCTTTTTTCCCCAGGAGCCCGGAAAGGAAAAAATATGGTAACCATTGAAACGATCAAAGCGGAGCTGACAAACATCCGCTACTACTATTCCCGCAAGGAGCGTTTTGCCAAGGCGTTTGACTCGGTGGGGCAGAACGGCATCCTGGAGACGGTGGAGCGCTACAATCGGGTAATCTGCCTGGCATCCCCCAAGCTCTACGAGATGTACGTCTGCCTCTATATCGAGTGCTGTACCTACGAAGCGGCGGCAGAGATGCTGAACTATTCCGTCAACTACGTTTACAAAACCAACAAGAAGATCGTGGATTTCTTCTATAAGACTATGAACAAGGAGGCTGCCTGAATGGAAAATTATATGCCCGATTATTTGCTGGGCGCGGATAACGTGTACCGCCCCCCCTGCTTCATCGTCAAGCAGGTCATGGTCATACAGAAGCACAAGAAGGAAAACAACGTCCTGACTAGCCATGACACCTACTACCGCCGAACGCCCATGAGAGACCTGGCCTATAATATGGCCTTTCGTGAGAAGCGGCACATCAACGGCAAGCGGTTGCCGTCTACCAATTACACACGTACCTACGTTCAATAACACAGTTTTCCAGGGTAAGGATCTCGGTTCTTGCCCTTTTTCTTTTCCGGCGACCATAAGAGCCTGTGTGAGCGGCGTAAGAGATGGAATCAAAGGAGATTCAAGAGTGGGCAGAAAAGGCTGAAAAGTGCCCACAAACAAAGGAAAAGCGGCCAGTCGGGATTGTTGTTTTACCTTCCGAAATCCTGTATACTGTGTGCGTAATCACCGCAGAGGAGCGCGACGCATCCACTCTCCGAGCTTTGCAAAGAATAGGTGGCCACCTTCGGAGCACGAGGTCGCAGGAAACACGATGTTTCGCAGAATGCGGACAGATTACAGTTTACCTTGCGTTAAAGCGGTAAACGCACAACTGAATAGCCTACGGGCACCAATCAAATCAAAAGGAGGTTTGCACATGGCAACCAACGCAAACAACAAGTACAACAAGCGCAGATGGGCGATCCCGTCCAAGCGAGCCAAGGGTTACGCCGAGGAGCGTAAGGCCAAGGTACACAAGCACGGTCCCAAGGAGGGTAAGGAGCTGACCGACTACGAAGCCGGTATTCGCTCCGGATACCTCCAGGCCCAGGGAGATCATGCCGGCCTTTACAAGTATAAGAAGGCTCTGGAGGAGGGCAAGTCCAAGAAGGAAGCTCGTGAGATTTCCCAGCGCAAGGGCGGCTGATCCACGTGATAGGATCGACAGAACCGAACCAACCAAACTACAATACCGAACAAGGAGGTAAAAAACATGAATCATGACAAGAACATTTTCGTAGAGCGCGAGGTATTTGAGAAGGACGGCAGATCCTACTTCTCCTACTTCATCCGTGGCAACGTCAGAGGCAAGGACGTCCGCGTGGCCATCATTCCCCCCGATAAGGGAGGCTACACCGTGCTGGACATCGTCTTTGGAGGCGCTATGGCCGCCGAGCTGGTGGTCAAGCCCTTTGAGATCAAGGACGACGCCACCGGTAAGGTCATCAGCGGCAACACCTTCGCCGTGAAGTCCTACGATGAGGACGGCGTGGAGTATGAGTGCGCCATCAAGCCCTTCCGCGCGTCCGATAAGGCTCTGCTCAATATGCTGCTGAAGTAAGCGGCGGCATGATGCCCCCTGTGGGCAAGTAAAAAACATACGTTTCTGCGGCTTGGGATATGGACAAGCCTGCCTGAGCCGCAGTTTTACTTCACACAAGGAGGTCTTCCATGGAAGCAACCAAAGAAACCAAGCAAAAGAAGGATTCCGGCTTCAAGCGCAAAATGAAGAAGGCCGGAGAAAAGACCAAGGCTTACGTGGGCAGTAAAACCGCCCAGGTCAAGGCCTATCGGAAGCAGGTCAAGAGCGATAAGGATACCGCTTACGATATCGGCTTCAAGCGCGGCTGGGATGAGGCGTACAACATCCCCAAGCGCGCGTCCGCACGGTCGGCGGCGGCACAGGGCTTTAAGAAGGGCGTTGTGAACCGCTACCGTTCCGATAAGTACGCAAACCACCACAGAACCAAATCTAACTAAAATTTCAGGAGGTAAACATCTATGAAGAAGAACATCAAGAAGTATCTGGCGATTATTTTGGCCGTCGTGACGGTATTCTCCGCCCTGACCTTGGTCGCCTGCAACCCCAACGGCTTCGGTAAGGATACCGATACCGAGGCTCCCAAGAACACCCCCTCTCTGTCCTTTGAGACCAAGAACTCTCCCTTCATGTCCCTGTCCGCCAAGACGGTCACCCGCGCTACCACCAACGGTGACGTCCTGGAGCATATCCTGACCGCCACCGTTCTGCCCGAATCCGCTGAGAATAAGGCGGTGGATTGGAATATCGCATGGGAGGATACTGCCAACCGGGAGGACGTCCTGGACTTCGTGACCATCACCACCGGAGGGGATGGCAGCAACGTTGCCACCGTTGTCTGTCATCAGCCCTTCACCGGCAACGTGGTCATTACCGTCACTACCCGTGAGGGCGGCCTCACCGCGCAGTGTATCTGTAAGTACGTGGGTATCCCCTCTGAGATCGAGGTGGACCTGTCCGATCTGTCTATGGTTACCGACACCGATTGGAACGTGGACGTCGCGGAGGTAGCCGGTGACAATACCACCACTCTCCATGCCATCAACCTGTCCAATATCTTCGGTGAGCCCAGCACGGGCTTCACCCCCGAGTACGACGTCGAGCTGACGGCTCACGGCGGCATTCTGACTCAGAGGACCACCTACGACGCAAGCGGCAACCAGACCGCTACCGAGCAGGTGGAGGTCGATCTGCAGACCATGGATTTCTTTGACACCATGGGCTACTTCAGTGCTTATTTCATGAGCGATAAGGGCGCGTTCAATACCCTCTACGTGGGCATCCGTGACGGTCAGCTCTATATCAACGGCCTGAACTATCCCGCCGCCTTCAACGCCGCCAAGAGCAACCCCGACGGCACCTCGTCCAAGGCGGTCTTTACCGGCTACGCTGACGGCATGGAGCCCTACGTCACCGTGACCCTCACCGAGAATGTGACTGGTATTTCCTACACCTTCAACGTCCGTACCATCGGTACCGTCAGCAACGTCAACCTGGATTACAGCGAGATCATTTTCTGATCGGGAGGCTCTAAGGTCTCTACATCCTGAAAAGGAGGAATTTCAATGAAACACAAAACCAAGCTTTTGGCTCTCCTCTTGGCAGTCGTGACTGTTCTGTCCTCGGTTGCGCTGGCAAGCTGTGAGCCTATGGAAAGCCTCTCCCCCAACACGGGGGAGAGTGAGATCACGTCCTGCGACACGATCCATACCGAGCCTATGGACAGCCCCTATATCGCCCTGTCGGTGTCCCCCGTAACGGTCTCGGTCACCAACAGCAAGGCCACTCTGAAGCAGACCCTTACCGCCACCATCCGGCCCGCCACCACCGCCAATAAGGAGGTGGACTGGACGGTAGCCTGGGCAGACAGCACCGGCGCCGGAGACGTGAGCGACTATATCACCGTCACCCCTGACAGCGACGGCAGCACCAACGCCACCGTCACCTGCTATCAGCCCTTCACGGGGGATATCGTCATCACGGTCATCACCCGGGACGGCGGCTTTACCGCCCGCTGTGTCTGTAACTACGTGGGCAAGCCCACCTCCCTGACCATCGAGCCTACGGGGGCTACCGTGACCTCGGACAGCGATTGGAATATCAAGGTGGCTGAGGTCAAGAGCGGGAACACCTACCATTTCGATCTGCTCCCCTCCAACGTCTTCGGCTCGGTTGGCGATACCTTCACCCCAAGCTACACCGTTTCCATCCAAGTCCACGGCGGCATCACCACCCATCAGAAGAATTACGATTCCTCGGGGGCGGTGACGGGTACGGTGAACGGCACCGTGGATCTGACGGTAGCCGACCTCATGGAGAGCCAGGGCTACTGCTACGCCTATTTCCCCAAGACCGGGGGCCTGCATACCTTCCTGACTGTCCGTATCGAGGAGGGCAAGCTGAAGATCGAGGCTAAGGACGATCCCGCGTCCTACACCTGGACCACGGGCAATCAGCTGGGCAAGGCCACCTGCTCCTTCAGCGGCTATGTGGATGGGAAGCTCCCCTACGTAACGGTCACCGTCACCGAGACGAATACGGGGCTGACCCAAACCATCCACGTCCGCACCGTGTCGGCGGTTCGGAGCGTGACCCTGAGCCGAAGCAGAATGAGCTTTTAAGGGGGTGAATGTATGAATTGGAGTAAGATCATCATCTATGCCCTCATCATCCTCGCCCTCATCGGCGTTCTAGGCTTCATCATCTACTTCACGGGGGGCTTCACCACCGACTTCACCGGCTTCTACGTGACGGTAGACGGTGAGGACGTTCTCAGCACGGGAAGCGATTTCCGGGTCAAGGAGGACGACCCGCTGAAGGTGGAGGTCAAGTACGTCTTTGCTTCCCCCAACGACGAGGCCAAGGGGTACACCGTAAAGGTGGTGCCCAACGCCATCGAGGGTAAGGACTTCGACTTTACCCTGGACGGGGACCAGTACGCCTTCCAGTCCGAAAAGGACCTCACGGCGGGCTTTGTCATCCTTCGCTCGGAGGAATCCTTCACCATCGCGCCCAAGGGCAACCTGACCAAGATCCTCTCGTCCGTGTATCCCGAGGACACCGTTGAGGACTGCGCAGACAAGGCGTATGAGAATATGTTCACGCTTGTTGTCACGTCCTACAACGGGGAAGCCGAGATCCGGGTCAACTTCACCGTGATCGAGGAGATCCGGGGTGTCATTCTGGACAAGGAGGTGATC
>JAZSBH010000095.1:0-30011 GCA_045602325.1 Eubacteriales bacterium | reverse complement strand
AGGCATGGCTTCATAGGGGTTATAGGCACGGGTGGGGGGCATGGTTTCATAGGGATTGTAGACGTTCCCTGCCGCCTGCGGCCGTTCGCCCGTTGCGCGGAGCGAAACGGGCTCCTGCGCCCCGGGTTCCGGCTTCTGCGTACCTTGCGGAGGGACCATTTTTGCCATAGGGGCAGGCTCGGCCTTGAGCTTGGAATTTGGGTTGAAGTGGGCGTTGTCCACCAGGAGTCCCATGACCGACACCAGAATCTTGGGAGATTCATCCTCGCGAACGGACAGGTTTCCTTCCACGAACACGGCGTTGTCGGTCTTGATGATCTCGCTGTACTGGGTAAAGGTCTTGGGAAAAGCCAGGCATTCGATGACACCACCCGAGTCCTCTACGGTAAAGAAGGCCATACGCTCCTCCTTTTTGGTGGTTTTCAGGGTGACCCCCGTGATGATGCCCGCGATCTTAACCTTGGCTCGGTCGGGCAGGGGTGAGGCAGTCTCCGTTCCCTCTTCGTCAGCCGATACTATGTCGGTGATGGGCATGGGAGCCAGAGCTTCCACACATTTAGAGAAATCGTCCAGAAGTTGTCCCGAGAAGAACATGCCCGACGCCTCCTTCTCCAGCATGAGCATCTCACGGAGGGTATAGGGGCGGACTTCAGGGTAGTCAAAGGCAGGAGCGGTATCCAACACCTCGTCACCGCCCATGGAGAACATATCCATTTGCCCTGCCAGGTTGGCGCGGGTCTTGGCGGCAAGGGTCTCAATCATGGTCTCATAAACCGCCAAAAGCTGGGCTCTGTGGGTGGGGAAACCGTCAAAGGCTCCCGCCTTGATGAGGGCTTCCACCTGGCGCTTGTTGAGATCGTGACCCGACAGGCGTTCCAGAAAGTCCTCGAAGGAGGTAAAAGGCTTGCGTCGTCGCTCGGTCAGTATGGCACGGAGAAAAGCCTCGCCCACGTTCTTGAGGGCAAGCAGACCGTAGCGGATATGGCCGCCCCGCCCGGTTTCGGACGCGTGGAAGTTCATTTCACTCTCGTTAATGTCGGGGGGCAGGACGCGGATGTTATACTTGGTGCACTCGGCGGTATATTCCGCCATCTTGGGCTGATTGCCCAGCACGGATGTCAAGAGCGCGGCAAAATACGCCCCGGGGTGATGGGCTTTGAGGTAGGCTGTGCGGTAGGAGATGAGGGCGTAGGCGGCGGCGTGGGATTTATTGAAGGCGTAGTTGGCAAAGCTACCCATGTCGTCGAACAGAGCTTCCGCCTCGGCATGGGTCATACCGTTCTGCTCCGCTCCCGCCACAAAATCCGCCCGCTCGGCCTCCAGCACCGATGCCTTTTTCTTGGACATGGCACGGCGGACGATGTCGGCGTGGCCGTAGGTATAGCCTGCCATGACCCGGAAGATGCTCATGACCTGCTCCTGGTACACCGTCACGCCATAGGTGGAGGACAGGACGGGCTCCAGCAGAGGGGAGGGATACTCGATCCGTGCGGGATTCTCGCGGTTGGCGATATAGCGGGGGATGGCTTCCATGGGGCCGGGGCGGTAGAGGGCGATGGCGGCCTCGATATCCCCGATGGCGCGGGGCTTCAGACCCGTCAGCATTTGCCTCATTCCGCCGGATTCCAGCTGGAATACGCCGAGGGTCTGCCCGCGGCTGATGAGCTCATAGGTATCGGGATCATCCAGGGGAACGCGGTCAAGGGCGAAGTCGGGATCCGATTCCCTGACCTGCTCCTCGGCGTCGTGCATGATAGTGAGATAGCGGAGGCCCAAAAAGTCAAATTTCAACACACCCAGCTTGGCCACGGTATCCATGTCGTATTGGGTGACGGTGGTGCCGTTATTAACAGCGAGGGGAACGAACTCGCTGACGGGACGGTCGGTGATGACAATGCCCGCCGCGTGAACAGAGGCGTTACGGGGCATTCCCTCCAGAGAAACAGCGGTATCCACCAGTTTCCTGATCTGCTCCGATTCCTCGTAGAGGGCTTTGAGATCAGGGAGGCGGAGAGCCTCGGCAATGGTGATGCCCAGCTCGTGGGGCACCGCGCGGGCCACTGCGTCCACGTCACCGTAACTCATACCCATGGCACGGCCTACATCACGAATGGCGGCACGGGCGGCCAGAGTACCGAATGTGATGATCTGGGAGACATGATCCCGCCCATACTTTTCGGCGACGTAGGCAATGACCTCGTCGCGGCGGTTGTAGCAGAAGTCCACGTCGATATCGGGCATGCTCACCCGTTCGGGGTTGAGGAAACGCTCAAAGAGCAAATCAAAGGCAATGGAGTCCACCTCGGTGATGCCGATACAGTAGGCGACCAAAGAACCCGCGCCCGAGCCACGGCCGGGACCGACGGGAATATCACGGGATTTTGCGAAGTTGACATAATCCTGGACGATCAGGAAGTAGTCGTCATACCCCATGTTCCCGATGACCGAAAGCTCGTAAGCGATACGCTCGCGGTAAGCGGTCTCGGAATACTTGCTGTCAGTATCGCTGAACAGGATCTGCCCCGCCTCCACACGGCGGCGGAGTCCCCCCTCGGTCAGCCGCGCCAGGTATTCCCCGGCGGAGAGCCCGTCGGGACAGGGATATTTGGGCAGGTAAGTCTTGGAGAAATCGAACTCCACGTTGCACCGCTCGGCGATGCGGACGGTGTTCTCGATGGCACCGGGGTAGCGGGAGAAAAGCATCTCCATCTCCCCCGTGTCCTTATAGTAGAACTCATCGGTCTCAAAGCCCACCTTGCCGTCCTCGCCCACGGTGCGCCCCGTCTGTATGCAGGTGAGTACCTCCTGCATATAGGCGTCCTCGCGGCGGAGGTAGTGGCAGTCGTTGGTGGCCACCACGGGCAGGTTACATTCACGAGCCAGCCGCAAAAGAGCCGGCAGAATCTGCCGCTCCTCGGCCAGGCTGTGATTCTGGAGCTCGATGTAATAGTTTCCTTCTCCGAAGATCTCGGACATGGTCATAGCAGCGGCTTTGGCACCCTCGTAGTCCCCGGCCAGAAGTCGCTTGGGGATATCACCCGACAGGCAGGCAGACAGGGCAATGAGACCCGTGTGGTGCTTGCGAAGCAGCTCCATATCCACACGGGGACGGCCGTAAAAGCCCTCGGTAAAGCCTGCGGAGACCAGAGTCATGAGGTTTTGGTAACCCTCCATATTCTCGCAGAGGAGGACGAGATGGTGATACGCGCCCTCCCGTCCCTGCATACCCGTTTTTTCAAAGCGGGAGCCGGGTGCGACGTAGACCTCACAGCCGATGATAGGCTTGATCCCTGCCTTTTTGCAGGCCTCGTAAAAGGAGACCGCGCCGTAGAGCACGCCGTGGTCGGTGAGTGCCACGGCATCGTGTCCGCATTCCTTCACCCGCGCGGGCAGGTCGGATATGCGGCAGGCACCGTCCAACAGGCTGTATTCGCTGTGGAGGTGAAGATGTACGAAGGTGCCCATGGATTGTCTCCTTTCTTGGTTTCAAATTTCAGTTTGTCAGTGAGTTGATTATGTACTTTTCTCTCCGTGGCGAAAGAAAAGTACCAAAAGAGCGCCACGTAAGGAAAGTACCCACGGTACTTTCCTTACGAATCCTATCCCCTTATCTGCGTGCTCATTTGCCGGTGGGCAAATGAGCTGACACGCTGTAAAGTCGCAGCTTGCCGGAGAGCCGCAATGTTGGCGGAGCGCCAACGTCACGGGCATCAGTCTGTTTGGCAGAACCCCAAAGTTTTCATTATCCCATAAGAGAAAAAATCACTTTCGGTTGAAATAAAGGGCTGAGCTCCGCGCGGACGGCGCTCCGCCGTTCGTGCGGGTTTCTTGGCTTTGACGACCATACGCGCAGACAACACATTTTGCGAAAAGCAAAATGTGTGCGCTGTTCAGGGGGGGTTCTTAAGGGAGGCACCGTGGGTGACTCACTTGAGGGGCGTTCTTTTGGTACTTTTCTTTCGCCACGGAAAGAAAAGTACATAAATCCTCCCTGACAAACTGCAATTTACAGGTCTGGTGCAACCTCTTTCGCCCGGAAGATCAGTTTGGCCCTTCCCTTCTTATCCACCACCAGGATCGCCTGTTCGGCCTCCCCGTCGGCATCGACAATGCGGAATGGCTCGCGGCGGGCGGCCTTGAGGGAGAGGAATCCAGCCGAGAGGGTGAACGCGTCTCCGTCCAATGTGATCGTCATTTTCCCCGTGAATTTGTTTAGGGAATAGGTAATGATATGCTCGTCGGCAATACGCCAGATCGTCGTCTTGGCCATGGCAGTCACCGATCAGACCTTCCCTGCGGCTTCCATTGCCGCGGTCAAGGTGTTCTGTATGAGCATGGTGATGGTCATGGGACCCACGCCGCCGGGAACGGGGGTAATGTGGGAAGCCTTGGGCTCCACGGTGGCGAAATCCACGTCGCCGGTCAGCTTACCGTCATCCTTTCCTCCGAAACGGCGATTCATCCCCACGTCGATAACCACGGCCCCATCCTTGACCATGTCACCCGTGATAAAATCAGCCTTGCCGATAGCCACAACAAGAATATCGGCGCGGCGGGTCACCTCGGCCAGGTCGCGGGTGCGGCTGTGACAGACGGTCACCGTGCCGTTGGCCTGAAGCAGGAGCATGGCCATGGGCTTGCCCACGATGTTGGAGCGGCCAACTACCACGCACTCCTTGCCGGTGCAGTCGATGCCGGAACGGCGGATGAGCTCCATCACACCCGCAGGGGTACAAGGGAGGAACTTCTGATTCCCGATCATGATTCTACCGACGTTATAGGGGTGGAACGCGTCCACGTCCTTTTTGGGGTCGATACGAAGCAGGATGGCCTCCTCGTCGAGGTGCTTGGGCAGGGGGAGCTGGCAGAGGATGCCGTGGATCTTTTCGTCGGCGTTGAGCTTGTCCACAAGAGCCTCCAGCTCGGCTTGCGTGGTCTCTTCGGGGAGCTCATAGGCCTCGGAATAGAAGCCCACCTCCTCGCAGGCACGGCGCTTATTGCGAACGTAGACCTGGGAGGCGGGGTCGGTGCCCACGATGATCACGGCCAGGCCGGGGGTGATGCCTGTCTCGGCGATAAAATGCTTGGTATTTTCCTTGATCTCACCGCGCACGGCGGCGGAGATGGCTTTTCCGTCAATGATGTGTGCCATGTTGGTTACTCCTGTTCTTGGGTTTCGGTTTGGATCTCTTGGATGTCCGCAGTCGGTGTATCCGCTTGCCCGTCTGTGGCGATCGTATCAGCGGCGGCTTGGTTATTCGAAACAGCCTCGCCTGACTCGGCAGTCTCCGTAGGAGCACTTTCGCCCTCGACAGGAACGGCCTGTGCCCACTGCACCTTGAGCCACTTATCGAATTTTCCTTCGCTTGACAGAATAAATCCAGCCACCAGCAGCGCAGAACCCGCCAGGAAGCAGATGAGTCCCACCACCTGGGAGATGCGGAAGGAGCCCACGTAGAGGCTGTCGGTACGCAGACCCTCAATGAACATCCGCCCAAAGCCGTACCAGGCGAAGTACATAAGGGTCACCTGGCCGTTGAACTTCTTTTTGCGGTACAAGAGGGTGATCATGACAAAGCCCACGACGTTCCACAGAGATTCGTAGAGGAAGGTGGGGTGGAAATAGTGCATTTCGGTGCTGTTCGTGTATTCAACACTGTACGAAGAAACTAAACCCATCCGCAAAGCATACAGAGGATGTCCCGCTGGCACGATTTCGCCGAAGGCCTCGCCATTCGCGAAATTTCCCCAACGCCCCATGGCCTGAGCCAGGGCAACGCCGGGGGCGATGGTGTCCATCACCTTGAGAGGATTGATTTTTTTATACAGGCAGGTCAAAAGAATGGCTATGGTGCCCGCAATGATACCTCCATAAATGGCCAGACCGCCTTCCCAGACGGCGATGACATCGATGAAGTTCTTATACTCATGAGTGTCCAGCGTGGTGACCACGTAGTACAGCCGAGCACCGATGACACCGAAGATCACCGTGAAAAGGCCTACGTCCAGGATGTCGTCGCCCTTGATGCCCTCCTGCTTACACCGCAGGTAGGCGTGAACAAAGGCGGCCACGATGCCCAGCATGATGATGACGCCGTACCAGTAGATGGGCTTGCCGAACAGCTCAAAGGCTACGCGGTCAAAGGAAAATGCCTCGATACCAAGACCGGGAAAAGAAACAGTCGTACTCATAGTTGATCCTTTCGTAACAAGAGGATTCACTCCATCGGCAAAACCGTGGAGAGGGTGTATTGGGAATTTGTAAACGTACCGGCAAATAATGCTTCCGCATCCGCAAAGGTCAGTTTTTCATCCACGGAGCAGAGGTCGTACAGACCGATACCGTCCATGGCGGTGGTCATGAGAGAGGAAGCGATCCCTTCGGTGGAATCGAAACCGTACACGTAGTCGGCGTACAGGGTACGGCAGGCGCGGTCAAAGCCATCGGGATCGAGGCCTCCCGCCCGGAGCGAGGACACATACGACAGGAAGGCGTCGTACACCCTGTCGGGGTCATCGCACTCACCCGACAAGTAGAAATACCCGTATCCTTCCGCCGTTCCACCCAAGGCAGGCCGTCCAAGAGATGAGCCGTATGCCATACCCGGGCTGACGGTACCACTCTCAAACAGGCTGCTGTAAAAATCCCCGGAGCGGGAGAAAAGCATTTCGCAAAGCACCGTCATCAGCCGCTCCAGGTATACCGATTCCATGGGATCCGCAGGGATCGCGAAAGCCGCGGGCAACTTGACCCCAATGGAGAACAGCGGCTTGGCGGTTTCCATGCGGGTGGTGACCCGCTGCCTATAGGCTTCTGCGGGATCGTGAGGATTCCGGTGTGAGGTCGGCAGACAACGGAAAGCGGGAGCCGCGTATCCCGGTACGGCATCCACGGCGGCGATAACTTCCTCGGGGTTCACACGCCCCGATACGGCCAGCACCATATTGTCCGGGCAATAGAACCGTTCGTGCACCTCGGACAGGAGCGAAGGAGTGATACGGCGGATGGACTGCTCAGTGCCACAGATCTCCTCACGGACAGGATTGCCGCCCTTTTTGACGGGTGCATACAGCCCGCGCAGCATATTGGCGTAGCAGACTTCCCAGGGATCGTCGGCATTCATGCGGATCTCCTCGGCAATGATCTGCCGCTCGCGGGAAACCGAGGCGGGAGTCACCGACAGGTCACTGACCATGGACAAAAGCGCTTCCAGCGCCTCCGGAATATGATCCGTGGCGGAAAACATGTAGGCTGTGCAATCATCCGAGGTATAGGCGTTTACCTCTGCCCCCAGGGCGGAAAACACATCCTCCCAACCGGAAGCATCGGTACCCTCACCGACTCGTTCAAACATTTTGTGTTCCAAAAAGTGTGCCGTGCCCATGGGCACAGCGCCGCCTGCAAAGCGATCGCGGGAGCCGTAGCCTACCCCCAGGATGGCGTAGGTGGCCGAAAGATCCTTCGGTGAGACCAGAACGCGCAAACCGCTTGGATGGCGGCACTCGTAGTACCGTTCGCCCAATCGTTCACAGGTATGGCAAGTCCATTCAGTCGTCATAGGTATCCTCCTCCCCCTCGCCTTCTGCGGCCGTGCCGTTAAGGAAAAACACGGTATCGGGCCGGAAGGTTTGAGCAACCTTGACCACATCATCCGGCGTGACGGCGGCGATACGCGCCATCTCCTCATCGGGGGTGTCCGTGGTTCGATTCATGAGTTTTCCGAAGGCAAATGCTTCCAGGGAGGCCTGGCTGTCCCCGATCTGGCGGTAACTGTTCAGGAGGGAGAGCTTGGCCAGCTCCACGTCGTCGGGGTTGATGATTCCCTTTTGCAACGCCAGCAGTTGCTCACGAATCGCGGTTTCGGCTTCCTCCTTCCGATCGGAACGAATGCCGCAGGACACCCACAGGATGCCCTTGGTCATATCCAGGGCAGAATCACAGAAGTAGCAAAGTCCCAATTCCTCCCGCACGTGGCGGAAGAGCAGGGAGTTTTGCATGACACCGAAGAGCTCGTTGCATACCGCGTAGGCAGCCAACACCTGCGGATCATGCAGAGTGGAATAATTCTCGCCGCAGGCCCATCCCATGCAGAGCTTTCCCTGGCTGACCGCCATCTCCTCCTGCACGCGGTGAGGGGTTGCGGGGGTGGGATGAAGGGAGGTCGCGACGGTGTCCGCAGCGGCAGGCTGCCATGCTCCGAAGGTCCTTCGCCAAGCAGATTCCACCTCCATCGCCGAGGCTCGTCCCGTGTAAAAGACCTCCAGGCGGGTCTCGCTCAACAGAGCCCGATAGCGGGCGGTCACCTCTTGGGGACTGATAGCCGCAACCTGCTCCACGGTGCCTCCGATGGAGAGCCCGTAGGGTTCCCCCGCACACATGATCTCCCGCAGACGGGTAGCCGCATAGGCGCGGGTATCGTTGCGCAGGGAACGGAGGCTGTCCATAAGGGACTGCTTTTCCTTCTCCACGGCATCGGCACGAAGATTTCCGTCCCCGTCGCGAAGCGGATGCAGGATCATATCCGCAAGCAACTCCATAGCCCCGCCCAGAATGTCCATATCCCCATGACGGGACGGCAGAAAATCGGATTCCAGCATCTCGGCGGTATAGCAAA
This sequence comes from Eubacteriales bacterium, assembly GCA_045602325.1. Classification (GTDB taxonomy): domain Bacteria; phylum Bacillota; class Clostridia; order Oscillospirales; family CAG-272; genus CAMEON01. The sequence continues at coordinate 21,396 of JAZSBH010000095.1, read as the reverse complement.
CCACGTGGCTGTCTCCGTGAAGATAGTTGCGGATGGTCAGGGTAGTACCGTACAACTCGTCCAGTCGCCGGTTCAAAAGCGCCAGACGGGGGTAGTGTTCACTGCCCCGCCGCAGAATGCCGAACAGCAAGGTGGTTAGCGGTGACTGCTCCCCGTCGGCGGGCATGACCGTAAACAGGCTGAGCCGTGCGGTCTTGAAACGCTCGGTATGGGTATAATGAAGGGTTATGGCGGGGGTGAGGATAATGGATTCGGTATGGTTCATGCCTGATGCTTGATCTTGTCCCAAATGGCGTCCAGCTCGGTCATTGTCAGGGTCTCCATATCCTTGCCCTCGGCCAAAACGACGTTCTCCACCTTTTCAAAACGGTCGATGAACTTATTGGTGGCGTGGAACAGGGCTTCCTCGGACTTGACCCCCAGCTTGCGTGCCAGACTGGTCACGGTCAGAAGCAGATCACCCAGCTCCTCCTCTACGGCGGCTTGATTCCCCGACGCGGCGGCAACCTTGACCTCGGCGATCTCCTCGTCCAGCTTCTTGTATACTTCCTCGGCACTGCCGAAGTCAAAGCAGGCGGCCTTCTTCCCCACCTTCTGCGCACGCATGAGGGCGGGGTACATGGGAGGGATGGCGCGGAGCTTATCGGTCATAGTGATGCGTTGTTTTTCCTCTCCCTTGATGGCGTCCCAGTTCTTCAGCACCTCGGCGGAATTGGCCACCTCCACCGTTCCGAACACGTGGGGATGGCGGTGGATGAGCTTGGCGCAAATATCGTTGGATACCTCCTCCATGCCGAATACATCCTGCTCCTGCTCAATGCGGGCGTGGAAGACCACCTGCAACAGCACGTCACCCAGTTCCTCACGCAGGAGGACAGGGTCATCGGTATCAATGGCCTCGATGACCTCGTAGGTCTCCTCGATGAAGTCGTTGCGAATGCTCTTGTGGGTCTGCTCCATGTCCCAGGGACATCCCCCCTCGCTCCGCAGAATCTCCACCACGGTCACCAGATCGTCGAAGGTATAGGCGGTATTCTTTTCCAGGAGGTAGCGGACTTTTTGGTCACGCGCTTCTTTGGTGAGTTTGTTCATGTTGTGATTCCTTCTTATTGTGTATAAATGTTTGTTTGTAAAGCAGCAAGCCGATCAACGCCCCCGCCCCGTACAAGCAGGCCACACAGGCTATGGTACCCACGGTATACAGAGGGGTGATCTCCTGCCAGCCGATCAGTTGCCGCAGGAGCTTGACCGCAGCGACAGCACCACCCGCCAACAGACTGGGCACCGCGAACAGGGTAATCCCCGTACGGAGGGACGGCAACATAGCGGGTGCGTGCCGTGCAATGAAGTAGAGATTGACCGCCACGATGACGGTATCGCAGATCAGGGAGCTGAAGGGTGCGCCTGCCATGCCCCATCCTTCTATTCCGAGCAGAATATAGGCCAGTGCGGTCTTACAACCCACCCCCAGCAGCATGGAAATAATGGGACGGTTGGCCTTCCCTGCGGCCTGGAGCATAGCCCCCGTGACGGTGACTAGACAAGCGGCGGGAACCGACAATCCCAAACAGGACAACCAGGGTGCGGCCTGGGCCACAGCGGCAGGCTGACCCGCAAAGAGCAGGGAGAGTACGTCCTCGGAGAACACCGCGATCCCGAAGGACGCGGGGACGGCGATCAGCAGGGTCAACCCTAGAGCCGAAGAGGCAGTTCTGCGAAGTTCCGCTTGCCCATCCTTCCCTTTTTGCAGTGCCGCCGACAGAGCCGGAACGGCAGAGAGGGCCACCGACGTGGTCAGGGAGGGCAGTATGTTGAACACGGGTACAGCCAGGGTGGAATAACAGCCATACAAGGCGTTGGCCTCGGCGGTGGTATAGCCCACAGCCTGTAGGCGGCGAAGGATCAGCGCCAGATCCACACACTTGGTCAGGCTGATGACACCGGCGCTCATGGTCACGGGAATGGCGGTTGCCAAAAGCGGACGAAGGATAGAACCGGACAAGGTCGCCGCGTCGGCGGGAAGGAGATCCATATCCTCACGGCGGTCTGCCATGCGTTTATGGATCAGGAGATACAGCACCGAAAGAGCAGTCCCCACGGTGAGTCCTAAAACCGCGTAAGCGGCGGTGGCAGGCAGGTCTGCCCCCGTTCCTCGGGCATAGGCGGCAAAGATCAGTCCCAAAAACAGCTTTCCCCCCGCCTCGATCACCTGGGACAGGGCGGTGGGGAGCATATTGCGCCGTCCCTGGAAATACCCACGGAATGCGGAGGACAGGCAGATGAGCAGTACAGTAGGGGCGATGGCTCGCATGCAGGCGGCCGACAGAGGATTGCCCAACAGCTTGGCAAAGGGCTCCGAAAGCCCCCAGAGCAGGGATGTTCCCACAAGACCGATCCCCGTAAACAGGAGCAAGGACACCCGATACACCCGCCGCGCATTCCCGCGCCGACCCTCGGCCTCGAAGGCAGAAATCAGCACCGACATAGCCACGGGCAAGCCCGCCGTGGAGATGACGCAAAAGAGGGCGTACAGCTCGTAGGCGGTGTTGAAGTACCCCATCCCCTCGGTACCGAGATAGTTCAAAAGGGGAATGCGATAGAAAAGCCCAATGACCTTGACGATCAGAGCCGACAGGGTGAGCACACTCACCCCCGACAAAAAGGAAGAGCGCTTGGAGCGGACGGATGGATTCATGGCATACCTCACAGAAAAGCATTCTGCTATATGGTATGACGGAGTCGGGTCAATTATTTCGGGATGAATTCATGATAAAGAGAATTGGGAGCGAGGCAGGCCTCGGAGATCCCTTCAACCCCTTCAATGGAGGCCAAAATGGCGTTCTGTGCGACAACCTCCACCCCGTCACAGGGATACTCGGCAAAAATGCGGCGCAGGTGGGGGGCCAGCATATGGATATCAAAGGCCATGTTGGAGTCGATGCCAAAGTCGCATGCATCGGCGTACGGAAGAATGGCGTTCACCTCGTTTTCTCGCACGCTGTGCCATAGAGCTAGGGTGAAATCGGGGGAGGTACCCCGCTTGGCCTCGTCACGGACGAGACGGCGCATGAGGCGGATGCGTTCGGGGGTAAAGATACGCTCGTTGCCCTCGCCGTCCACAAGGACGGTATCCTTCATGACGTTGATGAAGAGGCTACGCTCGGGGATACCCTCGAACAGGGCGGCCACCTCGGGGTAGACCGCCTGGATTCCCTCAAAGAGGAAAACGGGCTCCTCCCCTTCAGGTACAGTCAGGTCGCGGTAGCCCTCGCGATAGCCCGTCTTGAAACTGAAGATGGGAACTTGGGTGCTTCCCTGCTCCATAAGCTCGCGAACACAGGTTGCCAACGCGGGGAGGTCGATGGTCTTGACCGAATCGTAATCCAGCTTTTGATCTCCGCTCTCCTCGGCCATTTGGTGAAGCACGTCACGGCCGTAGAAGAAATCATCGATGGAAATGGGGTGCACCACCCGTCCCGCGGCCTCCAGAGCCTCGGTAAGCTTTTCGGCGGCGGTGGTCTTACCCACGCAGGTAGGTCCCGACAGGCGGATGACACGGACGCCGTGGGCTACGCAGTCGGCGCTGATGGCGGCGGCGCAAGCGGTGAGGCGCTCGTCTACCTCCTGTTCGTTTTTCTTGACAAGGGCGATGCCCTCGTCGGGGGTGGAAAAGGTGAAGGGGAGTCGGATGGGGTGATTGGTCTGAAATCGTTTCATAGTACGGTCTCCTTTCTTGGGAGTTATGTGAGGAAAAGCCCGAGGGGCTTTTACCTCACGGGGGTGGAAGGAATACCGACGTCAAAATCAATCCAGCATGCCACGCTCCCGATAGAAGGTCTCCACCCGGTTGAGCTTCTCTTGCATGGAAGCGGCACCGGTATCATCCAGATACTCGTATGGATATTTGGGATTGAACATGCGTTCAATGTAGCGGGGAGAGCCGTCCACGGGGGCGTAGTCCACCAGCTTGGTGACCGCGCCCGCACCGGCGGCAAAGATGGAGTGGACTTCTTCCATCATGTAGATGTTATAGAGTCCCTCGTAGCCGGGCAGAGCAAAGCCCACGTTTTCAAAGTTTCCGACGGTATTCTTTTGTCTGTACATATAATACGGGATATACCCCTCGTGGGTGCATTGGATCTGAGAATAATCCACGCACTTTCCCGTGTCGCCGCCCCGCATAGAGTAGACGTCGGCTCCTGCCTGGCGCAGTTCGGCGGATTTTTTCACGCAGAAGGTATGTACCGTCACATTCTCGGGGCGAAGCGCCATAATGCCGTCAAAGGACGCCGAGAAGGTCTTGAAGTTGTCCCCGGGAAGTCCTGCGATGAGGTCGGTGTTGATGACAGGGATACCCGAAGCACGGGCGATCTCGTAGGCGCGGTAGAACATCTCGGTATCGTGCGCCCGTCCGATGTGGCGGAGCACGTCATCACACAGCGTCTGGGGATTGACGCTGATACGACCCACGCCGTACTCTCTGGCCACAGCCAGCTTGTCGGCTTCGATGGTATCGGGTCTGCCCGACTCCAGGGTATACTCCTCCAGAGCGCGGACATCGGTCATGCTCTCTACCGCTCCCAGCAGATACGCCAGCTGGTCGGCATTCAGGATGGTGGGAGTACCGCCGCCGATGTAGATGGTACGGAGGCGCAGGCCCAGCTTGTTGATGGTGGCAAAGGTGCCCTCCAGATCATGAACCAGACGGACAAGATAGTCGGGAATGAGGGACAGAAGTCGCTTGGAGGTATAGGACACGAAGGAGCAGTAGGCACACCGGGTGGGACAGAAGGGGATAGAAATGTAGACCGAGCAATCCTTCTTACCGGGTGTACCGATGAGCCGTGCTTCGTTGATGGCCACGTCGGTAGCCAGAGCGGCTTTTTTGGGAATGACGAAATAATCCTTGGTCAATTCCTTGCGGATACGGGTCTTACTCATGCCCTTCTGGAGCAGTTCGGTGGCAACCTTGGAGGGACGCACACCGGTGAGCATCCCCCAGGAGGAGCGGTAACCCATGACCTCTTCGCACACCGAGGTCACGGCATCACCCAGGGCGATCTTCTCGCGGCGCTCCTTGGTGTAGCCCTCGGCATAGTCGTAATGGCGGGCAGCCTCGGCCGATTGTCCGCGGTAGGACAGCTTAGCGGTGACGTCCACCCCGGTTTCGGGGGATTTATTCATAGTCACCCACATTTCAGGGGTGTCCTCGGTAACGGGCTCGTCATCCGAGAACTTGGAGCCCGGGAAGAAGATCATACAAAGAGTCTGGATGTAATATTTGTTGACCGGGCCTTCTATATAGAGTCTCATGATTTTCTCCGAATATTCCTGAATTTTGGTCGCATTGCCAGGCGGCGTTCCGCCTGCGGGGAAAGGTATGCGGGGATCAGGCGTATGGGTATTGCGAAGAGGGAATTTGCGATTGGGATTCATGCGGTATATCTTTCTTTGGGCTTATGCTGGGATTTATGACTTGCTTGCAGGCTTGAGCACGTCGCTCTCCATGACGATGGTCACGGGCCCGTCGTTGACGAGGGACACCTGCATGTCCGCGCCGAACTGACCGTGGCCCACATGCTTGACGTAGGCCTTGGCACGCTCCACGAACAGCTCGTAGAGGCGGTTGGCCTCGGCGGGAGCGGCGGCCCCCAGGTAGTCGGGGCGGTTGCCGTGCTTGTAATTGGCCAGGAGGGTGAACTGGGATACCACCAGCAGCTCTCCATCGATATCCTGGACCGACTTATTCATCTTGCCGTTGTCGTCCTCGAAAATGCGGAGCTTGACCATCTTTTGGAGCATACGGTCCAGGTCCTCCTCGGTATCCCCCGTGGCAACGCCCAGGAGGATGAGCAAGCCGTGGCCGCAGGAGCCGATGAGCTCGCCGTCCACCTCGACGGAGGCGGAGATGACGCGTTGAATAACTGCTTTCATATTCTTCTTCCTTTTCAAAGGTTTTGCGAGATTACGAGAAACCTCTGGTCACGTCCAGAATGTTCTTCAGCGAACGGAGCCTGGAGACGATGGAGTAGTAGTGCTCCACGTTCTTGCAGCTGATCTTGAGGTTGATGATGACGCGGTCAACACCCGCCTTCTGGGAGTTGATATGCAGGATGGACACCTTCATATCCGCCAAAGCCACGGTAATGTCCGCCAGAACGCCCACGGTATCCAGGGTATGCACCTGGAGCAGTGCCTCGTAGACACTCTTGCCCGATTCGCTGACAGCACCTTCCCAGCGGGCTTCCTTCCAGCGATCAGCCATATCGGGATTGTTGCGTCCCTGCAGCACGTTGGGGCAATCCTGCTTGTGGATGGAGATACCGTAGCCCTTGGTAACGAAGCCGATCACCTCGTCACCCGGCAGGGGATTACAGCACTTGGCGAACTTGACGGCACAGCCCTCGGCACCGTCCACTACGATCCCGCTGTTGTGCTTCAGGTTATGAGGCCGTGCCGCGGTAGCCACCTGCTGTACGTCCTCGGCTGTCATCTTGGCGGAGGATGCGATTTCCTCGGGCACCTCGGGAGGGGTCATGGCCTCCAGCTCGTCCTTCAGACGGCGGAGGGTCTTGGTGACCGGCAATTCCCCGTAACCGATGGAGTTATACATATCGTCAGGCGTGGAGTAGCCCATCTTGGAAGCCACGGCAGCCACAGCCTCAACGCGCTTGGCCTCGGGCAGACGGGGTGCCAGCTTCTTGACCTCGTTATCAATGGCAGCCTTACCCACGATGATATTATCGGCTCTCTTTTCCCGTTTGAACCACTGGCGGATCTTATTTCGCGCCTCGCTGGTGCGGACGATGTTCAGCCAATCGCGGCTGGGTCCCTTGGCCGAAGAGGAGGTCAGGATCTCCACGATCTCGCCGTTCTCCAGAACCCGGTCGATCGGCACGATGCTACCGTTGATCTTGGCGCCCAGCATCTTGTTGCCCACCTCCGAGTGGATGGCATAGGCAAAGTCGATAACGGTCGCTCCTTGCGGCAGGGCGCGAACGTCGCCTTTGGGGGTGAACACGAATACCTCGTCGTGGAAAATATCGATCTTGAGGGCGGTCATGAACTCCTCGGGATCGCGGGTGCCGTCCTCGGTCTCGATGAGGCGGGAGATCCACTCCAGCTTCTGATCCAGGTCGGCCTGGGAGGTAGCGCCCGACTTATACTTCCAGTGGGCGGCCACACCGTATTCGGCGATATGGTGCATCTCCCAGGTACGGATCTGCACCTCGAAGGGGATACCGTCCCGGCCAATAACCGTGGTGTGGAGAGAGCGGTACATATTGGGCTTGGGGATGGAGATATAGTCCTTGAAGCGGCCGGGGATGGAGTTGAACATCTCGTGGATGATACCCAGGACGGTGTAACATTCCAGCTCGGTATCCACGATGATCCGCATGGCGTAGAAGTCGTAGATCTCGTCGAAGGACTTGTTCTGCTTGAACATCTTGCGGTAGATGGAGTAGGCTGTCTTGATACGCCCCTCCAGGTGGAACTTGATGCCGTTCTCGTTGAGCTTATCCGCCACAATGCCGCGGATATTCTCGATGAAGCCCAGGCTCATGCCGTACTTGCGCTCGATCTCGTCACGTACCTCCACGTATCCGATAGGATCCAGGTACTGCATACCCAGATTCTCCAGCTCCTGCTTGATCTTCTGCATACCGAGGCGGTGAGCCAAGGGCGCGTAGACCTGCATGGTTTCCAAAGCCGTGATGCGGCGCTTGTGGTCGGGCTTGGCGTCCAGAGTACGCATATTGTGGAGACGGTCGCAGAGCTTGATAAAGATGACGCGGACGTCCTTGGACATGGCCAGGAGCATCTTACGAAGATTCTCGATGTGCGCCTCTTCCTTATCGTCGATCTGCAGGGTAACCAGCTTGGTCAGGCCCTCCACCAGCATAGCCACATCAGCCCCAAAGCGTTTGGCGATCTCCTGGCAATTGGTCTGTTCCCCGCAATCCTCCACGGTGTCGTGGAGCAGGGCGGCACAGATGGAGTCGGTATCCAGTTCCAGTCCCGCCACGATCTCGGCCACGGCGATGGGGTGGGTGATGTAGGCATCGCCGCTGACGCGGAATTGCCCTTCGTGGAGTCCTGCAGCATAGTCGTAGGCGGCCTGGATCTTGTCCAGGTCGTACTTCTTACCGGTGGCTCTGAGTATTTCCAAAAGTCGGTCGATACCGACGTGAGCGGTTTGTTCCATATCGAGTCCTTTCAGGATGGGTTGCGCGTTACGGTTTGGATTTTACGGGTGATTTTACGCTTCCCCCGTCGCCAATTGCCGACGCAGGCTCTGCATAAGGGGGGAGGCGTCGATGGTGGTTTTCGGGGAGGCAAAATTGACTTCAAAGATGTAGATGCCGTCGATGGGATCTTCCACGTGACATACCCCCATTTCGTTGAGGATACGCAGAATGAGGCGGAGCTTGATCATGCCCATGGGAAGCTGAGCCGCGCCTCCGCGATTGGCGCGATCCAGAAGATTACGTTCACTCACCGTCCGATTGCCCACACGGGCGTCGCTTCGCAGGACGGTAAAGACGCTGGCGATCTCCTCGCGGTTGGGTACCAAATGCTCTTCGGGAGCAATGGGGGAGCCTGCCAACACCTCGGTCAGACGGTTCTCCTCCCGACGGCAGGCCTCCGTAAAGGTCTCGGACAGCCGCAGATCCTGCACGATGAGCTGGAGACTGCGGACGCCTTGGTAATCGTTGATGTTGAGCTGGAATAGGATATCCACGGTATCCCCCACCACGAAGGGCAGACGGACGGTGGAGTGACTGAACCAAATGGCCTGCAGGATGGTACCATCCCGATAGACCATGAGTTTGGTATGCTTCCCCGTCCCCAGAGGAATGATCTTCTGTACCACTGCATCACGGAGGATGAACAACGGGGTCTGATTCCCCACACCGAAGGGCTCCAGCTGCTCCAGTTCTTCGGCCAATTCCATGGTCAGCTCGGCCATCTCGGCCTCACAGTCCGCCTCAAAACGGACGGCGGTCATGTCCTCGGTCAGACGTTCAGCGGCGTAGGCATTGATGCGCTCTCGGAAGGCGGGGATATCAGCGCGGCGGACGGTCAGTCCTGCCGCCAGCTCGTGACCGCCGAAGCGAACGAGAAGCTCGCGGCTATCGGCTAACGCCTCCACCAGGTTGAGTCCCTTGACGCTCCGTCCCGAGCCCTTGCCAATATCCAGGGGAGAGGGATCCCCCGTAACGGCTCCCTCGAAGGATATGAGAATGGAGGGGAGGCCATACTTTTCGGTGATACGGGAAGCCACGATGCCCACGATGCCCTGCATCCAGCCGTCCTCCTCCAGCACGATGACACTGGGGGGAGCGACTCCGCGGGCGGCGGCATCCGCCAGTTGGGCATCGATCATGGCGTAAGCCTGCTCGGCGATGCGGTTCTCCTCGGTCTGGCGGTGGGTGTTGATCTCGCAAAGCTCCTCGGCCAGCGCCTCGGCGCGCTCGGCCGTATCGGCCAGCAGGAGCTCTACCGCCTTCATGGCGTGGGCGATACGGCCTGCGGCGTTGATGCGGGGGGCAATACCAAAGCCCACAAGTCCCGAATTGACTTTGCGGCGGGGCTTTTTGACCACTGCACCGCTTGCGACGGGGCGGCTGTTCCCACTCCCCGAAATGGCATCCAACAGAGCCACCAGGCCGGGGCGTTCGGTATGATCCAGCATGGCAAGTCCATGGGATACGATATAGCGGTTTTCATGGGTCAGGGGCATGACGTCGGCAATGGTGCCGATGGCCACCAGGTCGATCATGTGGCGACTGATGACCGCCAACGCCTCGGTAGGGCTACAGCCCGTGCGGGTCGCCTCACAGGCACAGATGAATTTGAACACCACGCCCACACCCGCCAGTTCCTTGAAGGGATAGGGGCAATCGGGGCGATGGGGGTTGACAACGGCGGTACACAGGGGAATCTCGGCGTGGCACTCATGGTGATCGGTGACCACGGTATCCACCCCCAGGGTGGCGGCGTGGGCAATCTCGGCGTGAGCGGTGATTCCCGTATCCACCGTGATGATGAGGGTCACTCCCATCTCGGCCAGTTGGTCAACCGCACCAACCGACATACCATACCCCTCGCCTAAACGGTTGGGAATGTAGCAGGTCACGTCAGCGCCCAGACTCGTGAGATACAAGTACAGAGAGGTGACCGAGGTCACGCCGTCCACGTCGTAATCGCCGTATATAGCGATCTTCTCGCCCGCTTGCACGGCCTCCAACACCCGCGCCACGGCGGGCTCCATATCGGCCATGAGCATGGGATCATGCCAGACCCGCTGGTCGTTGTGGAGGAAAAGCTCGGCCTCGGCGGGGCTTGTGTAACCGCGGTTGCAAAGCAAGCGTGCGGTCAGGGAGGTGATGCCCAGCTCGCGGCACAGGGCTTCGGTAGCTGATCTATATGTCTCGTTCTCCATGTCGCAGAGAAGCGTCCAGATACGCTCCCGCGACAAGGGCTGATTGGTTTCTGTGTCTTTCAAAATATATTCCTTTCATTCGGCGTCCGATTTGCGGACACAACGCCCCATCTGCGGGCGCCGCCCCTCCCCTACGGAGAGGCCTGTTCACAAAGTACCCCTCTCGCCCGATACTCGTTCTCCGATCGGCACGAGGTTGGTACGTACTCATTCATTTCATAATATGTCGTTTTCTATCGTCGTATCGTCGTATCGTCGTATCGTCGGGTCAATGCCTCGGCGCGTAGACCGCCAGGATAGCTTCCGCCACCTTGAGGCCATCCACGGCCGCGCTGGTAATACCGCCCGCGTAGCCTGCACCTTCCCCGCAGGGGTAGATACCGGGATTTCCGAGGGCGCAGAAGTCGCTCCCCCGCAGGATGCGGACGGGGGCGGAGGTGCGGGTCTCGGCGGCGGACAGAATGGCCTCGGGCATGGCGTATCCCTTGACCTTGCGGTCAAAGGAGCGGAGTCCATAGCGCAGAGAGTCGCACACATAGGCGGGCAGGGTGTCACTAACAGATGCCAACCGGAAATGCCCCCCACCGCGGTAAGTGGGCTTGACACGGGTAGGTTCATGGATGGCCCTGTCCCCCGTGCCGTTCAGAAAGTCTCCTACGGTCTGCACGGGGACGTTGTAATCCGTACCACCTGCCACAAAAGCGGCCCTCTCAATGTGGCGCTGGTAGGCGATGGCGCCCAACACCAGACTGCCGTCCACGGGCTCGTAATCGGTGGGTCTGACCGATACAGCAATCGCCGCATTGGAATTCACACCGTCACGGGCGCGGTGGCTCATGCCGTTGACCACCACGGTCTCCTCCTCGGATGCGGCGGCTACCACCTCACCACCGGGGCACATGCAGAACGTATACACGCCCCGCTCGCCCTTGGTGTCGGACAGGTGGTACTCGGCGGCACCCAGATCGGGATGTCCCGCAAAGGAGCCATAGAGCATGGTATCCATATCACTTCGCAGATGCTCGATGCGCACCCCCACCGAAATGGGCTTGGCCTCCAGCATCATCTGGCGCTCCAGGAGCATCTTGTAGGTATCCCGTGCGCTGTGACCGGGTGCCAGCACGATCAGTCCGCAGGAGATATCCCCCTTGGTAGTCTTGGCGGTAAAGCTCCCGTCGGGATGGCGGTCATAGCCGTCAAAGCGGCAACGGTAGATGACCTCGCCACCCAGATCGGTAATAGTATCCAGCATATTCTGCACCACCACGCGGAGCACGTCGGTGCCCACGTGGGGCTTAGCTTGCAGGGTAATGTCCTCGGGTGCCCCCATCTCACGGAGGGTCTCCAGCACGTAGGCGCAACGGACGTCGTTGATGCGGGTAAGGAGCTTCCCATCCGAAAACGTCCCCGCACCGCCCGCACCGAACTGGATATTGGACTCGGTATCCAGCCGCCCGTGAAGGTAAAAGCCATCCACGGCTTTCACACGGTCAGCCACGCAGTCGCCGCGGTCAATGAGGATGGGGGCATACCCCTCCTTTGCCAGCAGATAGGCGCAGAAGAGTCCCGCAGGCCCCATGCCCACTACCAAGGGTCGGAACGACAACGGGGTGCTTCCCCGCTCTACGGTCAGAGTTGTTTTATGGTGGGGCTTCACCCCCGCGCGAATCAGCTTCTCCTCGGAAAAGCCGGGATGATTCCCTTCCGCAGTGGCCAAAACCGAGTATACCAGGCGGATATCCTCCCGTTTTCGGGCATCCACTGATTTTTTATAAAGGCGAAAATGAAGCGACCCGACAGGCATGCCGCACCGCTTCATCTTCTGCTCTGCCTTGGACAGAACGTCTGCCTCCGACGTCCCCACCGGCACCGATATTCCCTCGATGACAGCTTCCCGACAGCGCATCTCTTTCATTACGTTCATCTTCACGATCGGCCACGTCCTTACAGGCGGACGGGCTCCCCGCGCTCGGGCACCTCATAACCGATGCCATCAGCCCGGGAAACCGTTTCAACAAAAGCGGTATCGGATACCTCTGCCGTATCCTGTTCATTCGTCGTCGGTGCGGTTTCCACAGGAGGGGGAGCGGTATTGATCTTGGAAATGCTGACCACGTACAGCCAGATCAGGAAGGCCAATGCAAGGCAGCTGAGCAGAACGGGAACGTGGATCTCGATCCGATCGCGCTTGACGACCGGCTTGCGGATGTTCTCACCCTCCCGCAGTTTATAATGATTCATAGGCTTGGTTCCTTTCTTGATGCTGACGGATCAGCAATCCGCCGACGGATCCGAAGGCACATCTTCATCGGATGCATCTACTTGGTTCATGGGTGTATGACTCTTGGTCACACGGGTAATGTGGTAGCGGTTCTTCTTGCCTTTGGAGGAAGAGTTTCCGATCTCACGGGAAATCGCGGGCTTTTGCTTATCCGCCTTTTCGGACTTGTCGCTGAAGCTCCAGGTAAACTTAATCTCGGGAATGATGCTTCTGCGCTCGATCTCGTCTGTCTCGTCATCCTGCGCACCGAAGATCTTGGCGTCTCCGCGCAAAAGACGGGACAGATCCTTACGCAGAGCCTTCTGGATGGACTTGGCGCTGGCTTCGTTCTGGAATTCGTCGGCCTTCTGATTGTAGTTTTTCTTCAGGTAGCCGTTATTGGCAATGGAGATCACGTGTCTCTGCTCGGATACCACCACCACCACACAGTCGCTGACCTCGGTGATACCCACGGCGGCACGGTGACGGGAACCGACGCCGCGCACGACTTCTTCATTGGAGGTCAGAGGCAGTTCGCAGCAGGCGGCGGCAATGCGGTTATTGCGGATGATCACGGCGCCGTCGTGAAGGGGGGTACCGTCCACGAAAATGTTACGGAGCAGCTCGCTGGACACAGCGGCGTCCATCATGTGGCCTCTGTTCACAAAGTCACCCAGAGGGGTGGAGCGCTCGATCACGATCAGAGCACCGTCCTTGTTGGTCTGGGCGATCATACAGGCGGCGTCCACCACCTCACTGATAACCTTGGCCGTATCGGCTTGGTCACGGTTGTGAAGGAAAAAGCCGAAGGGTCTGTCACCCAGCCGCTCCAGACCGTCACGGATCTCGGGCTGGAAAACAACGGCCAACAGGATGATAAAGAACGGTGCGATCCAATCCATAAGCTGATGGATGGCACGGAGTCCGGCAAGGTCACTGATACCGTAGACCAAAACGATAAATACAAGACCGACTGCCAATTTTCCTGCACGGCGCTCTTTGAAAAACAAAAACACTCCGTAAAGAAGCAACGTCAGGATCAATATATCCATCGCATCCGAAAACGAGAAATTGGATATGGGATACCATATGTAGTTCTCCCAGATCATACTCAGCCGAGCCAGCATTTCTTTCATCGTACAACCGCCTTTCTCTATATACAGAACACAATACAACTTTTTACGTGGATTAGAGTTTATTATAACATATATGTAGACAAAATAGAATACGGATACCAAAAAATTAAGAGAATGTTTACAAAAAAAGCACCTGCATTCCGCTTTTTTCGCGTTTCGCGGTATGCAGGTGCTCGGCACGAACCGTCAATCACCGTCCACAAGTTCTCCCACCGTCACGAAGCGGTACCCGCGTGACAGCAGCGCCGGTATGACCAGCCGCAGAGCCTCGGGGGTAGGACTGTCGTAGCCGATGAAATCGTGCATGAGAATGATATCCCCCGCCTGCACCGTCTCCAAAATGTGGCGACTGATCTCGGCAGGCGGATTATGCGCCCAGTCGCGGGTATCTACGTCCCACAGAATAATGCGGTAGTCCAGCGTGCCAATGACGCGGCGCATGACGTCATTCATCTGCCCCTCGGGGGGACGAATGAAATGGACGGGCGTCTCGGAGACCGATGAGATGGCCTCCTCGCAGGAGGCGATCTCATCCAGCATCTCATGCTCGGACATACGGTTGAATTTGCGGTGTGAGAAGGTATGATTCCCGATCTCATGCCCCGCCTCTGCCACGGCACGGGCGGCAGCGGGATAGTATTCTACGTTCTCACCCACCATAAAAAAGGTAGCCTTGATGTCGTATTCCCGCAGGATGTCCAGGATGATGGGGGTGAGCTTTGGATGAGGGCCGTCATCAAAGGACAGCGCGATCTCCATGCGGTCGTTTTTTCGGCTGTGATATACGATCTCGTCGTTTTTATGCGAAATATCCGAATCCGTCTCGGCGGGGGCTTCGGCAGTGGTCTCTGCGAGCTCGGTCTCGGATTCGGGCAGGGGACGGAAGGGGGAGGGATAGGCGGGGATCAGAACGGCGGGGTGTCCTTCAACCGAGGTATCCTCCTCGACAGCAGACTCATCCAGGTGGTGCTCCAACCGTCCCGCCCCGTAGCCGTCCGCCGCCCTCGTCCGTACCCACACCCAAAGAACCAACCCCATCAGGGTCAGGAACACCGCCGCCACGGTCACCCACAGGATCCTTCCCCGTCTGGTGCTGTCTCTGTGTGCGGTCATAGCATCGGGTCTGTGTGCGGCCACGGTCAGTCACCTCCCGTCAGCTCGTCCAAGGTACCAAAACGGTAGCCCTGCCCCTTCAGCTCCCGCAATATGTCCCCCAATATGGCGGCATTTGTCGCCGAGGTGGGATGAAGCAGAATGACGGCGCCGTTGTGGATATTGTCCAGAATCTTCTTTTTTGCAGAGGCAGGATCGGGTTGTTTTCCGTTGTCCCAATCGGCATAGGCAAAGCTCCAGAAGATGGTCTTGTAGCCCAGCTTCTGCACCTCGGACAGCATAGCCTCGTCGAAGGTTCCCTCCGGCGGGCGGTAGTATTTGGCAACCTTCACCCCGACCACATCACGACAGGCGTCTTCCAGACGGCTCAGTTCCTCACGAATAGTCTCTGGTGCAACGCCGCAAAGATTCTTGTGGCTGTAGGTATGGTTACAGACCAGATGCCCCTCGTCGGCCATACGCTTCACCAGCGCGGGGTATTTTTCCGCCACATGCCCCAGAATGAAAAAGGCTCCCGTAGCCCCCTCGGTCTTCAGGGCGTCCAGCACCTTGGCCACGTTGCCGTTTTCATAGCCGGCGTCGAAGGTGAGGTAGACCACCTTGTCCTCGGCATCGGGCTCGGTGTGCTTGTGGTCAATATAGAAGCCGCCGTACTGTTCCACCACACGGAGAGCGGGATCGGCAATGGGTTGGCGGTGGTCGCTCGCACGGGTGGTGTACCATCCCGTACCCTTGGCGGCATGGATGGAAAGAGGCAGGGCAGTAGCCATTAGGGCGGCAGCCAGAAAGATTGTCAGCATCTTACATACAACGGTTGTTTTTTGTCGGATCGACATGGTGATCACGGTCTCCTTTCGGTGTCCGTTGCGTCAAAAAGCAAACGGACAAATGTTCACGGTTAGTGTGCACCGTCCGCATACGTTTAGCCGTTGAAAAAGTTGGGGCGATGATCGATTCACCAAGGTATATAAGCCGACAGGATTAGTAAATATTCTGTTAATTTGCTCTTTTTTTCTTTTTTTGTTCATAGGTCAGTCACACTTTACCTTTATAATGGAATGGATTGAGGGAAATTTAACATTCATTTGACAATTTTCCCACAAGCGGAAAGGAGGCAGTATGGCCAATACCTTTAAGCGCATGGAAAAAAAGACCACCCTGCCCTCCGATCGCGTGGAGGAGCTGAAAGCCCGTATCGCGCCCTATATGGAAAACGACCCTTATAACGTGGACGGCAAGCCCTATATGATCTGCAATCTCTACTACGACGATTTTGACGATCACGTCATCCGCGGGTCTGTCCAGCTTCCCAAGTACAAGGAGAAATTGCGGCTTCGGAGCTACGGCGTTCCCACCTCGGATACCAAGGTTTTTCTTGAATTGAAAAAGAAATACTACGGCGTGGGTACCAAGCGCAGAACAAAACTGAGGCTGGGTGACGTCAAGGTATATCTGGAAACCGGCAGGCACCCCGACGGGCTTTCCTACATTGACGAGCAGGTTCTCCGGGAGATCGACTACTACCGCTCCCATCAGACCGTGGAACCCCGCGTGTACGTGAGTTATCTGCGTAACGCCTACCACGGCAAGGAGGATCCCTCCTTCCGTCTAACCTTTGACAGCGACATCCTGACCCGACGCTACGACCTGGATCTGGAGTTGGGTCGATACGGTACCCCCATCCTCACCGAAGGAACAACCCTTCTGGAGGTCAAATTTGCCGGGGCAGTTCCCTTCTGGTTTTCCCGCGTCATGAGCGATTTCGGCCTGTCCTTCCATACCTTTTCCAAGGTGGGCACCGACTTCAAGCTCCACGCTTACAAAGAGGCCTGCGCCGCACATCCCGACGAAGAGCATTATTTGAGACTTATACATTGATTTGGAGGCATAACCATGAACCAAATGATGAATCAAATTCTGGAATCCATTGACATTACCGTCATCACCCTCGGCCATGCGCTGACCGTTATGGGCTGTGCCCTGGGTCTGTCGGTAGCCATCATGCTGGTGTACATGTTCACCCATCGCCGCACCGGGTTCCGCCCCGCCATGCTGTTTACCATGATGTTGCTGGGTCCCATCGTTTCTATCATCGTCATCTGTATCGGTAGTAACATCGCCCGCGCCATCTCCATCGGCGGCGGTCTCGCGCTGATCCGTTTCCGGAACACCGTGGAGGACCCCCGCGACATCGTCTACTACTACCTCTCCATCGCCGCCGGTATCGCCTGCGGTGTGGGCTTCATCGGCTTCGGCGCTCTGGCCGTAGGCTTGATCCTTGTTTTCATCATCCTGCTCTCGGTCATCGGCATCGACCGCTTCGGCGGCACGGGCAAGCGGC
Organism: Eubacteriales bacterium; assembly: GCA_045602325.1. Taxonomy (GTDB): domain Bacteria; phylum Bacillota; class Clostridia; order Oscillospirales; family CAG-272; genus CAMEON01. Next base: position 4,099 of record JAZSBH010000095.1, on the reverse strand, counting down.
TCCGCATCCTTATCCCCGAGTCCCTGGACTACGACGGTGTTTTCGAGCCCGTCATCAAGAAGTATTGCCGCTACGCCCATCTCAATCGCATCAAGACCCAGGATTACGGCACCCTCCTGGAGCTGGATTACCGCATCGTCATGAAGGACAAAAAGCAGGAAAAGGAGTTCATCGACGAGATCCGCCAGCGCAACGGCAACCTGAATATCTCCCTGGTGCAGAACACCATGGAAGAGCTGTAATGTGTTGATACATATAGGGAAACCACTCCGTGCGGGGTGGTTTTCTTGTTGGGGAGGATTGACAGGGGCGGTGGAATATGGTATAATGGGAGAGACAAATTGGGGTTTATCGGTGAGTTTGTTGACCGAAGCAAACCGAAAATTTCTATGTGCTTGTTCTCCCTCACCCGCCTGCGGGCGGGAGCTTCCTCCCGGAGGGAGCCTTAGGAGCGCGGGCGAAAATCACTTATCGGGCAACGGAATTTCCGCGGACTAAAGTGAAAGGCCCCCTCTGGGAGGGGGCTCCGCGAAGCGGTGGGGGAGCCCGCGTGCATAGAGCGAAAAACTTTTTTCCGACAAAGAGAATTAGGCTTTTAGGTCGCGCACTCTCCCTCAGTCGCCCGCGGCAAGCCGCCGGCGCCAGCTCCCTCCCGGAGGGAGCCTCAAGGCTGTGCAGACCCACCGACAAACCCCAATTTGAAATTTTCTAAACTTTTTTCGCAAAACCTGTAAGATTTCGCCATCTTTTGGTGTCTTATATAGTGTTCCCGCCTTGAAAGGAGATTCAAATGGAAATCAAAAACCAAACATCCTACACCTACGAGACCCTCATGGAATTCAACCGTCAACATCAACGGGGCGTGAGGTTAGCCGTAACCATCCTCCTCTGCATCTCCACCGGAATCAATCTCTGTCAGATCATTTTGAATTTGATTTTGCTTGCATCCGGTCATGAGGACACCTTTGACCCGGATCCGATCCGCGTTCTATCGATGAATGTCATTTTCGGAATACTCTTTTTGTTGATCCCTCTTATCCTTCGCCGCCGAAACTGCCGCAAGCAGGACGCTGCTCATATGGTAACGGAGTGTATCTTTACCGAGGAGAAATATACCGAAACCTTCACTTCGGATACAACCCAACAAACGAGCGAACGAAAATACGACATCATTACCAAGGTCACCGAATCCGAGCACGCTTTCTACCTCTACATTGCTCCCAACGCCGCCCACATTGTGGCAAAAGACGGCTTCACCGAGGGCACCGAGCAGGACTTCCGCATACTTCTGCGGACGGTGGTAGATGGAAAAAAACTCCATATCAAATAACGAAAAACAGGTGTCTCACCCATCGGGTAAGGCACCTGCTTTTATTCAGGGTATCGCCACTCCCACGTACCCCGAGCCGTCTACGATGGCCTGACCCTCCTCCGAGAGCATCCAGTCCACGAATTTCTGCACGTTGGGGTTGGTCTCCCCCTTGCGGGTGACGGCATAGAAGTCGTTGACGATGGGGTAAGCGCCGCTTCGGATGTTCTCGGTGTCGGGGTAGACACCGTCCAGCGAGAGCATTTTCACCCCTCCGTTGGGGGCATCTTCCCCCATCATATCCTCCACGTAGAACCGGAAGGAAAAGCCGATGGAGCGGCCGAGGAAGGTGAAATAGTCGGTCTTCACGGGGATATCGCCCATAAAATTCAGCAGGGCAGACTGACTACCGCTCCCCGCATTGCGCTGCAAGACAGCGATATGGGTATTGTCCCCACCCACCCGGGACCAGTTGGTATATTCTCCCGCGTAGATGTCGCGAAGCTGTTCCACGGTCAGATTGTCCACGGGGTTGTTTTGGTTGACCAAAAAGACGAAGGCGTCCCGTCCGATGGGAGTGAAGACCAGCTCCACGCCATGCTCCTCGGCATACGCCAACTGCTCCTCCGAAGGGGCAACGCAAATGGCGATATCCACGGTTCCATCCACGATGGCCTTGTAGGCACCGCGAGTGTTGGAATATTGGAGGGCACTTTCGGGGGTGAAATTCTCACCGTCGAAGTGGACACTGTCGGCTGGGTAGACCGCATTGACAAAGCCTGACATGACGGGGAAAAGCCCCGCCGCGCCATCGATAATGGGGAGATCATCTTCCAGCTTCAAGCTACCCTCCACATCCACGATCTTGGAGTTCTCGTCGAAGGGCAGGTAGGCGTTCAGCTCCACGGATTTGGCCTGCATTCCCTCGCTGGTGTTGGGGATGCAACGGCGGGTAAACACGAAAAAGATGGTGAGATTGAGCACCGCGAACAGGAGCAACAGCGAGCCGAGGGACAGAAGCTGATGAGTCAGCTTTTGGCGATCGACGGGGTGTTTGGAGGCGGCCGTTTTCATATTACCAGCCCTCCCCTGCGATGTAGCTGATGATGGAAATGTTGCTGTGCAGATAAGCGGTGTAGGCCACCAGGGCAGCCGTGGTCAGCATACCAATGGCGAGGATAATGGCGATCAGCTTTTTGTAAAGTTTATCTGACATGGTAAAATTCTCCTTTGCTGTCAATGGTTTCGGGTCACATATGGCTGATGGCCATAGCGAAGAAGCCGATCAGCAGTGCGATCATGACCACCAAAAAAACCAGCAGACCGGTGGCCACCTTCATGCGGGATTTGAGATCGGGCAGATCGTCGGTTCCCTGCTTTTTGGCGCGACGGTACAGGACAAGAGAGAGGATGAACCAGCCGAGGATGGCGGTGGGAATGGTGACAAAAGCAGAGAAGATCAAACCCCAAGTGAGATCTGACCCAATCGTCCAGATCAATGCAAGGATGGCGTACACACCGACGGTAACAGCGAGAAAAACAGAAGTAGACTTGCGGATGATGCGGTTGGGATCCATGGATGATACCTCCTTTTCTATTGTGTACTCATTCTATCATACAGCCACGACCTTGTCAAGGGTCGGGGAGGATTCTTCATAATTCTTCATAATTGTATTCAGCTCTGTTCAATCGACAGAAAAACCCCGACCGCCGGGTGGCGATCGGGGCTCTTTGGATTCAATTACATGGAACCAACGGTTCTGGGATACATGAGGGTATCGCGGATGTTCTGCACGCCCGTGATGTACATGAGCATACGCTCGAAGCCCAGGCCGAAGCCGCTGTGGGGGACAGAGCCGTACTTACGGGTGTCCAGGTAGGCCTCGTAGGACTCCAGGGGCATATTGCGGGCAGTCATGGCGGCCACCAGCTTGTCGTAGTCGGCCTCACGCTCAGAGCAGCCGATGATCTCGCCGATGCCGGGGACAAGCAGGTCGGTGGCGGCCACCGTCTTGCCGTCGGGGTTCTGCTTCATATAGAAGGACTTGATAGCGGCGGGGTAGTTGACCACGAAGACAGGTCGGCCGAAATGCTCGTCGGTCAGGTACTTCTCATGCTCGGTCTGGAGGTCACAGCCCCACTCCACGGGGTACTTGAAGTCCTTCCCTGCGGCGGCGGCGTTCTTGAGAATCTCGATGGCGTCGGTGTAGTCCAGCTTGACAAAGTCGTTCGAGAGCATCTTCTGCAGCTTCTCGATAACGCCCTTCTCTACCCACTGATTGAAGAACTCCATCTCCTCGGGGCAGTGATCCATGACGTCTCTCACGATGAACTTAATGAAGTCCTCGGCGATCTCGATGATGTCGTGGATGTCGCAGAAGCAGACCTCGGGCTCCACGTGCCAGAACTCGGCCACGTGACGGGTGGTGTTGGAATTCTCGGCGCGGAAGGTGGGACCAAAGGTGTAGATGCGACCCAGACCCATGGCGGCCATCTCGCCCTCCAGCTGGGCGGAAACCGTCAGACCTGCCTTGCGGCCGAAGAAGTCCTCAGCGTAGTACTCGGCCTCGCTCTCGGCGGTGGCGTTCCAGGGCAGAGTGGTGACCCGGAACATCTCACCCGCGCCCTCGCAGTCGGAGCCGGTGATGATGGGGGGATGAACGTAGCGGTAGCCGTTGGCATGGAAATACTTATGGATGGACTGAGCCAGCTGATCGCGGACGGCAAAGACCGCCTCGAAGTAGCGGGCGCGGACACGCAGATGGGGGATGGTGCGCAGGTACTCCAGGG